>NZ_JBDPMI010000014.1:0-204672 GCF_039871555.1 Streptomyces sp. B5E4
GTTTTCCGGGTGGGGTGTTGCGGGCGGAGGAGCGGGGCGGGCCGGTGACGGTCGATCATGCCGCGTACGTCATCTACACCTCCGGCTCCACCGGCACCCCCAAGGGGGTCGTCGTCTCCCACCGCGGCCTGCGCAACCTCGTCGCCGACCGCCTCGCGCAGTACGGCTTCGGCCCCGGCAGCCGCGTCCTGCAACTGGTGTCGCCGAGCTTCGACGTCTCGATGAGCGACATCTGGCCCGTGCTCTGCACCGGCGGCCGGCTGGTGCTCGGCCCCGTCCGGCTCGACCTCTCCGGCGACGAGCTGGCCCGGCTGATGCGCGAGGAGCGCGTCACCTACGTCGCCACCACCCCGACCCTGCTCGCCGAAGTCCCGCCCGCCGGCCTGCCGGATCTGCGCAGCGTCGTCCTCGGCGGCGAGCCCGTGTCGTACGAGCTGCGCCGGCGCTGGCTGGCGGGCCGCGAGCTCTTCAACGAGTACGGCGTCACCGAAGCGACCGTCGCCTCCACGCTCGGCCGGATCCGTGACACCCGCGACACCCCTCCCATCGGGAGCCCCGTCACCAACTCCCGGGTGTACGTGCTGGACGCGTTCCTCCAGCCCGTGCCGCCCGGGGTGGCGGGCGAGCTGTACCTGGCCGGGGCCGGCGTCGCCCGCGGCTACCTGGGACGGCTTGCGCTGACCGCGGAGCGCTTCGTGGCCTGCCCGTTCACGCCCGGCGAGCGGATGTACCGCACCGGGGACCTCGTGCGCTGGACCGACGGCGGCGAACTGGTCTTCCTGGGCCGTGCCGACGAACAGGTCAAGGTCCGCGGCCACCGCATCGAGCCGGGCGAGATCGAGGCCGCGCTGCGGGAGGCCGCCGGAGTCGTCGAAGCAGTGGCCGTCGTGCGGGCCGACGGGTCCGGCGACAAGCGGCTCGTCGGCTACGTCGTCCCGGACGGGCAGGACGTCGACCCGCGGCGGGTGCGCGAGGAGGTGGCGGCGGCACTGCCGGACTACATGGTTCCGGCAGCGGTGCTCGTGCTGCCCGGGCTGCCGCGGACCACCAGCGGAAAGATCGACAGGACCGCGCTGCCCGCACCGGACTTCGCCGAGCACGCCACCGGCCGCCCGCCCGAGGGCGAGACCGAGGAGGCGCTGTGCGCGCTCTTCGCCGAGGTGCTGGGCCTGGAACGGGTCGGCGCCGACGATGACTTCTTCGCGCTGGGCGGCGACTCCATCACCTCCATGCAGCTCGCCTCCCGCGCCCGCCGCGCCGGACTCGTGCTCACGCCCCGGCAGGTCTTCGACGAGCGGACCCCCGAGCGCCTCGCCGTGCCCGCCGCCCGGGCGGCGGCTCCGGTGGCGGCCGGCGGGGACAGCGGCGTCGGCGACGTGCCGTGGACGCCGGTGATGCGCCGGCTCGGGCTACGGACCGCGGGCCGGGAGTTCGTGCAGTGGACGGTCGTCGGCTCCCCCGCGGGCCTCGGCGCCGAGGCGCTCGCGGGCGGCATCGGCGCGCTGCTGGACACCCACGACGTGCTACGTGCCAGAACGGACCTGTCCGACGAGGCGGCCCCCCGGCTCCTCGTCGGGCAGCGGGGCTCGGTGGACCCGGCCGCCCGGGTGACCCGTATCGATGCTTCGGACGTCGACGACCTGGACGGGCTCGCCGAGCGGGCCGCGCGAGCGGCCGTCGCCCGGCTGGACCCGGCGAACGGCGTCATGATCCACGCCGTGTGGCTCGACGCCGGGCACGCCCGGGTGGGGCGGATCGCGCTCCTCGTCCACCATCTGGTCGTCGACGGGGTGTCGTGGCGGATCCTGCTGCCCGACCTGCGGGCCGCGTGCGAGGCGGTGGGCGAGGGACGGAAGCCCGAGCTGGAGCCGGTGGCGACGTCGTTCCGCCGCTGGTCCCGGGAGCTGGCGGCGCAGGCCGCGAGCAACGAGCGGCGGGCGGAGCTGGAGCGCTGGACCGCGCAGCTCGGCGTCCGCGCGCCCGCGCTGACCGGCCGCCCGCCGGACCCGGTGACCGACACCGTCGTGTCGCTGCAGAACCTGTCGTGGACGCTCCCGCCGGACCAGGCGGCGACGCTGACAGCGCGCACGCCCGCTCTCTTCCACTGCGGCGTCCACGAGGTGCTGCTCGCCACCCTCGCTGCCGCGGTGTCCCACTGGCGGCCGGGAGTACGCGGCAGTGTGCTCGTGGACGTCGAGGGCCACGGCCGTGAGCCGGCCGGGGACCTCGACCTGTCCCGCACGGTGGGCTGGTTCACCAGCGTCCACCCGCTGCGGCTCGACCTGCACGGCATCGACCCGGACGACGTACGCGCCGGTGGGCCGGCCGCCGGACGGCTGCTCAAGGCCGTCAAGGAACAGGCCCAGGCCGTACCGGGCGACGGCCTCGGCCACGGACTGCTGCGCCACCTCAACGCCGAGACGGCCGACGCGATGGCGGCGCTGCCGCAGCCGCAGATCGCCTTCAACTACCTCGGCCGGTTCCCCGCCGGGGGTGCCGCGGGACCGGTCGAGGCGTGGCAGCCCGCCGGCGAGACCGCGGTGGGCGGCACCGCACCGGCCGACATGCCGATACTGCACGCGCTCGGTACGAACGCCGTCATCCGCGACACCGCCGCGGGCCCCGAGCTGTCGTTCACCCTCGGCTGGCCGCCCGACCTGCTCGACCAGAGCGACGTCGAACTCCTCGCACACACCTGGCTGGAGATGCTCGCCGGCCTCGCCGCGCACACCGAGGACCCCGCCGCCGGCGGGCACACCCCCTCCGACTTTCCCCTCCTCGACCTCGGCCAGGACGACGTCGAACAGCTCGAAGAGATCGCCGGCACGATCGAAGGAGGACTGCACCGGTGAAGACCCACGCCGCCGCCACCCGCCCGGCCCTCGACGTGTGGCCGCTGTCGCCGCTGCAGGAGGGTCTGCTGTTCCACGCCGGCTACGACGACACCGGCCCCGACCTCTACACGGTGCAGTTCGTCCTGGGCCTCGACGGTCCCCTGGACGCCGCGCGCCTGCGCGCCTCCTGGGAGGCGCTGCTCGCCCGCCACGGCGCCCTGCGGGCCAGCTTCCACCGGCGCGTCTCCGGTGAAGCCGTCCAGCTCATCGCCCGCGAGGTCCGGCTCCCCTGGCGCGAGGCCGACCTGTCCGACGCCACCGGCCCGGACGCCACTGCCCGGCTGGCGAAACTGGCCGCCGAGGAGCGCGCGGAACGGCTGAACCCCGCGATGCCGCCCCTGCTGCGGCTGCTGCTCGTCCGGCTCGGGGACCGGCGGCACCGACTGGTGATGACGACCCACCACATCCTGATGGACGGCTGGTCGATGCCGGTGCTGCTCGGCGAGCTGTCCGCGGTGTACGAGGCGGGCGGCGACGCCTCCGCGCTCAAGCGCACCGCCCCGTACCGGGACTACCTCGCCTGGCTGAGCAGACAGGACAAGGACGCGGCGCGGGAGGCGTGGCGCGCGGAGCTGGCCGGTGCGGAGGAGCCGACGCTCGTCGTGCCCACCGACCCGGCGCGGGCAGCGGTGCTGCCGGAGCAGACCGAGGTGCGGCTCGGGCGGGAAGCGACGGCTGCGTTGGGTGTGTGGGCGCGTGGGGTGGGGTTGACGGTCAATTCGGTGGTGCAGGGGGCGTGGGCGTTGGTGCTGGCGCGGTTGGCGGGTCGTTCGGATGTGGTGTTCGGTGCGACGGTGGCCGGTCGTCCGGCGGAGTTGCCGGGTGTCGAGTCGATGGTGGGGTTGTTCATCAACACGGTACCGGTGCGGGTGCGGTTGGACGGTGGTCAGCGGGTGGCGGAGCTGCTTGCGGACCTGCAGGGGCGGCAGTCGGCGCTGATGGGGCACCAGCATGTGGGCCTCCAGGAGATCCAGAGGCTCGGCGGAGCGGGAGCGACCTTCGACACCCTCGTCGTCTACGAGAACTACCCGCGCCCACCCGAGGAGACCGCCGCCCCCGACGCACTGGCCATCGACGTCCTGGACTCCCGGGAAGCGACCAGCTACCCCCTGACGCTCGGCGTCGACATCGCCGACCAGCTCGAAGTCCGGGTGACCTATCGGCCGGATCTGTTCGAGGCGGCTGAGGCGGAGGGGCTGGCGCGGCGCTTGCTGCGGGTGCTGGAGCAGCTGGTGGCGGACCCGGATGTGCGGGTCCGCGATGTGGAGGTGCTGGCGGCCGAGGAACGGGCGTCGGTGGTGTCGGCGTGGAACGCCACGGAGTTGGCAGTGTCGGCGGGGTCGGTGCTGGACCGGGTTGAGGAATGGGTGCGGCGGTCGCCGGAGGCGGTCGCCGTGCGGTGCGGGACGGAGGAGGTGTCGTACGGGGAGCTGGACGCGCGGGCGAACCGGCTGGCGCGGTATCTGCGGCGGTTGGGGGTGGGCCGGGAGTCGCGGGTGGGGCTGTGTCTGCCGCGTGGCGTGGAGATGGTCGCGGCCATGGTCGCGGTGTGGAAGGCCGGGGGTGCGTATGTGCCCTTGGATCCCGCGTATCCGGCGGAGCGGTTGGCGTTCATGGTCGCCGACAGCGGCGCGCAGGTGGTGCTGAGCACGGGAGACCTGGCGCCTGAGGACGCTGTGCGGCTGGACGAGGTGGGGGCCGACATCGAGGCGGAGTCGGCTGAGCCGCTGGGGACGGTGCTGGAGCCGGGGCAACTTGCGTACGTCATCTACACGTCCGGATCCACCGGTCGTCCCAAGGGTGTTGCTGTGTCCCACCGGGGGCCGGCGAACCTGGCGGAGGCGATGCGGCCGGTGCTGGGTGTCGGGGAGGGTGTGACGGCGTTGCAGTTCGCGTCGTTCAGCTTCGACGCGGCGGTGTTGGACGTGGTGGTCACGCTGGCGGCGGGTGGCACGTTGGCGGTTGCCGCCAGCGGGGAGCGGGAGGAGCCTGCGGCGCTGGCGGAGATGATCCGTCGTGCGGGTGTGTCGGTGGCGAGCGTGGTGCCGTCGCTGTTGAGTGTTCTGGATCCGGCGGCGGTGCCGGGGGTGCGGAACTGGGTGCTGGGTGCGGAGTTGCTGACTGCGGATCTGGCTTCGCGGTGGTCGCGGCAGGCGCAGGTGTGGAATACGTACGGGCCGACAGAGGCGACCGTCATCACCACCGCCACCCCTCTGGCTGCGGGCATCGAGTCGCATGATGCGCCTCCGGCCATCGGCCGCCCGATCGGCAATGCGCACACGTACGTGCTGGACGAATTCCTCCGGCCCGTGCCCCCGGGGATCACCGGTGAGTTGTATATCGCCGGTCGGGGTCTTGCCCGCGGTTACATCGGCCGTGGTGGGCTGACCGCCGAGCGGTTCGTCGCCTGTCCCTTCGAGCCCGGCGCGCGCATGTACCGCTCGGGTGACTTGGCGAGGTGGTCCGGCGAGGGGCTGCTGCACTTCGCCGGCCGCGCCGACGAGCAGGTCAAGATCCGCGGCTTCCGCATCGAACCCGGCGAGATCGAAGCCGTCCTCGCCGCCCACCCCGACGTCTCGCAGGCCACGGTGGTCGTGCGCGAAGACCGCCCCGGCGACAAGCGGCTCGTCGCCTACGTGGTCGGCGGCGTAGAGACCGACGCCGTACGGGAGTTCGCCGCCACCCGGCTGCCCGAGCACATGATCCCCGCGGCCGTCGTCATTCTTGACGCCTTGCCGCTCACCCCCAACGGCAAGATCGACCGCGCCGCCCTGCCGACGCCCGATCTCGCCGACCGCGTCTCCGGCCGTGCTCCTGCCAATCCCGCCGAGGCCGCTCTGTGTGCGCTGTTCGCCGAGGTGCTGGGCCTGGAACGGGTCGGCGCGGATGACGACTTCTTTGTTCTCGGCGGCGACTCCATCACTTCCATGCAACTCGCCTCCCGTGCCCGCCGCGAAGGGCTCCTGCTCACCCCCCGGCAGGTCTTCGAGGCCAAGACTCCCGAGCGGCTGGCCGTCGTCGCCGAGCCCGAGTCGGCTCCGGTCGTCGCGCATACGGGCGTCGGGGACGCGCCCTGGACGCCGGTGATGCGGGCGCACGGCGTACGGGCGGCGGACCCCGGGTTCGCTCAGTGGACGGTCGTCGGGGCACCTCCCGCTCTGGTTCTCGACGTGCTTTCCGCCGGTGTGGCCGCCCTGCTCGACGCACACGACGTCCTGCGGGCCCGCACCGACCTGTCGGACCCGGCGAACCCCCGTCTCGTCGTCCCCGAACGGGGCGCCGTCGACGCAGCCGGTCTCGTCACCCGTATCGGCGCCGCCGACACCGCCGACCTCGACGCGCTCGCCGCCCGCGAAGCCCGGGCCGCCGCCGCCAATTTGCGCCCCGAGGGCGGATCGATGGCCCGCGTCGTCTGGCTGGACGCCGGGCGGTCCCGGGCCGGCCGGCTGGTCCTCGTCGTCCACCATCTCGTGGTCGACGGCATGTCCTGGCGCATCCTCCTCCCCGATCTCCAAGCCGCCTGCGCTGCTCTCGCCGACAACCGGCAGCCCGCCCTCGACCCCGTCCCCACCCCCTTCCGGCACTGGGCACACGAACTGGTGACCCACGCGGCAACCGACGACCGGGTCTCGGAACTCCAGTCCTGGACCGACCTCCTCGGCGACCCCGAACCACCCTTTGGCCACCGCCCCCTCGACCCCGCCGTCGACACGGCGGCGACCATGCGTGCGCATGTCTGGACCGTGTCCGGGGAGCAGGCGGCGACGCTCACTGTCCGCGCGCCGGCCCTCTTCCACACCGGGGTGCACGAGGTGCTGCTCGCCACCCTCGCCGGGGCCGTCGTCCAGTGGCGGCCCGACACGACGGACCGCGGTGTGCTCGTCGACATCGAGGGCCACGGCCGTCAGCCGGTCGGGGGCATGGACCTTTCCCGTACGGTCGGCTGGTTCGCCGCCGTCCACCCGCTGCGCCTCGACGCCTCCGCCGTCGACCTTCGCGATGCGCGGGCCGGCGGACCGGCGGCCGGCGCGCTGCTGAAGGCGGTCAAGGAGCAGGCGCAGGCCGTGCCCGGTGACGGCCTCGGCCACGGGCTGCTGCGGCATCTCAACCCGGAGACCGCCGACGCCATGGCCGCCCTGCCGCGCCCGCAGATCGGCTTCAACTACCTCGGCCGCTTCCCCGCGGCGTCCCGGGCCGGAGACCCCGAGCCGTGGCAGCCCGCCGGGGAGACCGCCGTCGGCGGCTCCGCCGCGCCGGACCTGCCGGTGGCGCACGCGCTGGAGGCGAACGCCGTCGTCCGCGACACCCCGGACGGCCCCGAGCTGACGCTGACCCTGAGCCGGGCAGCCGGTCTCCTCGGCGCCGAGGAGACCGAACGGCTGGGCTCCGCCTGGCTGGAGCTGCTGGGCGGGCTCGCCGCGCACACCGGGGATCCGGCGGCCGGCGGGCACACACCGTCCGACTTCGCGCTGCTCGACCTCGGCCAGGACGAGGTGGACGAGTTCGAAGCCGACCTCGCCGACGACGACCTTCTGTGACCCCGGCCCGGTAAACCCGAAAACCCGGGAAAAGCCGTGAACCCGTCAGTCCCGAGCCGCAGCCAGCGATCCGCCGTGAGGAGAGAAAGAGCGATGACCCGATCCGCCGTCGAGGACGTGTGGCCGCTGTCGCCGCTGCAGGAGGGCCTGCTGTTCCATGCCGCCTTTGATGAGGACGGCCCCGACGTCTACCAGGGCCAGCGGCTGCTGGAGCTCGTCGGCCCCGTGGACCCGGAGCGGCTGCGGACGTCGTGGGAGGCGTTGCTGGAGCGGCACGCCGCGCTGCGTGCCAGCTTCCGGCGGCGTAAGTCGGGCGAGGCGGTGCAGGTCATCGCGCGTGACGTGACGTTGCCGTGGGAGATGGCGGACGTCTCCGACCGGCCGGAGTCAGCCGCGCTCGCCGAGGCCGAGCGGCTGGCGGCCCGGGCGCGGGCCGAGCGGTTCGACCCGGCGGCCGCGCCGCTGCTGCGGCTGCTGCTCGTCCGGCTCGGCGCCGAGCGGCACCGCCTGGTCGTCACCAGCCACCACGTCCTCATGGACGGCTGGTCGATGCCGGTGCTGCTCGGAGAGCTGTCGGCGGTGTACGCGGCGGGTGGTGACACGCGCGGGCTGCCGCCGGTCACGTCGTACCGGGAGTATCTGGCGTGGCTGCGGCGGCAGGACAAGGACGCCGCGCGGGCCGCCTGGCGTGCCGAACTGGCCGGGGCCGACGAGCCGACGCTCGTGGCACCCGCCGACCCCGGCCGGCTGCCGGTCGCCCCGGAGAGCCTGATCGCCGAGATCCCGCAGGAGCTGTACGTGGGCCTTGTCGCGCTGGCGCGCAGCCGCGGTCTGACGCTCAACACCGTCGTGCAGGGCGCGTGGGCGCTGGTGCTGGCGCGGCTTGCGGGGCGTACGGACGTCGTCTTCGGCGCCACCGCTTCCGGACGGCCGCCGGAGCTGCCGGGCGTCGAGTCGATGGTCGGCCTGTTCATCAACACCCTGCCGGTGCGCGTCCGGCTGGACGGCGCACAGCCGGTGGCCGAGATGCTCGCCGCCCTCCAGGACCGGCAGTCCGCGCTCGTCGCGCATCAGCACGTGGGCCTGCCCGAGGTGCAGCGGATCGCCGGCGGCGGCGGTGTCTTCGACACGATCGTCGTCTACGAGAACTATCCCCTGCCGCCCGAAGGGGCCCCTGCCCCCGATACGTTCGCGATCCGCATGGCCGGTGGCCAGGAGGCGGCGCACTACCCGCTGACGCTCGTCGCCGCCCCCGGCGAGCAGATGAGCTTCAAGCTCGACTACCGCCCCGACCTGTTCGACCGGGGGGCGGCCCGGACGGTCTTCGAGCGGCTGGTGCGGGTGCTGGAGCAGATCGCCGCGGATCCGGCGGCGCCCGTGGGTCGGATCGACGTGGTCGCCGACGCCGACCGGGCGCGTGTGGTGGGGGAGTGGAACGCCACCGGGGCGCCGCTGCCTGGCGCCTGTGTGCCGGAACTGTTCGCCGCGCACGCTGTACGGTCGCCGGGCGCGCCCGCTGTGACCGACGGACCGCGGACGCTGACGTACGGCGAGCTGGACGCCGCCTCCGGGCGGTTCGCGGCGCATCTGACGGATGCCGGGGTGCACCGCGGGGACCGGGTCGCGGTCGTCATGGAGCGGTCGGCGGACCTGCTCGTGGCGCTGCTCGGCGTGTGGAAGGCCGGCGCGGCGTATGTGCCGGTGGACCCCGGCTACCCCGCGGAGCGGGTCGCGTTCCTGCTGGCCGACTCCGCGCCCGCCGCCGTGGTCTGCACCCGGCGGACGCGCGCGGCGGTCCCCGGTGACGCCGCCGCGGCGCTCGTCGTCGTGGACGACCCGCCGACCGCGGCCGCCCTCGCCGACCGCCTGGCTGCCGCCCCCGTCAAGGTGGCCGCCGCGGACGTCGCGTACGTGATGTACACCTCCGGCTCGACGGGGACGCCCAAGGGGGTGGCCGTGCCGCACGGCGCCGTTGTGGTGCTGGCCGGTGAGAGCGGCTGGGCCGCGGGCCCGGGTGAGGCGGTGCTGATGCACGCGCCGCACGCGTTCGACATCTCGCTGTACGAGGTGTGGGTGCCGCTCGCCGCCGGCGGCCGGGTCGCGATCGCCGAGCCCGGCGTGGTCGACGCGGAGCGGGTGCGCCGGGCCGTCGCAGGCGCGGGCGTGAGCAGACTGCACGTCACCGCCGGGCTGTTCCGCGTGCTCGCCGAGGAGTCCCCGGAGTGCTTCGCCGGTCTGCGTGAAGTCCTCACCGGCGGCGACGTGGTGTCGGCCGCGGCCGTGGCGCGTGTCCGCGAGGTGTGCCCCGGGCTGTCCGTACGGCACCTGTACGGGCCCACGGAGATCACCCTCTGCGCGACGTGGCATGTGTTGCGCCCCGGCGACACCGCGGGCGCCGTGCTGCCCATCGGCCGCCCGATGGCCAACCGGCGGGTGTACGTGCTGGACGCGTTCCTGCAGCCGGTGCCCCCGGGCGTCGTCGGCGAGCTGTACGTCGCCGGTCCCGGCCTCGCCCGCGGCTACCTGGGGCGCGCGGCCCTGACCGCCGAGCGCTTCGTGGCCTGCCCCTCCGACACCGGCGGGCGGATGTACCGCACCGGGGACCTCGCGCGCTGGACGGACGACGGGCTGCTGCACTTCGCGGGCCGCGCCGACGAGCAGGTGAAGATCCGCGGCTACCGGGTGGAGCTGGGCGAGGTGGAGTCCGTCCTCGCCGGCCACGAGGATGTCGCGCAGGCGGTGGTCGTCGCGCGCGAGGACCGGCCGGGCGACAAGCGGCTCATCGGCTATGTCGTGCCGGACGGGCGTCCCGTCGAGGAGGAGCACCTGCGCGGGCACATCTCCGCCGTGCTGCCGGAGTACATGGTTCCGGCGGCGGTGGTGGTGCTGGACGAGCTGCCGCTGACGGCCAACGGCAAGGTCGACTGGGCGGCGCTGCCCGCCCCCGGCTTCACCGGGCGCGCGACCGGCCGGGCGCCCGCGGGCGCGGCGGAAGAGACGCTGTGCACGCTCTTCGCCGAGGTCCTGGGTCTGGAGCGGGCCGGCGCGGACGACGACTTCTTCGCGCTGGGCGGCGACTCCATCACCTCGATGCAGCTCGCGTCCCGGGCACGGCGCGCAGGGCTGGTGCTGACGCCGCGGCAGGTCTTCGAGGAGAAGACGCCGGAGCGCCTCGCGCTGGTCGCCGGGTCGGCACGGCGCCGTCCTGCGGTACGGGACGACGGCGTGGGCGAGGTGCCGTGGACGCCGGTCATGCGGCGGCTGGGCGTACGGGCCGCGGCGCCCGGGTTCGCGCAGTGGACGATCGTGGGCGCCCCCGCGGGACTGGGACTGGAGGCCCTGACGGGCGGGGTGGGCGCGGTGCTCGACGCGCACGACATGCTGCGGGCTCGTACCGACCTGGCGGACGCGGCACACCCGCGGCTGACCGTCGGCGAACGGGGCTCGGTCGACCCGGCCGCGCTCGTCACCCATATCGACGTGTCGGACGCGGACGACCTCGACGGCGGCGCTCTCGACGCGCTCGCGGAGCGCGAGGCCCGCGCCGCGGCCGGGCGGCTTGATCCCGCGGCCGGGGTCATGGTCCGGGCCGTCTGGCTGGACGCGGGGCCCGCCCGGATCGGACGGATCGCGCTGGTGGTCCATCACCTGGTGGTCGACGGGGTGTCGTGGCGGATCCTGATGCCGGACCTGCGGGCCGCGTGCGAGGCTGTGGAACAGGGACGCAAGCCGGAGCTGGAGCCGGTGGCGACGTCCTTCCGGCGCTGGTCGCGGGAGCTGGCGGTGCAGGCGGGGCAGCCGGAGCGGGCGGCGGAGGCAGCCGCGTGGGCCGACCTGCTCGGCGCGCCGGAGCCCGCGCTCGGCACGCGCGCGCTCGACCCGGCGCGCGACACCGCTGCGACCCTGCGTTCGCGCACGTGGACCGTGCCCGCCGGACAGGCCGAAACGCTGACGGGCCACACGCCGGTCGCGTTCCACTGCGGCGTCCACGAGGTGCTGCTCGCCACGCTGGCCGGTGCGGTCACGGGGTGGCGGCAGGGCGTCTACGACGGCGTGCTCGTCGACATCGAGGGGCACGGCCGCGAGCCCGTCGGTGACCTCGACCTGACGCGGACGGTGGGCTGGTTCACCAGCGCCCGGCCCGTACGGGCAACCCTCTCCGGGATCGACCTCGACGGCGTACGGGACGGCGGTACGGCGGCGGGCGTGCTGCTGAAGGCCGTGAAGGAGCAGGCGCGCGCCGTCCCCGGGGACGGCCTCGGCTACGAGCTGCTCCGCTACCTCAACCCCGAGACGGCGGACTCGATGGCGGCGCTGCCGCAGCCGCAGATCGGCTTCAACTATCTCGGGCGCTTCGCCGCCGGCGGCGGCCCCTCGGGGCCGGTCGGCGCCTGGCAGCTCTCCGGCGACACCGCCGTCGGCGGCTCCGTCGACCCCGGTCTGCCGCTGGCTCACGTCCTGGAGGCGAGCGCCGCCGTCCGTGATACCACGACCGGGCCCGAGTTGAGCATCACCCTGTCCTGGGCCGGCGAGCTGCTGTCCGACGCGGACGCCGAACGCCTGGGCGCCGCCTGGCTGGAGCTGCTGGCCGGGCTCGCCGCGCATTCCGAAGACCCGGACGCCGGCGGGCACACCCCCTCCGACTTCCCGCTCCTCACCCTCACCCAGGAGGGTGTCGAGGAACTGGAGGCGGCCGTGCCCGCGCCCGCCGACGTCTGGCCGCTGTCGCCCCTCCAGGAAGGCATGCTCTTCCACGCCACATACGACGACGACAGCCCCGACGTCTACAAGAGCCAGCGCGTCCTGGCCCTCGACGGGCTCCTGGACACCCGGCGGCTGCGCGCCGCCTGGGAGACGGTCCTCGCCCGCCACACCGCCCTGCGTGCGAGCTTCCACCGGCTGGCGTCGGGAGAGGCGGTGCAGGTCGTCGAGCGTGACGTGCCGCTGCCCTGGCGAACAGTGGATCTGTCGGGGACAGAGACCGGGGTGGCGGACGCGCTGGAACGGCTGGCGGCGGAGGAACTCCACCGGCCCATGGACCTGGGGCGGGCACCGCTGCTGCGGTTCCTGCTGATCCGCCTCGGCGACCGAGCGCACCGGATGGTCCTCACCAGCCACCACATCCTGGCCGACGGCTGGTCGATGCCGGTCGTCTTCAACGAGGTGTCCGAGGTCTACGCGGCCGGGGGCACCGACTCCGGTCGCAGACCCCCCGCCTCGTACGGCGACTACCTGGCCTGGCTGGGCCGGCAGGACAAGGACGCGGCGCGGGAGGCGTGGCGGGGGGAACTGGCCGGTGCGGACGAGCCGACGCTCGTCGTGCCCGCCGACCCGGGGCGCGAGCCCGTCGTGCCGGAGGAGTGCCTCGTCGGGCTCACGGACGAGACGACGGCTGCGTTGGGTGTGTGGGCGCGTGGGGTGGGGTTGACGGTCAATTCGGTGGTGCAGGGGGCGTGGGCGTTGGTGCTGGCGCGGTTGGCGGGTCGTTCGGATGTGGTGTTCGGTGCGACGGTGGCCGGTCGTCCGGCGGAGTTGCCGGGTGTCGAGTCGATGGTGGGGTTGTTCATCAACACGGTGCCGGTGCGGGTGCGGTTGGACGGTGGTCAGCGGGTGGCGGAGCTGCTTGCGGACCTGCAGGGGCGGCAGTCGGCGCTGATGGGGCACCAGCATGTGGGCCTCCAGGAGATCCAGGAACTCGCCGGGCCCGGCGCGACCTTCGACACGATGCTGATGTTCGAGAACTACCCGCGCAACGACCTGGAGCTGCCCGGCACGGGTCCCGCGGACGACACCATCGGGATCACCCAGGTACGCAGCATGGCCGGCACGCACTACCCGCTGGCCATCGGCGTGGTGCCCGCGGACCGGCTGCATGTGCGGGTGACGTATCGGCCGGACCTGTTCAAGGCGGCCGAGGCCGAGGAACTGGCCCGTCGGCTGGTACGGGTGCTGGAACAGCTGGTGGCGGACCCCGGTGTGCGGGTCGGCGAGGTGGAGGTGTTGTCGCCCGCGGAGCGCACGTCGGTGGTGTCGGGGTGGAACGCCACGGAGTTGGCGGTACCGGCGGGTTCGGTGCTGGATCGGTTCGAGGCGCGGGTGCGGAGAGCACCCGCGGCCGTGGCGGTGCGGTGCGGTGTGGAGGAGCTGTCGTACGGGGAGTTGGACGCGCGGGCGAACCGGCTGGCGCGGTATCTGCGGCGGCTCGCTGTGGGCCGGGAGTCGCGCGTGGGGCTGTGCTTGCCGCGTGGCGTGGAGATGGTCGTGGCGATGCTCGCCGTGTGGAAGGCGGGGGGCGCGTACGTGCCGCTGGACCCGGCGTATCCACAGGACCGGTTGGCGTTCATGGTCGCCGACAGCGACGCGCAGGTGGTGCTGAGCACGGGCGACCTGGCGCCTGAGGGTGCGGTGCGGCTGGATGAGATCGCGGAGGAGATCGCCGCGGAATCCGCCGAGCCGCTGGGTACGGCGCTGGAGCCGGATCAACTCGCGTACGTGATCTATACGTCGGGGTCGACGGGTCGCCCGAAGGGTGTCGCGGTGCCGCATGAGGGGCCGGCGAACCTGGCGGAGGCGATGCGGCCGGTGCTGGGTGTGGCGGAGGGTGTGACGGCGTTGCAGTTCGCGTCGTTCAGCTTCGACGCGGCGGTGCTGGATGTCGCCGTCACGCTGGCGGCGGGCGGCACGTTGGCGATTGCGTCGAGCGACGAGCGGGCGGAGCCCGGGGCGCTGGCAGAGATGATCCGTAGCTCGGATGTCTCGGTGGCCAGCGTGGTGCCGTCCCTCATCAGCGCCCTCGATCCGGCCGCGGTCCAAGGCGTGCGGAACTGGGTGCTGGGTGCGGAGTTGCTGACCGCGGACCTGGCATCGCGCTGGTCGCGGCAGGCGCAGGTGTGGAACACGTACGGGCCGACAGAGGCCACCGTCATCACCACCGCCACCCCACTGGACGCCGGCATCGAGCCGCATGACCCGCCCCCGGCAATTGGCCGCCCGATCGGCAACACGAGCGTCTACGTGCTCGATGACTTCCTCCGGCCCGTACCCCCGGGGATCACCGGTGAGTTGTACATCGCCGGTCCCGGTCTTGCGCGCGGCTACATCGGCCGCGGGGGACTGACCGCCGAGCGGTTCGTCGCCTGTCCCTTCGAGCCCGGCGCACGCATGTATCGGTCTGGCGACTTGGCGAGGTGGTCCGGCGACGGTCTGCTGCACTTCGCCGGCCGTGCGGACGAGCAGGTCAAGATCCGCGGCTTCCGCATCGAGCCCGGCGAGATCGAAGCCGTCCTCGCCGCTTACGACTCCGTCGCCCAGACCGCCGTCGTCGTCCGCGAGGATCGCCCCGGCGACCGCCGCCTCGTCGCCTACGTCGTCGCCGCCGAAGGCGGCGTCGAGACCGACGCCGTAAGGGAGTTCGCCGCCACCCGGCTGCCCGAGCACATGGTGCCCGCCGTCGTCGCGGTTCTCGACGCGCTTCCGCTCACCCCCAACGGAAAGACCGACCGCGCCGCGCTCCCCGCGCCCGACCTCGCCGAGCAGGCGACCGGCCGCGCGCCCGAAGGGGCGACCGAGGAGACGCTGTGCGCTCTCTTCGCCGACGTCCTGTCGCTCAAGCGCGTGGGCGCGGACGACGACTTCTTCGCTCTCGGCGGCGACTCCATCACCTCCATGCAACTCGCCTCCCGCGCCCGCCGCGAAGGGCTCGTGCTCACCCCGCGGCAGGTCTTCGAGCAGCGGACCCCCGAGCGGCTGGCCGCCGTCGCCGGTGCCGCCCGGTCGGCTCTCCCGGCCGCCCACGCCCAGGACACCGGCGAGATGCCGTGGACGCCGGCGATGCGGGCACAGGGCATACGGTCGGCGGACGCCGACTTCGCTCAGTGGATGGTCGTCGGCGCACCCGCGTCTCTCACCCGCCCCGTACTGACCGGCGGCCTCGGCGCTCTGCTCGACACGCACGCCATGCTCCGGGCCCGTGCCGACGTCTCGGAGCCGGCGAACCCCCGCCTCGTCGTCCCGGAACGCGGCACCGTCGACCCGGACCGGCTCGTCACCCGTATCGACGCCGCCGGCATCACCGACCTCGACGCGCTCGCCGCCCGCGAAGCCCGCACCGCCGTCGCTCACCTGGCCCCCGCCAAGGGGGCGATGGCGCATGTCGTCTGGCTGGACGCCGGGTCGTCCCGGGTCGGCCGGCTGGTCCTCGTCGTCCACCATCTCGTGGTCGACGGCGTGTCCTGGCGCATCCTCCTCCCCGACCTCCAAGCCGCCTGCGCTGCTCTCGCCGACAACCGGCAGCCCGCCCTCGCCCCCGTCCCCACCCCCTTCCGACACTGGGCACACGACCTCGTCACCCAGGCCGCGACCAGCCACCGCATCGCCGAACTCCCCTCGTGGACCGACCTCCTCGGCACCCCGGAACCACCCCTCGGCAACCGCCCCCTCGACCCCGTCGCCGACACGGCCTCGACCCAGCGCCGCCGGGAGTGGACCGTGCCCGCCGCCCAGGCCGCCGTCGTCGCCGGGCAGGTACCGGCCGCGTTCCACACCGGGGTGCACGAGGTGCTGCTCGCCACCCTCGCCGGGGCCGTCGTCCGGTGGCGGCCCGACACGACGGGCCACGGTGTGCTCGTCGACATCGAAGGGCACGGGCGCGCGTCGGCGGGGGAGGTGGACCTGTCGCGCACGGTGGGCTGGTTCACCGGCTCCCATCCGGTGCGCCTCGATCTCTGCGGCGTACGCCTCGATGAGGCCCTCGCCGGGGGTGCCGCCGCCGGCAGGCTGCTGAAGTCCGTGAAGGAGCAGGCACAGGAGATCCCCGGCGACGGCCTCGGGCACGACCTGCTCCGGCATCTCAACCCGCAGACCGCCGCCGCCATGGCCGCCCTGCCGCGGCCGCAGATCGGCTTCAACTACCTCGGCCGCTTCCCCGCCGCCGCGCCGGCTTCGTCCGTACGCGCCTGGCAGCCCGCCGGCGACACCGCCCTCGGCGGCTCCGTCGCCCCCGACATGCCCGTGGCGCACGCGCTGGAGGCGGGAGCCGTCATCCAGGACGGGCCCGAAGGACCGGAGTTGACGCTGACGCTCTCCTGGGCCGGCGGGCTGCTGGACGACGGGGATGCAGACTGTCTGGGCGCCACCTGGTTGCGGATGCTCGCCGGGCTCGCCGCCCACGCCGACGACCCGGCGGCCGGCGGGCACACTCCCTCCGACTTCCCGCTCCTCGCCCTCACCCAGGACGCCGTGGAGGAACTGGAAACCTCCGTTCCCACGCTGGCCGATGTGTGGCCGCTCTCGCCGTTGCAGCAAGGACTGCTGTTCCACGCCGACTTCGACGACGCCGGACCCGACGTCTACGAGGGCCGCCGCGCCCTCGCGCTCGACGGCCCGCTGGACACGGACCGGCTGCGCGCCGCCTGGGCGACCGTCCTCGACCGGCACCCCATCCTCCGCGCGAGCTTCCACCGGCTCGCGTCGGGCGAGGCGGTGCAGGTCATCGCCCGTGACGTACCGCTGCCCTGGCGCGAGGCCGACCTCTCCGGGCTCGCCGAGGCCGACGCGGCGCGCGAGCTGCGGCGGCTGGCGGAGGAGGACGGGGCCGAGCGGTTCGACCTCACCACCGCGCCGCCGCTGCGCTTCCTGCTGGTCCGGCTCGGCGCGGACCGGCACCATCTCCTGGTCAGCAACCACCACATCGTCATGGACGGCTGGTCGCTGCCCCTGCTGATCGGCGAGGTCTCCGCCGCCTACGCCGCGGCCGGCGCCCGGAGCCGGCTGCCGGCCGTCGCCTCGTACGCGGACTACCTCGGCTGGCTCGCCCGCCAGGACGAGGACGCGGCGCGGGAGGCGTGGCGCGCCGAGCTTGCCGGAGCGGACGAGCCGACGCTCGTCGTGCCGGCGGAGTCGGTGCGGGCACCGGTGCTGCCGGAGCGGGTGCGCTACGCGTTCGGCGCGGAGCTGTCGGCGGGCGCGGCGGAGTTGGCGCGGGCACACGGGGTCACCGTGAACACCGTGGTGCAGGCCGCGTGGGCGCTGGTGCTGGCGCGGCTCGCGGGCCGGGACGACGTGGTGTTCGGTGCCACCGCCGCGGGCCGCCCGCCGGAGCTGCCGGGCGTGGAGTCGATCATCGGGCTGTTCATCAACACCCTGCCGGTGCGCGTCCGGCTCGACGGTGCGCAGCCGGTGGCCGGCATGCTGGCCGAGCTTCAGCGGCGGCAGGTGGCGCTGATGGCGCACCAGCACATCGGGCTTCAGGAGGTGCAGAAGGCGGCCGGGGCGGGCGGTACGTTCGACACGCTCGTGGTCTTCGAGAACTACCCGGCGCCGCCCGCCGGTTCACCCGACCCCGAGGCGCTGACGATCCGCCCCGCGGGCGTCACCGAGGACACCGGCCACTACCCGCTGACGCTGATCGCCGTCCCCGGCCAGCGCATCCAGGGCGACTTCATCTACCGCCCCGACGTCTTCGACCGCGACCGCGCCGAGGACATCCTCGCCTCCTTTGAACACGTGCTGGCGCAACTGGTCGCCGACCCCACCGCACCCGTCGGCCGCGTGAGCGCCGTCACCGACGCCAACCGCACGCTGGTGACCGAGGAGTGGAACCGTACCGGGGCCCCGCTGCCGGCCGCACCGCTGCCCGAGTTGTTCGGCGTTCAGGTGGTGCGGTCGTCGGGGGCGGTGGCGGTGGTGGCGGGTGGGGTGTCGTTGTCGTATGGGGAGTTGGGGGATCGTGCGGGGCGGTTGGCTCGGTTCCTCGTGGCGGTGGGGGTGGGGCCTGAGGTTCGGGTGGGGGTGGTGGTGGAGCGGTCGGTGGCGTTGGTCGTGGCGCTGTTGGCGGTGTCGTTGGCGGGGGGTGTGTTCGTCCCCGTGGACCCTGGCTATCCGGTGGAGCGGTTGGGGTTCGTGCTGGGGGACGCTGATCCTGCGGTGGTGCTGTGCACGTCGGGGACGTATGGCGTGCTCCCGGACGGTGTCCGAGCCGTGGTGCTGGACGATCCGGCGGTGGCGGCGGAGGTGGCCGGTTTTCCGGGTGGGGTGTTGCGGGCGGAGGAGCGGGGCGGGCCGGTGACGGTCGATCATGCCGCGTACGTCATCTACACCTCCGGCTCCACCGGCACCCCCAAGGGGGTCGTCGTCTCCCACCGCGGCCTGGGCAACCTCGTCGCCGACCGCCTCGCGCAGATCCACCGCTTCGGGGTCGGCCCGCGCTCCCGGGTCCTGCAGTTCGCGTCGGTGAGCTTCGACGCCGCGGTCTCCGAGCTGTGCATGGCCCTGCTGTCGGGCGCGGCCCTCGTCGTCCCCACCGCGGGCGAACTGCCCCCGCAGGTCTCCCTGGGCGACGCGCTCCGCGCCACCGGCGCCACCCACGTGACGGTCCCGCCGAGCGTGCCCGCCGTCGCCGAGGAACTGCCGGACACCCTCGAAACCCTTGTCGTCGCCGGCGAGGCGTGCCCGCCCGGGCTGGTGGACCGCTGGTCGCCGGGGCGGCGGATGATCAATGCGTACGGTCCCACCGAGGCCACCGTCTGCGCCGCGATGAGCACCCCGCTGACGCCCGGCACGGACCCCGTGCCCATCGGCGCCCCGATGGCGAACGTCCGCGCCTACGTCCTCGACGCCTTCCTGCAGCCCGTCGCGCCGGGTGTCACCGGCGAGCTGTACGTCGCCGGGCCCGGTCTGGCCCGCGGCTACCGCGGCCGCCCGGGGCAGACGGCGGAACGGTTCGTGGCCTGCCCGTACACGCCCGGCGAGCGGATGTACCGCACCGGGGACCTGGCGCGCTGGACCGACGGCGGCGAACTCGTCTTCGCCGGCCGCGCCGACGAACAGGTCAAGGTCCGCGGCCACCGCATCGAGCCCGGCGAGATCGAGGCCGCGCTCGGCGCGCACCCGGACGTCGCCCAGGCCGTGGCCGTCGCCCGGCAGGACCGGCCCGGCGAGACCCGGCTCGTCGCGTACGTCGTCCCCTCCGGACCGTACGAGGACGGTGAACTGCCGTCCGTGCTGCGCGACCACGTACGCGAACGGCTGCCCGAGTACATGGTGCCGGCGGCGGTCGTGCCGCTGGAGCGGATGCCGCTCACCCCGCACGGGAAGGTGGACCGCAGGGCGCTGCCCGCCCCCGACTTCGCCGGGCTGGTCTCCACCCGCGAGCCGCGCACGGCGGCGGAGGCGGCGCTGTGCGCGCTGTTCGCCGAGGTGCTGGGGCTGGAGCGGGTCGGGCCGGACGACAGCTTCTTCGCACTGGGCGGCGACTCCATCACCTCGATGCAACTCGCCTCCCGCGCCCGCCGCGGGGGGCTGGTGCTGACGCCGCGGCAGGTGTTCGAGGAAAAGACCCCGGAGCGCCTCGCGCTCGTCGTACAGGCGGCGGACGGCGCGGACGCGGTGGCGGACGTGGGCGTCGGCGAGGTGCCGTGGACCCCGGTCATGCGGCGGCTCGGCGAGGGCGTCGCGGGCGGCCGGTTCGCGCAGTGGACCGTCGTCGGCGCCCCCGCGGACCTCACCGCGGACGTCCTGGCCGCGGGACTCGGCGCGTTGCTCGACACACACGACATGCTGCGGGCCCGCACCGACCTGTCCGACGCGGCGGACCCCCGGCTCGTCGTCGCCGAGCGCGGTGCGCTCGACGCCGCCGGCCTCGTGACCCGTATCGACGCCGCGGGCGTGCCCGACGACGGCCTGGACGAGGTCGCGGGCGCCGTGGCCCGCGAGGCGGTCACCCGGCTGGACCCGGCGGCGGGCGTGATGGTGCAGGCGGCCTGGCTGGACGCCGGCCCCGGGCGGGTCGGGCGGGTCGTGCTCGCCGTGCACCACCTGGTGGTCGACGGGGTGTCCTGGCGGATCCTGCTGCCCGACCTCCAGATTGCGTGCGAGGCCGCGGCCGCGGGGGAGGAGCCCGTACTCGCCCCGGTCGCGGTGTCGTTCCGCCGCTGGGCCCGCACGCTCGTGACCGAGGCCGCGAGCGAGCGACGGGCGGCGGAGCTGGAGCGGTGGACGGCGCTGCTCGGCGAGCCCGAGCCGCCGCTGGGCCACCGGCCGCTCGATCCCGCCGCCGACACCGCCCCGACGCTGCGCAACCGTTCCTGGACCGTGCCCGCGGACCAGGCCGCCACGCTCGTCGGCCGTACGCCCGGGGTGTTCCACTGCGGTGTCCACGAGGTGCTGCTCGCCACGCTGGCCGGTGCGGTCGCGGGGTGGCGGCAGGGTGGGGACGACGGGGTGCTCGTGGACATCGAGGGCCACGGCCGCGAACCCGTCGGTGACCTCGACCTGACGCGGACGGTGGGCTGGTTCACCGGCGTGCACCCGCTGCGGCTGCGGACGTCGGGCATCGACCTCGACGCCGTACGGGCCGGGGGCGCCGCGGCCGGCGAACTGCTGAAGTCCGTCAAGGAGCAGGCACAGGAGATCCCCGGCGACGGCCTCGGCCACGAGCTGCTGCGCCATCTCAACCCCGAGACGGCCGACGCGATGGCGGCGCTGCCGCAGCCGCAGATCGGCTTCAACTACCTCGGCCGCTTCCCCGCCGCCGGCCCGTCGGGTCCCGTACGGGCCTGGCAGCCGGCCGGCGAGACCGCGGTCGGCGGCTCCGCAGCGGCCGGCATGCCCGTGGCGCACGCGCTGGAGGCGGGCGCCGTCGTGCAGGACGGGCCCGCCGGCCCGGCGCTGACGGTGACCCTGTCGTGGGCCGGAGGGCTGCTGGCCGCCGCGGACGCCGAACGTCTGGGCGCCGCCTGGCTGGAGCTGCTGGCCGGGCTCGCCGCGCACACCGAGGACCCGGACGCCGGCGGGCACACGCCCTCCGACTTCCCCCTGCTCGACCTCGCCCAGAACCAGATCGAAGAGCTCGAAGCGGCGTTCGCCGACGAGCAGTCCCAGCCGGGCCGACCGGCGCGAAGCCGTTGATGAGGAGAGTGCGATGAGCCGATCCCTGGTCGAGGACGTGTGGCCGCTGTCGCCGCTGCAGGAAGGCATGCTCTTCCACGCGGCGCTCGCCGGCACCGGACCCGACGTCTACACCGTGCAGTCCGCCCTGGACATCGACGGCCCGCTGGAGCCCGCGCGGCTGCGCGCGTCGTGGCAGGGGCTGCTCGCCCGGCACGCCGCGCTGCGCGCCTGCTTCCGCCAGGTCAGCGGAGCGAAGATGGTGCAGGTCATCGCGCGCGACGTGGAGCTGCCGTGGCGGGAGGAGGACCTGTCGGGGCTCGGTGAGGACGACGTCCGGGCCGAGCTGGACCGGCTCACGGCGCGCCGGCTCGCCGAGCGGATCGACCTGGCGAGCGCGCCGCTGATGCGCTTCCTCCTCGTACGCCTCGGGGAGAACCGGCACCGGCTGGTGATGACGTTCCACCACATCCTCATGGACGGCTGGTCGATGCCCGTCCTGCTCACCGAGCTGTCCGCCGTCTACGCGGCCGGGGGCGACGCCTCGCGGCTGAGGAGAGTGCCGTCGTACGGCCAGTACCTCGCGTGGCTGGGCCGCCAGGACAAGGCCGCGGCGCGCGACGCCTGGCGGGCCGAGCTGGCGGGCGCGGACGAGCCGACGCTCGTCGTCCCCGCCGACCCGACGCGGGCGCCCGTCTTCCCCGAGCATGTCCTGGGTGACGTCCCCGAGCACGTCACCCAGGGCCTGCGGGACCTGGCCCGTGCGGAGGGCCTGACCCTCAACACCGTGGTGCAGGGCGCCTGGTCGCTCGTCCTGGCCCGGCTGGCGCGGCGCACGGACGTCGTCTTCGGCGCCACCGCCGCCGGGCGGCCCGCGGAGCTGGCGGGCGTCGAGTCCATGGTCGGCCTGCTGCTCAACACCCTGCCGGTGCGGGTACGGCTCGACGGCGGGCAGCCGGTGACGGAGCTGCTGGCGGACCTGCAGCGGCGCCAGTCGGAGCTGATGACGCACCAGCACCTCGGGCTCCCGGAGGTGCAGCGCCTCGCGGGCCCCGGCGCGGTCTTCGACACGCTGGTCCTCTACGAGAGCTTCCCCCCGCCGCCCGCCGGGGCGGCCCGGCCCGAGGCGTTGACGATCCGACCGTCGGGCATGTCCCGGGATGCGGCGCACTACCCGCTGACGCTGGTCGTGACCCCGGCCGGGGACCGGCTGCGCTGCAAACTCGACTACCGGCCCGACCTGTTCGACCACGACGCGGCCACGGCGATCTTCCAGCGGGTGGTGCGGGTGCTGGAGCAGGTTGCGGCGGACCCGTCGGTGCGGGTGGGGGACGTGGAGGTGCTGGCGGCCGGGGAGCGGGAGTCGGTGGTGTCGGGGTGGAACGCCACGGAGCTGGCGCTGCCTTCGGGGTCGGTGCTGGACCGGTTCGAGGAGCGGGCCGGGCAGGCCCCGGAGGCGGTCGCCGTGCGGTGCGGGACGGAGGAGGTGTCGTACGGGGAGCTGGACGCGCGGGCGAATCGGCTGGCGCGGTATCTGCGGCGGTTGGGGGTGGGCCGGGAGTCGCGGGTGGGGCTGTGTCTGCCGCGTGGCGTGGAGATGGTCGCGGCCATGGTCGCGGTGTGGAAGGCGGGGGGTGCGTATGTGCCGCTGGATCCCGCGTATCCGGCGGAGCGGTTGGCGTTCATGGTCGCCGACAGCGGCGCGCAGGTGGTGCTGAGCACGGGCGACCTGGCGCCTGAGGGCGCGGTGCGGCTGGACGAGGTCGCCGGGGAGATCGCGGCGCAGTCGGTGGAGCCGCTGGGTACGGCGCTGGAGCCGGGACAGCTCGCGTACGTGATCTACACGTCCGGTTCCACGGGCCGCCCCAAGGGCGTGGCAGTACCCCATCGCGGCCCGGCGAACCTGGCCGAGGCGATGCGGCCGGTGCTGGGGATGGCGGAGGACGTGACGGCGCTGCAGTTCGCGTCGTTCAGCTTCGACGCCGCCGTCCTCGACGTCGCCGTCACCCTCGCCGCGGGCGGCACGCTGGCCCTCGCGTCCGACGAGGAGCGCGTGGAGCCCGCGGCGCTGGCGGAGATGGTCCGCAGGGCGGGTGTGTCCGTGGCCAGCGTGGTGCCGTCCCTCATGAGCGTGCTCGACCCGGCCGCGGTGCGGGGCGTACGGAACTGGGTGCTGGGCGCCGAGTTGCTGACCGCGGACCTGGCTTCGCGCTGGACGCGGCAGGCCAGGGTGTGGAACACGTACGGGCCGACCGAGGCCACCGTCATCACCACCGCCACACCGCTGGATGCGGACGTCGCCCCCGCCGACCCGCCGCCCCCCATCGGCCGGCCGATCGGCAACACCCGCACCTACGTGCTGGACGACTTCCTCCGGCCCGTGCCCCAGGGAATCACCGGCGAGGTGTACATCGCCGGCCCCGGTCTTGCCCGCGGCTACATCGGCCGCGGCGGACTGACCGCCGAGCGCTTCGTCGCCTGCCCCTTCGAGCCCGGCGCACGCATGTACCGCTCCGGCGACCTCGCCGCGTGGACGCCCGACGGGCAACTGGCCTTCCGCGGCCGCGCCGACGAGCAGGTCAAGATCCGCGGCTTCCGTGTCGAACCCGGCGAGATCGAAGCGGTCCTCGCCGCTCACCCCGACGTCTCGCGTGCCGCCGTCGTCGTCCGCGAGGACCGGCCCGGCGACCGCCGCCTCGTCGCCTACGTCGTCCCCGGCGGCCCGGAGGCGGACATCGACGCGCTGCGCGCACACGCCGCCGCCCGGCTGCCCGCGCACATGGTGCCCGCCGCCGTGCTCGTCCTGGACAGCCTGCCGCTGACGCCCAACGGCAAGCTGAACCGCGCCGCCCTGCCCGCCCCGGACTTCGCCGAGCGCGCCACGGGCCGCGCGCCCGAGGGCGAGACCGAGGAGGCCCTGTGCGCCCTCTTCGCCGAGGTCCTCGGCGTGGCACGGGTCGGCGCCGACGACAACTTCTTCGACCTCGGCGGCGACTCCGGCCTCGCGATGCGCCTCGCCGGGCGGGTCCGGGAGGACTTCGGCGCCGAGCTGAACATGCGGCAGTTCTTCGGCGCCCCCACCCCCGTGGGTGTGACGCGGATGCTGGCGTCGAAGACCCGCCCCGCGCTGCGTGCCGTCGAGCACCCGGACGAGGTCCCGGCGTCCGCCGGCCAGGTGCGGACGTGGCTGATGTCCCGGCTCGCCGAGGACTCCGCCGCGTACCGCACCTCCGTCGCGCTGCGCCTCACCGGCGAGCTGGACCGCCACGCGCTCCGCGCGGCGCTCGGCGACGTCGGGGCCCGCCACGACACGCTGCGCACCACCTTCGTCGCAGAGGGCGGCGCCGACCTGCGCCAGCGCGTCCTCGGCGCGGCCGCCGCCCGGCCCGAGCCCGAGGTGATCCCCGCGACCGAGGCGGAGCTGCCGGAGCTGCTGGCGGCCCGCGCCGTGCACGCCTTCGATCTCACCCGCGAGCTGCCGTGGACGCAGACCCTGTTCGCGCTGTCGGAGACGGAGCACGTGCTGCTCCTCGTCGTTCACCGCATCGCCGCCGACGACGAGTCGCTGGACGTCCTGCTGCGCGACCTGTCGGCGGCGTACGGGGCGCGCCGCGAGGGGCGTACGCCCGAACGTGCGCCGCTGCCGCTGCAGTTCGCCGACTACGCGCTCTGGGAGCGCGAACTCCTCGCCGGCGAGGACGACCCGGAGAGCCTGATCAGCGACCAACTGACCTACTGGAAGGACACCCTCGCCGGGCTCGCCCCGGAGCTGCGGCTGCCCGCCGACCGGCCGCGGCCCCAGCTCGCGGCGCACCGCACCGGGCAGGTTCCGCTGCGCGTCGAGGGCGACGTACACGAGCGGCTGACGGAGCTGGACGAGGCCGGCGAAGGCGCCTTCACCGTCGTGCAGGCGGCGCTGGCGCTGCTGCTCACCCGGATGGGCGCGGGCACCGACGTCACCGTGGGCGCGCTGCTGCCCCGGCGGGACGAAGAGGGCGCGCTGGAAGGTGTCGTGGGTCCCTTCGCCGGCCCGGTCGCGCTGCGCACCGACACCTCCGGCGACCCCACCTTCCGCGAACTCCTCGACCGGGTACGGGAGGCGAACCTCGAAGCGCGCCGCCACCAGGACCTGCCCTTCGAGCGCCTGGTCGACGTGCTGGAGCTGCCGCCGTCCGCGGCGCGGCACCCCGTGGTGCAGGTCATGCTCGACGTGCACGACGGCACCACCGACGAGGAGGACACCTCCGAGCTGCCGGGGCTGAGCACCGGCCGCCTCGACCTCGGCCCCGCCGCGTCCGAGCTGGACCTGTCGGTGACCCTCAGCGAGTGGTATCGCGCCGACGGCTCCGGGAACGGCCTGGACGGCCACCTGCGCTACGCCGCCGAGCTGTTCGACGCCGCCACCGCCGACGCGCTCGCCCGCCGCCTGGTGCGGGTACTGCGGCAGGTCGCGGACGACCCGGACGTGCGCCTCGGCGACGTCGACGTGCTGCTGGACCCGGCCGAGCACCACCGGCTCGTACGGGAGTGGAACGACACCGCGGCGCCGCTGCCGGACACCACCGTCGTCGGCCTGCTCGCCGACCGGGCGGCGCGTACCCCCGACGCCGTGGCCGTCACCGACCAGGACGGCGCGCTGACGTACGGGGCGCTGGACACCGCCTCGGGGATGCTCGCCCGCCGGCTGGCCGCCCGCGGCGTCGGCACGGAGGACATCGTCGCCGTGGCGCTGCCGCCGGGCGCCCGGCTCGCCGTCGCGCTGCTCGGCGTGCTCAAGGCCGGCGCCGCCTGCCTGTTCACCGACCCCGACCGGCCGATGCAGGCGCTCGCGCCCCTGCGCGGCCACCGGCCCGGCGCGCTGATCTGCACCGCGACGACCGCAGGACTGCTGCCCGGCGACCATGCGATGACTGTCGTCCCCCTCGGCAACCCCGTCCTGGCCGCCGCCCGCGGCACGTACGCGGGACCGGGCCCCGCCGACGAGCCGGGCCCCGCCCTGCCGCGGCCCGGCCACGCCGCGCTGCTGCTGGACTCCGCGACACCGCACGGCGTGCCCGCCGGCGTCGTCATCGAGCACCGCTCGCTGGTCAGCCACCTCGCCTACGGGCCCGAAGACTCCGCGACCGACGCGGGCACGCGGGAGGTGACCCTGGACGAACGCGCCCCGGTCGAGGCCGTGGTGACCCCGCTGCTCCGCGCGCTCTGCGCCGGCGAGAGCGTCCTGCTCGGCAAGCCCGACCCCCGCGCCGCCCGCCGCGCGCTCACCACCCGCGACCTGCTGTGGACGCTGGCGGAACTGCCCGCGGGCGACCCCTCGTTCGCGGAGGTCACCGTCGTCGAGGACGGCACCGCCGCCTCCGACGTCGACGCCCGCGAATGGCGCGCCCGGCATCCGGACGCCGCCCTGGTCACCGGCTACGGCCCGCCCGGCACCGCGGGACCCTGGCTGCACCACCGCACCGCCCCCGGCGCCCCCCTCCCCGCCGAGGTGCCCACCGGCAGTCTGCGGCCCCACACCCGCGTCTACGTCCTCGACGACCGGCTCCGCCCCGTACCGCCCGGTGCCGTCGGCGACCTGTACGTCGCCGGTGCCACCCTCGCCCGCGGCTACCACGGCAGCACCCGGCTCACCGGCGAGCACTTCGTGGCCTGCCCGTACGGCCCGGCGGGGGAGCGGATGCTGCGCACCGGCGAGCGCGCCAGGTGGAGCACGACGGGCCTCCTGACCGTACGCGACCGGCAGGCCGAGGCGCACGACGCGGCGCTCGCGCAGGCCCGCCGCCCCGAGGGCGGCGGCGGTCTCGGCGTGCTGCTCCCGCTGCGTACGGAGGGCAGCGGTCCGCCGCTGTTCTGCGTGCACTCGGCCACCGGCCTCGCCTGGAGCTACGCGGTCCTCGTGCCGCATCTCCCGCAGGACCGGCCGGTGTACGGCATCCAGGCGCGCGGCCTCGCGGGGCCGGAGCCGATGCCCAAGAGCGTCGCCGAGATGGCCGCCGACTACGCCGACGAGATGCGGACGGTGCAGCCCGAGGGCCCGTACCACCTGCTCGGCTGGTCGTTCGGCGGCATGCTCGCGCAGGCGGTCGCGGCCCGGCTGGAGGAGCAGGGCGAGCGCGTGGAACTGCTCGCCCTGCTGGACGCGTACCCGGGCGGCGGCGCCGGTACCTCGCTGTTCTCCAACGAGGACGCCGCAGGGCGTGCCGCCGCCACCTCCGCGCCGCAGGGCCGGCTCCTCGGCCCCGGCGGCGACGAAGCGGCGGTGCCCGGGGTCGGCGGCCGGCTGCGCTCGCGGATGGAGCAGGTCATGCGCAATTCGGCCGGGTTCGCGCCCGAGCACACCCCACGCCGTACGACGGGCGACCTGCTGCTCTTCGTCGCCACCGAGGACCGCCCGGCGCGGCTCCCCGTCGCCGACGCGGTCGAGAGCTGGAAGCCGTACGCCGCCGGAAACGTCGAACCGCACGAGATCGAGGCCAACCATTTCGGAATGCTGAAATCCGCCCCCGCGGCGCACATCGGCCGCATTCTTGCCGAGCGGCTCGGCATTCCGGACGGGGCCGAAGAGAAATGATGCGAACGCGCCGCGGGATACGGAATCCGGCACCCCGGAATCGGTATCCCGCGGTGCGGTTCGGAAAAGCGCGCCCTCAGGAACCGGCGGCGTGCAGAAAAGACGCACGAATTCAGCGAGAAGGAGCGCGCGCGTGGCCAAGTCACCGGAGATTCCCGTACACAACCGCAGGGACGGTCTCGAACCCCTGCCCGAGCTGCGCCGGATGAGCCGGGAGACACCGCTGCTCGAAACCCCCCGCGACTGGGTCGCCACCGGGCAGGCGGAGGTGCGCCAGATCCTCGGCGACGCGGACCGCTTCAGCACCATGCCGCCCGCCGACACCGAGGAGGACCGGCGGCGCCAGATCCAGGAGGGCAACCTCCTGCAGTACGACCCGCCGGACCACACCCGGCTGCGCCAGATGCTCACCGCCGAGTTCACCAACCGGCGGATGCGCAGGCTGGAGCCCTTCATCGAGGAGATCGTCGCCGAACGCCTCGACGCCCTCGAACGCGCCGGGCGGCCCGCCGACTTCATGCGCCACTTCGCCTGGCCCATCCCCGGACTCGTCAGCTGCGCGCTGCTCGGCGTGCCCCGCGACGACCAGGCGGAGCTGGCCCGCAACCTCGACATCAGCCGGGCCGGCAACCGCAGCCGCACACAGCAGATGACCGCCGGAAAGGCGTACGTCGGCTACATGGGCCAACTCGTCGCGCGCAAGCGCCGCGAGCCCGGCGACGACCTGCTCGGCATGCTCATCCGCGAACACGGCGACGACGTCAGCGACACCGAGCTGACCGGCATTGCCACCTCGCTCATGGCCGCCGGCTACGAGAACGTCGCCGGCACCCTCGGCCTCGGCACGATGCTCCTGATCAGCCACCCCGACCAACTCGCGCTGCTGCTGGAGAAGCCGGAGCTGACCGACCGTGCGGTGGAGGAACTGCTGCGCTACGTGTCCGTGATCGCCACCTCCTCGCCGCGTACCGCGCTCGCGGACGTGCCCGTCGGCGACGCGGTGATCAAGAAGGGCGACGTCGTGGTCTGCTCCCTGCTCGCCGTCAACCGGGCGGCCGGAGGCGGCGCCGGCCACGACGGCTTCGACATCACCCGCGAGGTCACCTCCCACATGGCCTTCGGCCACGGCATCCACTACTGCCTCGGCGCCCCGCTGACCCGCGTGCAGCTCCGGATCGCGCTCCCGCGGCTGCTGCACCGCTTCCCCGGGCTGCGCCTGGCCGTACCGCCCGAAGAACTGCGCTACCGGACGCTCGCGCCCAACTACGGCGTCGAAGCGCTGCCCGTCACCTGGTAGGGGATCCGATGCCACGCCGCCCCGGGCCCGCGCCCGTCTACACCCGCAGAACGCGCTTCGACCCCGCCGCGGAGTTGCGCGGGATCGCCGCCGAACGGCCTGTCACCAGGATCGACGTCGGCCCCGGCGACAGCGAGGAGCACGTCTGGCTGGTCACCGGATACGACGAGGTACGCCAAGTCCTCGGCGACCACGTCCGGTTCTCCACCCGCCGCCGCTTCGGCCGCGCGGCGCGCACGGACGGGACCAACTCCGACGACTACCGCCCGGACGACATGGTCGGGCAGCTCATGGACTACGACCCGCCCGAGCACACCCGGCTCAGGAAGATGCTCACGCCGGAGTTCACGGTCCGCCGGATCCGCCGCCTGCGCCCGCGGATCGAGGAGATCGTCGCCGACCGCATGGACGCCGTGGAGCGCGCGGGCCCGCCCGCCGACCTCGTGGAGCAGTTCGCGGCCCCCGTCTCCGGCGCGGTGCTCTGCGAGCTGATCGGCGTCCCCCGGGACGACCGCGACGCGTTCTTGCGCCGCGCCCGTCACCACCTCGACCAGGGCCGCAGCCGGCAGGCGCGGGCCGCCGCCGGCGCCGCCTTCTCGCGCTACCTCGCCGCCCTGGTCGCCCGGCAGCGCCGGGACCCCGACGACGGCTTCCTCGGCATGCTCGTACGCGACCACGGAGCCGACGTCACCGACAAGGAACTGCGCGGCGTCTGCGTGCTGTTGATGCTCGCCGGCCTCGACAACGTCTCCGGGATGCTGAGCCTCGGCACCCTGGTGCTGCTCGAACACCCCGATCGGCTCGCGGAGATCCGCGCGGACCCCGGGGCCGTGGACCGTACCGTCGACGAACTGCTGCGCTACCTGACCGTGCCGCACGCGCCCACGCCCCGCACCGCGCTGGAGGACGTCACCGTCGGCGGACAACTCGTCAAGGCGGGCGAACACGTCGTCGTCTCGCTGCCGACGGCCAACCGCGACCGCGCCCTGACCGCGGCCCCCGACCGCTTCGACCCCGCCCGCGAGCCCGCCGCCCACCTCGCCTTCGGCCACGGCGTCCACCACTGCCTGGGTGCCGCGCTCGCCCGCATGGAACTCGGCATCGGCTACGCGGCGCTGCTGAGCCGCTTCCCGCACCTGCGCCTCGCCGCGCCGGCCGCGGAGGTGCCGTTCCGGCTGCACGCGACCGCCTACGGCCTGGAGCGGCTGCCGGTCGCCTGGTGACCGGCAGCCGGGGAGGGAGACGACGATGGAGGTACGGATCGACCGCGACAGGTGCGTGGGGTCGGGGCTCTGCATGATGCATGTGCCCGCGGTCTTCGACCAGTCCGAGGACGACGGCAAGGTGCTGCTCACCACCGCGCACCCCGGCCCCGGGCTCGCCAGGTCCGTACGCGGCGCCGCCGGCCGGTGCCCCGGACGGGCCATCTCGCTGCACGACGACGCCGACAGCGCCGAAAAGGCCGGCCCGGCGGAGCGGACTACCGGTTCCGGCAGTCTTGCCTGAAGTTCTGCTGAGGAAAAGGCCCGCCCCCGCGGCGCGCTGAGCACGGCCGACAGAACCCCATTCATGGAATTCTCATGAAAGCCGCCGCCGACGTCCTGCGTCGGCGGCGTTCTGTATCCGCCCTGTGACCGGCGCTCGCGTAGAACTTGGGCCCATGTTCACCACACGCAAACGCGCATTCGCGCAGACCCTGCTCGCCTCGTCCGCACTCGTCGTCAGTGTCGTGCTGGCGGGGTGCTCCGACGATTCCGAGGCCGCCTCCTCCGACGGCGGCACGTCCGCCTCTCCGGGCAGCCCGTTCGACCAGGCGGTCGAGTACGCGCAGTGCATGCGTGACAACGGGGTGCCGGAGTTCAAGGACCCGGTGCAGGACACCGGCGGCGTCATGTTCAACCAGGGCGGCTTCGACCCGGAGTCCGCCGAGTTCAAGTCCGCGGAGGAAGCCTGCCGCGACAAGCAGCCGCAGCGCCAGGGCGGCCCGGGCGGCGGTGAGCCGCTGGACTCCGAGAAGGTCGCGGAGTGGGCCGAGTGCATCCGCCAGAACGGCGTGCCCGACTTCCCCGACCCGGAGATCGAGGGCAACAGCATGGTCGTGGACATCGGTGCCGCCGACCCGACGACGTTCGAGCCGGCCCGGCAGGCATGCCAGGACAAGTACCCCGGCGGCGGCATGCGGATCGGCGGGGGCCCGCAGTGACAAGCCGTGAGGAGACGGAGGAGCTGAACCTGCGGGAACGGCCACCGGGCGCGCTGGAAGTCCGGCCGCCCGGGCCGCTCACCGCGGGCGGCGACCCCGAGGCGGGCGGGTCCGGCGGCGAACTCGCCACCGCGGCCCCGCCCGCCGGAGGCGACGGCGCGCCGAGCGGCCCCGAGCCGGCGCGCAAGAGCCGCAAGCTGCGGATGGCGCTGATCGTGGTGATCGCGATCGGCGTCGCCGCGGCGGCCGGTCTCGCCGCCACCGGCGCGCTCGGCGGCGAGGACTCCGAAGAGCCCGCCGCCGGGCCCTCGGGACCGGCAGCGACGGCCCAGGTGGAGCGTACGACGCTCACCAGCAGCGAGACCGTGGACGGCACCCTGGGCTACGGCGACGTCTCCACGGTCGTGGCGATCGCCCCGGCGGGCGGCGGCGCCGACCCCGGCGCGGACCCCGGCACCGGCCAGCCGGCCGGCGGCGGCGGAACCGCGGCGGACTCCGGCGCCGGCGCCGCGGACACAGGCGCGGGGATCGTCACCTGGACGCCCAACGAGGGCTCCACGATCAAGCGCGGCGAGACCGTGTACAGCGTCGACGGCGAGAAGGTCCCGCTGCTCTACGGCGACACACCGCTGTACCGCACGCTGTCGGCCGGCAGCGAGGGCGGTGACGTCGAGTTGCTGGAACGCAACCTCGACAAGCTCGGCTACACCGGCTTCACCGTCGACGAGACCTACAGCTCGGACACCGCCGACGCGGTGTCCGCCTGGCAGGAGGACATGGGCCGGGAGCAGACCGGCGTCGTCGAGGCCGGCGACGCCGTCACCGCGGAGGGCGCCCGGCGCGTCGCCGCGCTGCAGACCTGGCCCGGCGCCAAGGCCGAGGGCGCGGTCCTCGACTGGACCGGCACCGAGCGGGTCGTCTCCGTGGAGCTGGACGCGCAGTTCGAGGACCTCGTACGGGTCGGCACCAAGGCCGAGATCGAGCTGCCCAACGGCACGACCGTGGACGGCAAGGTGACGGACATCGGCACCCCGCCCGCCGCCGCGGGTTCCGGCTCCGGCGCCGCGGGCGGCCAGGACGAGGAGGAGCAGGAGTCCACGCTGCCCCTGCAGTTGAGCGTCGGCCAGCAGGACAAGCTCGGCCGTTACCAGGCCGCGCCCGTCGACGTGGTGCTCAAGGCGGACACCCGCGAGGACGTGCTCGCGGTGCCCGTGAACGCACTCGTCGCCCGGCAGGGCGGCGGCTACGCGGTGCAGAAGGTGACCGCGGGCGGGAGCACCGAGGCCGTGCCCGTCGAGCTGGGCATGTTCGCCAACGGGCTGGTCGAGGTCACCGGCGACGGCATCGAGGAAGGCATGTCCGTGGGGGTTCCGAAGTGACCGTCCTCTCCCCTCCGGTAGTCGAGCTGACCGGGGTCACCAAGACCTACGGGGACGTCGCCGCGCTCCGTTCCGCCGACGTCGTCATCCGGCGTGGCGAGCTGCTGGCCGTCGTCGGCCCGTCCGGCTCTGGCAAGTCCACCATGCTCAACATCATGGGGACGCTCGACCGCCCCTCCGCGGGCACCGTCCGCATCGACGGCCACGACATCGAGCGGCTCAGCGACCGGGAGCTGTCGGCCCTGCGGGCGGGCACCATCGGCTTCGTCTTCCAGCAGTTCCACCTCGCCCCCGGCGTGCCGGCGCTCGACAACGTCGCCGACGGGCTGCTCTACAGCGGCCGGACCCGCTCGGAACGGCGCCGCCTCGCCGAGCTGGCCATGCGCCGCGTGGGCCTGGGCCACCGCCTCTACCACGAGCCGCACCAGCTCTCCGGCGGCGAGAAGCAGCGCGTCGCCATCGCCCGCGCGGTCCTCGGCGACCCGCCCCTGCTCCTCGCCGACGAGCCCACCGGCGCGCTCGACTCCCGCTCCGGGGCGGTCGTGATGGAGCTGCTGCACCAGCTCCACGAGGCAGGCACCACCGTCGTCGTCATCACCCACGACCGCGACATCGCCGCCTCCCTGCCCCGCGAAGTCCGCCTCAAGGACGGCGGCATCGAGCACGACTCCGCCCCCGCCGCGGCCCTCCCGGCCGCCCGGCTCTCCCAGGAGGCCGTCCGATGACCGCGCCGCACGCGACGGCGGAGCTCGACCGCGCGCAGCCGCCGGCGCCACCGCCGCCCACCCCCCCGAAGCCCGCCCGGATGACCCCGGCGGACGTGCTGCGGGCCGGGGGCTCGGGGCTGCGCTCGCGGCCCATGCGGGTGTTCCTCTCCGCGCTCGGCATCGCCATCGGCATCGCCGCGATGATCGGCGTCGTCGGCATCTCCACCTCCTCCACGGAGGATCTGGACCGCCGGCTGAACGCGCTGGGCACCAACCTGCTCACCGTCACCCCCGGGCAGTCGTTCTCGGGCTCCGAGGCCAGCCTGCCGGCGGAGTCCGTGGCCATGATCGGGGCCATCCCCGAGATCGAGAACGTCTCGGCAATCGGGCGCATCGACGCGAACGTCTTCCGCAACGACCGGATCCCGGAAGAGCAGACCGGCGGCCTCAGCGTCAGCGCGGCCCGTGTCGACCTGCCGGAGTCCGTCGGCCTGCAGATCACCGACGGCCACTGGCTGAACGGCGCGACCAGCCGCTACCCCGCGGTGGTCCTCGGCCCCAAGGCCGCCGAGCAGCTCGGGGTCTACGAGGCGGGGTCCGACTCGCAGGTGTGGCTGGGCGGCAGGTGGTTCACGGTCGTGGGCCTCACCGCGTACAACGAGCTGGTGCCGGAGCTGGATTCGGCCGCGCTGATCGGCTGGAACGTCGCGGAGGACGAGCTGGGCTTCGCCGGCACCCCCACGACGATCTACACCCGCAGCGAGGAATCCGCCGTCGCGGACGTGCAGTCGGTCCTCGGCGCCACCGCCAACCCGGAGAACCCCAACGAGGCCACCGTCTCCCGCCCCTCCGACGCCCTGGCGGCCAAGGAGGCCACCGACGAGACGCTCAGCGGCCTGCTGCTGGGACTCGGCGGGGTGGCGCTGATCGTCGGCGGTGTGGGCGTGGCCAACACCATGGTCATCTCCGTCCTCGAACGCCGTTCCGAGATCGGCCTGCGCCGCTCGCTGGGCGCCACCCGCGGTCAGATCCGCAGCCAGTTCCTCTGCGAGGCGCTGCTGCTGTCCGCGCTCGGCGGCCTCGGCGGCGTGGTCCTGGGCATCGGGGTGACCGTCGGCTACGCCACGTCCCAGGACTGGGCGACGGTGGTGCCGGTATGGGCGATGGCCGGCGGCATCGGCGCGACGCTCCTCATCGGCGGACTCGCCGGGTTCTACCCGGCGGTGCGCGCCGCCCGGCTGCCTCCCACCGAGGCTCTGGCCACCACCTGACGTACCGGTGCACCGATCCGGGGGAATCGGCACGGTGCCCCGCTACGCAGAGATGTCCACGCAGACCGCGGTGCCCCTGCTGTCCCCCCGAGCAGCGGGGGCTCCGCTCCCGGAGTTCCACCGCCCAGCCGGCCGGGCGAGCTGGGTCCCGGCCGCACCAGCCCTGTGACCTCGGCTGTTACCGGGGACTTATGCGGTCTCCGGCACGCTGACGCCATGCGTGTGCTCATCGTGGAGGATCACCGGGAGCTGGCCGAGACCGTCGCCACCGGACTGCGCGAGGACGGTATGGACACGGACCTCGCGTACGACGGGCAGGAGGCCATCGACCGTGCCACGAGCAGCGAGTACGACGTGATCGTGCTCGACCGCGACCTGCCCCGGCTGCACGGCGACGAGGTGTGCCGCGCGCTGACCCGGCACGGCAGCCGCACCCGGGTGCTGATGCTCACCGCCTCCACCACCGTCGCCGACCGCGTCGACGGCCTCGGCCTCGGCGCCGACGACTACCTGACCAAACCCTTCGCGTTCGCCGAGCTGATCGCCCGCATCCGGGCCCTCGCCCGGCGCCCGTCGAACGCCGTGCCGCCGATCCTGACCCGCGGTGACCTCACCCTCGTTCCCGCGCAGCACCTCGCCAGCCGCGGCGGGCGCCGGCTCGACCTGTCGCGCAAGGAACTCGCGGTGCTGGAGCTGCTGTTGTCCGCGCAGGGCGCCGTGGTCTCCGCCGAGGAACTCCTCGAACGGGCCTGGGACGGCGCCGCCGATCCGTTCACCAACGCCGTGAAGGTCACCGTCAGCAGGCTGCGCCGCAAGCTCGGCGACCCGCCGGTGATCGAGACCGTTCCCCATGCCGGATACCGGATCTGAGCCCGCCCGCCGCGCCGGCCGCCGGTTCCGCTGGACGGTCCGGCTCCGGCTGACGCTGCTGTACGGCGCGCTGTTCCTCGTCTCCGGCGTCGCGCTGCTCGCCATCACCTATGCGCTCGTCGCCCGCGGCAACGCCACCAAGGGCGTCCTCGTCAGGTTCGACGCCCCCCAGGCCGGCGGCCAGAGCGACCCGGACATCCGGCACGTGGCCACAGAGCGCCACGAGGCCGCGCTGCAGGCCCTGCTCGCGCAGTCCGGCATCGCGCTCGCCCTCATGACGGCCGTCTCCGTCGCCCTGGGCTGGGTGATGGCCGGCCGGGTGCTGCGGCCGGTACGGATCATGGCGGGCCGGGCCCGGCGGATCTCCGAGCACAACCTGCACGCGCGGCTGGCCATAGCGGGCCCCGACGACGAACTGAAGGACCTCGGCGACACCTTCGACGGGCTGCTGTCCCGGCTGGACGCCGCGTTCGAGGCCCAGCGCCGGTTCGTCGCCAACGCCTCCCACGAGCTGCGCACGCCGCTGACGCTGCAGCGCGCGATGGTCGAGGTGGCGCTGTCCCGCCCGGGTGCGGACGCGGCGTCGCTGCGTGCCGTGTGCGAGCGGGTCGTCGCGGCGGGGGAGGAGCAGGAGCGGCTGATCGAGGCGCTGCTGACGCTGGCAGGCAGCCAGAGCGGGCTGGTCGCCGCCGAGCCCGTCGACCTCGCCGGGGTCGTATGCGAGGTGCTGCACGACCGCACCCGGGCCGCACCAGGCACCCTGGACCTGCACTCCTCGCTGCGCCCTGCGGTCGCCTCCGGCGACGAACGGCTCATCGCCCGCCTCGCCGGCAACCTGGTGGAGAACGCACTGCGTTACACCCCGCCCGACGGCTGGGTGCGGGTCGCCACGGACGTCAGGGAGACGGGCTATCCGATGCTGCGGGTGGTCAACAGCGGCCCACGGATCCCCGTGGAGCGCATCCCCGGCCTGTACGAGCCGTTCCAGCGGCTCCAGCCGCGGGCGGCCGGCGGCGGCTACGGCCTGGGGCTGTCCATCGTCGGCGCCGTCGCCGCCGCGCACCGCGCGGAGGTGACCACCGTGCCGGGGCCGGAGGGCGGGCTCGCGGTCACGGTCGAATTCCCGCCGCCGGACCCGGCGGACTGGTGAGCGCAACGGGGGAGCGGCCCGTCAGCTCGCGCCGATCATCTCCACCTCGCCGCCGAGCTGTTCGACCTTGCCGTCGTCCGGTACGTGCGCCGCGTTCTGCACGGCGTAGTACTCCCGCACGCCCAGCGGCTCCTTCTCCTTGACGTACAGACCGGTGGCTTCCCCCGGGACGATGTGGAAGCCCGGCCGGGTGGCGAAGTCCACGCGCGCGTCGTACGAGTTGAAGACGGCCAGCGCGCCGCCGTCGGCCGTGCGCAGCGCGTAGACGTCCGGGAAGGCGGGCTCGTACGCGTCGTCCCACTTGCGGTTCCGGGTCTCGAACTCGGTCTCGAAGGAGCCGTCGTGCTCGGGCCTGATCCAGTCCCGGCGGGTGCTGTGGTCCTTGACCATGTTCTTGCGCACCTCGCTGGCCGCGAGGAGCCTGCCGTCCTTCTTGCCGCCCGAGACATAGAGGTCGTTGACGGCGTCGTCGAGGCCGTCGAGCGCGGTGGCGCCCACCTCGGCGCCGGGGGCCAGCACGGTCGGCAGGCCGCCGTCGCCGCGGGCGACCTCGGGGATCCGGCCCTGGATGCCGACGGACGCGACGTTCTTCCATGTGCCGCCGCCGGCACGCTCGAAGACCAGCAGGCTGCGATCGCCCTCGTCGTAGCCGGGGCCCTCCACGGGGGCGTCGACCATGTACCAGTCGCCGCGGGCCGGGATGTAGTACCGGGCCTCGTCGGCACGGTAGTGGAACGGCTTCTTGTAGAGCTTCTGGTACTTCTTCTCGTACGTGGGGAACTGCCGGTACTGCGCCTGGCTCTGCTGGTACAGCGCGCCGCCCTCGACCTCGCCGAGCGCCTTGCGGTCCAGATCGGCGTTGGCCGCGTTGTTGGTCTCGACGTAGTGCTCCAGCACCTTGCGGGCCTGGCTCTCGCTGATCACCGGGCGGGGCCGTGCCTTCTCGTCGCCGGAGCCGGCCGTGTCGTCGTCCGAGTCCCCGCTGCACCCCGTGGCCAGCAGGAGCGCGGCCAGACCCGCGGCGGCGGTGGATATGGCGGTCTTCTTCGTGCCCATGGGCGTTAACCCCCCGATGTGGTCAAGATCAGTGGTCGGGGGCGAGTCTAGGCACTGGCCCCGCGCCGCCCGCGCCTACCCCCGAACGCCGCGGGCGGGTAAACCCCGTGGCGGACAGCGGCGCCGCGTGGCTACGGTGGGCGTCATGCGAACCGGATTCGTTTGACGCTGACGGGCCCGTGGCCCTCCTCCCTTCCGATGCGCGAGACGACCTGCCATCGAGACGAGAGGAGACGACGCCGTGACGTCGTTGTTCAGCCACCAACAGATCGAGCACTTCCGCGCCTTCGGGTACGTGGTGCTGCGCGGCCTGCTCACGCACGAGGAGACCGACCGGCTCACCGCCGAGGTGACCGCCGGCCTCACCGACGCCTACGGCGGGCTCGGCACCGACACCGACCCGTACGGCGAAGGCGGCATCCGCGGCGACTACGTGCCGCTGGCCGCCGACCGGACGCCCTTCAGCCAGTCGCTGATCGCCGACGACCCGCGGCTGTTCCAGGGCTCCGCCGAGCTGTGCGGGCGGATGACCGTGCCCGCGGTGCCCAGCGCGGTGTGCTTCACCGGCAACTCCGGCTGGCACACGGACGTCGGCCCGGACGTGCCCGGCGTGACGTTCCTGGCCCACCTGGAGCCCCGTACCGCGCGGACCGGCGCGCTGCGGGTGCTGCCCGGGTCGCACGACCCGGCGTACGCCCGCCGGCTCGCCGCGTACCACGATCTCGACCCCGCCAACCAGGGGTTCCCCGGCTGGCCGATGCCCGAGGCCGTGCTGCCGACGGAGCCGGGCGACGTGCTGGCCTTCGACGCCCACCTGCTGCACCGCTCGGTGGGCGGCGAGAACCGGCTGGCGTGGCGCACCGAGTATCTGGGATGGCCCGGACTCGGTGACGCCGACGGCATGCGCGTGGTGGGGGAGTTGCTCGCGGAGGACGAGTACGAGGGCGCCGGGTTCGACCGGGCGCGCTGGCCGGAGTGGGACGAGTGGGCGGCCGGGGCCGCGGGGATCGCCTCGCGGCAGACGGCGCTCGACCGGCTGCGCCTGCTGGGCGTCGTCCCCGAGGCCCGTACCGCCGCCGAGGGCCGGGGCGGGTCCTGACGCGGCACCGGAGACAGCCATGGCCCCCGCCGCTCGGGCGGGGGCCACGGCCCTTCTCTCGACGCGAGTTCGCGGGCCCCGACGGGGCCTTTCGGCGACGGCTACCAGCGGTACCAGCGCGAGCGCCGGGCGCCGCCCGTGGGCGTGGCTCGCATCACGAATCCCAGCAGCCACACAACGAGTACGACCACCGCGATCCACCACAGCGCCTTCACGGCGAAGCCCAGGCCGAACAGGAGCAGCGCCAGCAGAAGTACCAGCAAGATGGGAAGCATCTTGTCACCTCCGCACGACGGGTCCCCCGTAAGCCCGCGGCTACACCCCCCGGCCGGCTGCCACGGCCGCGCCGGACGTCCGGGAGCGCGGCCGACGGAGAACGGGGGTGCCGCCTACGGAAGGCTCACGCCCCCGCGGCCGGCAGCCCTTCCTCGGCCGCGGCGAGGATTTCGGTCACGCGCATGCCGAGGTGTACGTCGCGGGGGTCGGGCCGGCCGCTCTCGGCCGCCTCCAGCAGCGCGTCCACGGCCCGGACGAACGCGGGCACGGGCCCGTCGTCGTCCCGGTCCGGAGCCGTCTGCACGCCCGGTGTGCCGTGCAGTTGCACGGTGACACCGGATGCCTGCGGCGGGATGGTGTGGCTCAGCGTGCAGGAGCTGGACGCGCCCGAGGCATGCCGCAGCGTCAGATGCACGGTGTCGCCCGGGCCACGGGCGGAGGTGACGGCGCCGGGCGCCGCCGGGTCCACGTCGCCGAGGACCGGCAGCAGCATCGACAGCGCGTGCGGCCCGACGTCCCACAGCGCGCCCTTGTCACCGCGCCAGGGCGAGGCCGCGTACGGGGAGTCGGCGCCCGCGAAGACCGGCGAGAGCCAGTCGGCGCGGCCCACCAGCCAGCCCTCCTCGCCGGCCCGCTCGGCCAGCCAGCCGGCGGTCTCGTCGCGGAAGCGGAGCGTGAAGAAGACCACGGAGGCGACCCCGGCGCGCTCCACCGCGGTCACCACCCGCCTGGCGGCGGCCACTTCGGTGGCGACGGGCTTGTCCAGCAGCAGGTGGCAGCCAGCCGCGGCGGCCCGCTCCGCGAGCGGCGCCTGCACGTCGGGCGGCAGCGCGACGGCCACCGCGTCGCAGTCGGCGAGGAGAGCGTCCACGTCCTCGTACGCGCGGGTGGAGAAGCGGTCGGCGAGCGCACGGGCCGCCTCCGGACGCCGGCCCCACACGCCGGCGATCTCCGCCCGCGGGTGTGCCTGCAGTCCGGGGCCGTGCGCACGCTCTGCCCAGGGGCCGGTGCCGAGGAGTCCGAATCGCATGCGCAGAGTCTACGATCACGCCTGCGCCGCAGGTCGGGCGGCCCGTGCCCGGGCGGCCGGGCACGGGTTCCGCCGCGCCGTCCCGCTCCCGCGGTCACTCCTCCTGCCGCGCCCTGCTGGGCTGCACGCGCTTCGGCTCGCCCGCCATCTTCGGATGGTCCGGCGGATAGGGCATGTCGCCGTGGCCGTGGTCCTGCTCGTGCCGCGCGGACAGCTCCAGCAGTGAGGTGATGTCGAAGGCGTGCTCGTCCATCTCCGCGTGCACGTCGCCCACCTCGGCGAAGCGTTTCGGCATGGTGACCAGGTCGAAGTCGTCCGGCTCGGCGTCGTCCACCTCCTCCCAGCGCAGCGGCGCGGAGACGGGCGCGTGCGGGTGAGGCCGCACCGAGTAGGCGGAGGCGATGGTGCGGTCGCGGGCCATCTGGTTGTAGTCGACGAAGACCTTCTCGCCGCGCTCCTCCTTCCACCAGGCGGTGGTGACCTGCTCCGGCATCCGCCGCTCCAGCTCCCGCCCGGCGGCGATCACCGCGCGGCGCACCTGCACGAACGTCCAGCGCGGCGCGATCGGCACGAACAGGTGCATCCCGCGGCCCCCGGAGGTCTTCGGCCAGCCGGTGAGCCCGTGGTCGGCGAGGACGGCGCGCATCTCGTGCGCAGCGCGTACGGCGTCGGCGTAGTCGGTGCCGGGCTGCGGGTCGAGGTCGATGCGCAGCTCGTCCGGGTGTTCGGTGTCGCCGCGCCGCACCGGCCAGGGGTGGAACGTCAGCGTGCCGTACTGGGCCGCCCAGACGACCGCCGCCGGTTCGGTGGGACACATCTCGTCCGCGTACCGGCCGCTCGGGAAGGTGATGCGGGCGGTGGGGATCCAGTCGGGTGTGTTCTTCGGCGCACGCTTCTGGAAGAACGACTCACCGCTTATCCCCTCGGGATAGCGCTCGAGCGTCGTCGGCCGGTCCCGCAGTGCCCGTACGATGCCGTCGCCGACGGCGATGTAGTACCGCGCGAGGTCGAGCTTCGTGTAGCCCTTCGCCGGGAAGAAGACCCGGTCCGGGCTGGACAGCCGCACGGTTCTGTCGCCCGCTCGGAGCTGAATCGCTGCACCCATGTGCGCAACGGTAAGGCGGATGTCCGAATCCCGCCTTACCGTTGCGCACATGGATCTGCCGGTGATGCCCCCCGTGAAGCCGATGCTCGCCAAGCCGCAGAAGAAGCTCCCGCCCGGGATGCTCTACGAGGCGAAGTGGGACGGCTTCCGCGCCATCGTCTTCCGTGACGGCGCCGAGGTCGAGATCGGCAGCCGCACCGGCAAGCCGCTCACGCGCTACTTCCCCGAACTGGTCGAGGCGCTGAAGGCCAATCTGCCCGAGCGGTGCGTCGTGGACGGCGAGGTCGTCATCGTCCGCGGCGACCGGCTGGACTTCGACACCCTCACCGAGCGCATCCATCCCGCCGACTCGCGGGTGCGGATGCTCGCCGAGCAGACGCCGGCGAGCTTCGTCGCGTTCGACCTCCTCGCGCTCGGCGACGACTCGCTGCTGGACACCCCGCAGTCCGAGCGGCGCGCGGCGCTGCTGCGCGCGCTGGCCGACGCCACGGCGCCGGTGCACATCGCGCCGGCGACGCCGGACCTGGCGGTCGCGGAGGAGTGGTTCGAGCAGTACGAGGGCGCCGGGCTCGACGGGATAATCGCCAAGCCGACCGATCTGCCGTACCGGCAGAACGAGCGGGTGCTCGTCAAGGTCAAACACGAGCGCACGGCCGACGTGGTGCTCGCCGGCTTCCGCTGGCACAAGTCGGGGCCCGTGATCGGCTCCCTGCTGCTCGGCATCAACGACGACAAGGGCGTGCTGCAGCACGTGGGGGTGTGCGCGGCGTTCTCGATGAAGCGGCGGGCCGAACTGGTCGAGGAGCTGGCGCCGCTGCGGATGGAGACACCCGAGGAGCAGGCGACGCACCCGTGGGCCGACTGGGCGAAGGAGGACGCGCACGAGTCGGCGCGGCTGCCGGGGGCGCCGAGCCGGTGGAGCGGGCAGAAGGACCTGTCGTGGGTGCCGCTGCGGCCGGAGCGGGTCCTGGAGGTCGCGTACGACCACATGGAGAACGGGGCCCGCTTCCGGCACACCGCGCAGTTCCGCCGCTGGCGCCCGGACCGTACGCCGGAGAGCTGCACGTACGAGCAGTTGGAGGAGCCGGTCAGGTACGACCTGCACGAGGTGCTGGCCACCCGCACGAAGGAGTGAGCGCCCGGCGCCCGGCGGCTTGACGGAACCTGCCGGTCAGCCGGAGTTGGCCTGCCGGACCCGCCGCCTTCGCCGGCCCCCGGCACCATGTCTCCATGGATGCCACCGCCCTGGCGCGCTCGCTGTTAGAGCCCGTCCCCGCCCACCGCACCGCCGGCCTCACGGTGCTCCGCGCCATCGACGGCGCCGCCGAGGTCGCCGTCGAGGCCCCCGGTGTGCTCGGGAACGTCATCGGCTCGCTGCACTCCAGCGGCCTCGCCACCCTCGTCGACGCCGCCGCGCTCGCCGCGATCCTCTCCGCCGGCGACGCGCCCGGTGAACTGGACGGCGTGCTGCCGCTCGGCGCGTCCGCCTCGTTCGAGTACCTGGCGCCCGCCCGCGGCCGGCTCATCGCCTCCTGCAAGCTCAGCTCGTCAGCCGTCCAGGTGCTGCGCCCGGTCCTCGCCGGCACCGCCGACCGGGCCCGCATCAGCACCCAGGGCGTCGTGACCGACGAGCAGCACGCGGTGGTGTGCCGCGGCGGGTTCGAGTGGAGCGTCCGCCGCGTCACCCGGACCGCGAGGATCCGCCCCGGGGGCTGACGCCCCGCGGCCCGGCCGCGCCGGCCGGCTCAGCCCTGCGCGGCCTTGGCGAACTCCGACAGGAACGCCTCGCCGAACGGCTTCAGGTCACCCGGCTTGCGGCTGGTGACCAGCGTGTTGGGCCCGTCGGTGCAGATCTGGACCGGTGCGTCGACCCAGGTGCCGCCGGCGTTGCGGATGTCCGTCTGCAGGCTCGGCCACGAGGTGAGGGTGCGCCCGCGGACGACATCGGCCTCGACCAGCAGCCACGGCGCGTGGCAGATCGCCGCCACCGGCTTGCCCGCCCGGAAGAACGCGCGGGCGAAGGCCACGGCGTCCGCGTCCATCCGCAGGAAGTCGGGGTTGGCGACGCCGCCCGGCAGCACGAGCGCGTCGTACTCGTCGGCGGTGGCATCGGCGACAACCTGGTCGATCTCGAAGGTGTCCGCCTTGTCCAGGTGGTCGAACCCCTGTGCCCGGCCCGGCCGGGTGGAGACCAGCCGGGGGGTGTGGCCGGACTCCGTGACCGCCTGCCACGGCTCGGTCAGCTCGATCTGTTCCACACCCTCGGGGGCGACGAGAAATGCGATGCGCATCAAGGCACGTCCTTTCGACGATCATGGCGTTCACCGATCACGGCACGTGCTGCCGATGATCACCTCCGATCTCCTTCCGCGAGTGCGACCTGCGGGTACCCGGCGTGGCGTCCTCGAACACCCCTGCGCGTACGGCCGGGGGCATCCGAGGTCGCAGGGGAGTGCACCGCCCGGCGCGTCGTGGACGGGGGGAACCGGGGCCCGCGAGGATGGGGGCATGGGAGCCACGCTGCCGACGACCATGCGGGCCTGGGTCGTCACCGCGAAGGGCCGGCTGGAGCCGGTGGAGCTGCCGGTGCCCGAGCCCGGGCCCGGCGAACTGCTCGTCCGGGTCGAGGCGTGCGGTGTCTGCCGTACGGACCTGCACGTCCGCGACCACGACCTCCCGCCGCACAAGACGCCCGTCGTCCCCGGCCATGAGGCGGTCGGTGAAGTCGTCGCGGCCGGGGCCGCCGCCGAGCGGCGCATCGGATCCCGCGTCGGCATCCCCTGGCTGCGCCACACCTGCGGACAGTGCCGCTGGTGCGAGCGCGGCCAGGAGAACCTCTGCCCCTACTCCCGTTACACCGGCTGGGACGCGGACGGCGGTTACGCCGAATACGCCGTGGTGCCCGCCCCGTACGCGTACGCGCTGCCCAAGGAGCCCGCCGCCGAGGAGCTGGCGCCGCTGCTGTGCGCCGGGATCATCGGCTACCGCGCGCTGCGGCTGGCGCACCTGCCGCGCGGCGGCCGGCTCGGCCTCTACGGCTTCGGCGGGTCCGCGCACCTGACCGCTCAGCTCGCCCTCGCCGAGGGCGCAGAGGTGCACGTGCGCACCCGCTCCCGGGCGGCGCAGCGGCTCGCGCTGGAGCTGGGCGCCGCGACCGCGGAGGGGGCCGACGAGCCGGCGCTGGAGCCGTTCGACTCGGCGGTGCTGTTCGCGCCCGCCGGCGAACTGGTGCCGGTCGCGCTGGCGGCGCTGGACGCCGGCGGCACGCTCAGCGTGGCGGGCATCCACCTCACCACCATCCCGGAGCTGGACTATGAGCGGCACCTGTTCCGCGAGCGCGTGCTGCGCAGCGTCACCGCCAACACCCGTGCCGACGGCCGCGAGTTCCTCGCTGCCGCGGACGCGCACGGGGTGCGCGCGACCGTCACCCCGTACCCCTTCGACCGGGCGGACGACGCCCTTGACGACCTCGCGGCGGACCGGGTCAGGGGCGCGGCGGTGCTGCGGATGGACGCGGGGTGAGGGCGCGAACGGCCGGGGCGGTGCCCCGCGGCGCGGTCAGCCGCGCGGCACGTACACGACCCACACCTGGCCTTCGGCCACCGGCATCGGCTCGCCGTCCGGCGTCGTGAACACGGTGCGGTCCGCCTCCGTCGGCCGGTCCCACTCCGCGGCGTACGCGCGGCCGTCGCGCAGCACCGTGGCGTCGCCGGAGCCGACGGTCTCGGTGAACGGCGAGTTGTTGCCCCACCGGTCGCCGAACCCGCCCTTGCGGATCGTCGTCTCCTGGATCACCACCGTCGGCGGCGCGAGCCGGGTGCCGCCGCTGGTGGCCGGCGTGCCGTCCATGGAGACCTCCCAGCCGCGGCGTTCGGCCGACCAGTCGAAGGTGAAGCTCGCGGCCGGCATCTCCACCGTGCGCTCGCCGGTCTTCCGGCCGCCGGCCGGGGCCTCGCCGGTCTCGTAGAGCGACGCGGCGTCCATGCCGGCGAGTTCGGGGGCGGCGTCGGTGACGCGCTCGGGGCGCAGGTACAGGTTGTGCGGGATGGGCCGGTCGGTGCCGCGGAAGTACGCGCCGGGCAGTTGCTCGGGCGGCACCGGGCGCAGCGGGGCGCGGTTGATGTACGGCTTGAGCTTGGACTGCGCGCCGGAGTACGCGAGTACGGGGTCGTCGTACTGCGCGAGCAGCTCCAGGTCCGTCTCGCGGGCGCTGCGCACCGGCCCGACGACGTCGGGGAGCCCGGAGGCGTAGACGGCGAGGAAGCGGCTGATGCCGGCCTCGACGCGCTCCACGTGCACGACGTCGGCCTGTTCCAGGCCGGTGTGCGGCCGGGCGGCCGCGGCGTTGTCCAGCTTCACGCCGAGCACCGGGCCCTCGGGCGCGTACGGCTCGTCGGTGGGGGCGGGTGAGGGCGACGCGGACGGGGAGACGGGGGAGGAGCGGGGCTGGGGGCGGTGCGCCTGTTCCTCGGTACCGCCGTGCGACCGGGCGAGCAGCACCGCGGCGACGGCGACCGCGGGCACCAGGAGCGCCGCCGCTGCGGCCGCGTGCTTCTTGTTCAACGAACCCCCCACTCGGCGTACTACCGATGACCTACCCGCCCCGGCCGCCCTCTACCGCGGCGGCGCTAGCGCAGAAGCTGATCGGCGACCACGAACGCGAAGCCGGCGGCCAGCACCGCCATCGCGACCCGGGTGCGGCCGGCGCGGCTGAGCATGATCGCGGTACCGGAGAGGATGAGAGCGCCGCCGTAGAGCGCGAACGTCAGCAGCGACGGCTCCCGGCGGAACCGCACCACCATCGCCACGCCCACGGCCACCATCACCCCGGCGGAGGTCAGGGCCCGCACGCGGCGCGCCTGCCGCGGGGTCAGCCGGGGCGGCGGCGGCTCGTCGCCGTCCTCGCCGTCGTCGTCGAGCGGGTCGGGCAGGCCGGCCGCCTCGACCGGGTCACCGGCGCCGGGCGTGTGGGGGTCGCCCGCGTCGGTGGCGGCCGCGGCTATGCCGGCCTTCCGGTCTTTTCCGGTTTTTTCGGTCTCGTCGAGGCCCGTGTCGTCGATGTCCGTGTCGTCGCGGGAGGTCATGTGCGCCGAGCGTAGTCGCCCGGCCGCGGCGCGGGAGGGGCGGGCCGCGATCCGGCCCGGGAATCGCGGGCGTTGTCCCGTGCGGGCGGATGCTACGTGCGGCCCTCGTCCTCCTGCGCCGCGCGCAGCGGCTCGGCGGGCGGCATCCAGTCGGCCCGTACGACCGGGTAGCCGGCCTTCTCGTACGCCTGGCAGACCGGCTCGTCGTCGTCCACGACCACCGCCACCGTGCGCCCGCGGGCCACCCGGCGCAGCAGCTCGGGCTTCGCCACCCGGGCCGGCCGCCGGTCGGCGGCGCGGCGCATCCACAGCGGGCCCTCGGGCAGGCCGTGGGCGGCGAGCCAGGCCACGGTGTCCCGGCGGGTGCGCTCCGGTCGGCCGGTGACGTAGCAGACCTCGCAGGTCTCGGCCCACTGGAGGGCCAGCGAAACGCCCTCGGGCAGCGGCGGGTCGAGAGGGGCCGCGCGGAAGAAGCCGTCCCAGTCCTTGGGGGAGGACGCGAGGTGGTGCAGCCGGTGCCGGGTGTCGGTGAGGGTGCCGTCCAGGTCGAACACCGCAAGGTCTCGCTTCGCCACGCCGCCAGCCTACGGGCGGCCGCCGGCCGCGTCCCACGGGGTGCCTTACGGATCACCGGCCCCGCCCGTTACCGTGCCCCGATGGAGCGACGCCAGACCGCCGGCGCCGGGATAGCCCTCGCCCTGCTGCTCGTCGTGGGCCTCGTCGTCGTGCTCGGCGACGACGACTCCGGCGACGACGCCGGGGCCTGCACCGGCCTGGCCGTCTCCGGCTGGAGCGCCGACGCCGCGACGACGGACGAGTTCGAGCGCTACGGCGACGACGCCGCCCGCACGGACGACTGGACCGGCGGCGACGGCAACCACTCCGTCAAGCTGCCCGACGGCCGGACGCTGTGGCTGGTCTCCGACCCGTACCTCGGGCAGGTCCAGCCGCCGCCCAACAAGCAGGGCCAGCAGCACGCCTGGCGCGACACCTCCCTCGGCACCCCCGCGTGGACCCGCAACGCCGCCCTCGTCATGTCCGCGGACGGCCGGCTCGAACGCACCCTCCTCGGCGGCGCCCCCGGCGCACCCGCCTCCCTCTTCCCCGAACCCGGCGCCCCGGTGCGGCAGTGGCGCTGGCCGGTGCACGCCGTGGTGGAGCCGCGTACGCCCGGCTCCTCCGAGCAGGTGCTGCGGGTGCTGCTGTGGCACCGGCAGGAGGCGCAGCAGCCGTGGATCTACGGCGTACCGCTGGCCACCGAGGTCGCCACGCTCTCCCTGCCGGACCTGCGACTGGAGGGCATCACCCAGGTCGACGACCAGTCGCTGGTCGCCGACCCGGCCGACCGCCTCGTCTACGGCGCGGCGGCCGTCCGGCGGGGGGACTTCACGTACGTGTGGGGCGGCACCGACGGCCGCACCCCCGAGCAGGCCGAGCGCAGCTCCCGCGCGCACCTCGCGCGCGTGCCCGTGGGGCGGCTCGCGGACCGGTCGGCGTGGCGGTACTGGGACGGCGAGCGCTGGAGCAAGGAGGCGGCCCGCTCACGGCCGGTGCTGGGCGACGGCGGCCGCAAGGGCGTCGGCAGCGCGTTCAGCGTCGTGCGGCAGGGCGACACCTGGGTGCTGTTCACGATGGACGCGGGCGGGCCGGCCGGGAGCGGGCTGACGACCGTCGCGTCGTACTGGGCGTGCCGGCCGGAGGGCCCGTGGCACGGGCCGGACAAGGCGTTCACCCCGCCGCTGCCCGAGGACGCGGCCGGCGGCTCCGGCGCCGCCGCGTACAACCCGCAGGCGCATCCCGGCGTCGGCTCCGGCGACGGCCTGCTCCTCGGCTACGACGTCAACTGGCTGGACGCCTCGGCCGACAACGTCTCGGCCAACGTGCACCGCAACGTCGCCCTGTACCGCCCCCGGTTCGTCCGCCTGCACCTCGATACGGTGGAGTGATGACGGACGAGGCGGCGGACCCCGGCGACGGCACGCATGCGGTCGACTTCTGGTTCGATCCCGTGTGTCCCTGGACGTGGACGACGGCGCGCTGGCTGACCGAGGTGCGGCGGCTCACCGGCATCCGGGTGCGCTGGCGGGTCATGAGCCTGGAGGTCCTCAACGAGGGCCGCGAGGTCAACCCCGAGGATCCCGAGGGGGAGTGGGGCGACTACCTCCGGCAGCCGGTGCGGGTCTGCGCCGCCGTCGCGGAGCACCACGGTTCCGACGCCCTCGGCCGCTACTACGCAGCCCTGGCCGTGCGGCTGCACGAGCGAGGCGAGTGGGACGGCCTTGCCCGCGCGCTCGACGACACCGGGCTCCCCGCCGAACTGGCCGCGGCCGCCGAGTCACAGGCGTACGACGAGGCCGTACGCGCCTCGCACGCCGAGGGCATCGCGCTGGTCGGCACCGACGTCGGCAGCCCCGTCCTCGCCGTCACCCCGCCCGGCGGCGCCCGCTTCGCCTTCTTCGGCCCCGTCGTCTCGCCCACGCCGCGCGGCGACGACGCGCTGCGGCTGTGGGACGGGCTGCTGACGCTGGGCGGCGTGCCCGGCCTGTACGAGATCAAGCGCACCCGCACCCACGAGATGCCGTCGTTCGACTGACCGCCGCCCGCCCCGGCTCGTACAAGAATTCGCCCGCCGATCGGCGGCCGGCACGGAACAATGCGGTCCCATGCAGCCTCACGCCGACGACCTCATCCGTGCCCTCGAACCGTTGCCGTACCCGCAGCGCCTGCGCGAACTGGCCCTCGCCGCCCGCCGGGCCACCGGTCGCGGCGAACTTGCCGCGCTCCTCGACGGGCTGGAGGGGCACGGCGCGTACGGCCGCCGGCTCGCGGCGTTCGCCGCCCTCGTCGGGCGCGACACCGCCTTTCTCGCCGCCCGGCTCGCCCACCCCGACCAAGCGGTGCGCGCCCAGGGCATGAAGGCGGTACGGCGCGGCCTGCTGCCCGACGACGCCGTCGTCGCCGCCTTCGAGGACGCACCCGCCGTCGTGCGCACGCAGCTCGTCCGCGCCGTGGTCCGCGGCCGGCGCACCGCCGTCGCGGAAGCACTGATCGGGCCGGTCGGCGAGCAGTGGGGCGACGGCGAGGCCGCACGGCTGCTGCCCGCGTGCACGGAGGAGACCGTACGCCGCCTGCTGCCCGCGCTCTGGCCCGCGCTCAGCGGCCCGGCAGCCCTCGCCGGTCGGCACCCCGGGGCCGTACTGGACGAGGCGGAGCGGCAGTTGGGCCTGCTGGCGCGCGGCGGCCGGGCGGCGTGGTGGACCGCGTACTCCGGCGTCGTCGCCCCGCTCGCCGAGTCCGCCCCGGACCGGGTGCTGGACCTGCTGGAGCGGTTCTGCCACGGCGGGCTCCAGCCGCTCGTGCACGAGCGGCTGAACCGGCTCGTGGCCGCCGACCCCGGCCGCACCCTGCGCCTGCTGCTCGCCCCGGAGCGCCGCCGGGGGACTGCCGCGACCCGGCTGCCGCGCACCGTGCTGGACCGGCTCGTCGCCGCCGCGCCGCCCGAGCTGACCGAACTCGCCCGGCTCTGGCAGGAGAACACCTCCTCGCTCACCGACCTGCTGCGCCGTACCCCGCCGTCCCGCCGAGAGGCGCTCTTCGACGCCGCCATGGCCGAACGGGACACCGCCCGCGACGACTTCCCGGCCGACCTCCTCGACGCCCTGCCCCACCGGCGCCGCGCGGCGGAGGCGCGCCGCATGGCCGCGCAGGCCCGGGAGCGCGACGCGCACCCCTCGACCGTGCTGAGCGCGGTGGCCTGCCTGCCCGTCGCCGAGGCGCGCGGCGAACTGCTCGCCGCGCTGCGCCGCTCCGACGCCGACGAGCGTGCCCACGCGTACCGGCTGCTCGTCGCCAACGCCGCCCGCTCCGGCCACCCCGAGGACGTCACCAGCGCCGTCCGGCTGCTGGCCGAGCGGCTGCGCAACGACCAGGACCCGGTACGCTCCGTCGCCCTGCGGCAGCTCGCCGAGACCCACCCCGCGCTGTTCACCGCCGACGCCGCCGACCACCTCCACCTGATCGCCGCCGACGCGATCGCCGCCCGCGACTCCTCCCCGCTCACCCGCGGGGCGCTGCGCACACTGGCGGTCGCGCTGCTCCGCGAGCACGCCGCGGGCGGCCGGCCCGAGCTGGTGAGCTTCTCGCTGCGCACGATCACCCGGCTCACCGGCCACACCGGCGGCGCCGACCTCGGCCGGCTGGACACCTCGCTGCGCCGCGGCCAGGAACACGAGGTCTTCGACGCCCTCGAACCGTGGCTGGAGGCGGGCGCGGACAAGGTCGACCACGGGCTGACGTTCGCGCTCGCGCGGGCGCTCGGGCGGCGCGCCTGGGAGATGCCCAAACTGCAGGAATACCTGTGGCAGGCGGTGCAGTTCGGCAACGACGCGACCGTGCGCACCGCCGTGTCGCTGTGGCTGGAGCCACACGCCGGCCGCGGTGAGCGCGTCGGCCGGCTGCTGGCGCAGGAGCCGTCCGCCGCGGTCCTCCCGCCGGTGTACCAGGTGCTCGCCCGCACCCGTACGGACCTCCTGGACGCCGTCCTCGGCGACACCCCGCCCTGGGGCCGGTTCCTGACGGCGCGCGCGTCCTGGACCCCGCCCGTCGTCACGCCCGAGCGCTGGACGCCCGCCCAGCAGGACGCCGCCGCCCGGCTGCTTGCCCGCGCGGCGGCCGACCCCGGGCTGCCGCAGTACGACCGCGTCCGGGCCCTCGCGGACGCCGCCCGCATACCCGGCCACGGCTTCGACGTCGTCTTCCGCTACACCGGGGCGGACGACGTCGCGCTCGCCGAGGCCGCGCTCGCCGCCCTGGTGTGGACCGACCGGCCCGCGGAGGCGCTGCCGCTGCTGCTCGCGCACGCCGGCGGCGACCGCGCCCGCGTCGCCGTGTACGCCGCCACCCGCGCCACCCGGCACGCGGCGCCCTCGCGCGTCGAGGCCGCCCTGCGCCCGCTGCTGCTGCCCGGCCCCGACGGGTCCGCGGCCGGCGCGAAGGTGACCAGCCGCAAGGAGGCCGTCCGCATCGCCGCCACCCGGCTGCCGGCCGGGGCCGCGGCGGCGCTGGTGATCGGCGCGTACGAACTGCCGGAGCAGCACCGTGACGTACGCGCCGCGTGTGCGGCCTTCGCCGTCGGCCTGCTCGGCAGGCCCGAGGTGTGGCGGATGCTGGAGACCGCCGCGGCCGACGACCCGGAGGTGCGGCTGCCGCTGCTCCGGCCGCAGCCGCGCGACCTGCGCGAGGAGCACCGGCCGCGGTACGCGGGGCTGGTGGAGGCCGCGAGCCGCACCGACGACCCGCAGCTCGCCTGGGCCGCGTACACCAGCCTCGCCGTCTGGGCGCCGTGGTCGCCGACCGCCGCGGACGTGCTGTGCCGCGCGGTCACCGACCTCGGCAACCGCGGCACGTGGGAGCCCGCGGCCGACGCCCTGGTCACCCTGGCCATCAACGCCCCCGCGGACGATCCGGCGCGCGAGCCCGTCGTACGCGCCGCGCGTGAACTCCGCGTCCGCGCCGTCGGCCAGCCGGACGCGGAGCAGGACCGCGACCTGCCCGCGCGCCGGCGTCTGGTCTCCCTCGTCCGGCGGTTGACCCTGCGGGCGCGGGTTCGCCGCCCGCTGCTGCGGCCCACGCTGCACGCGTTCGCCGACGTGCTCGCCGTGGACGACGACTTCGTGCCGCAGGCGGCGGTGCTGCGCACGGTGGCCGTCGATCTGGAGGCCGGGGCGGCAGAGCTGACGGCGGCGCTGCGGGAACTCGCCGCGCTGCACGAGGGGCGCCCGGTGCTCGCCGAGGCCACGGCGGGCACGCTGGCCCACCGGCTGGACCGCGACGCCAGGCCGGGCGTGGCGGAGGCCCGGGCGGAGGCGGCCGGCGCGCTGACGGCGGCGGGCGGGCACGCGGAGGGCCTGTTCGCGGTCGTGCTCACGAAGGCCGGCGGTACGCGCGCGGGCTGGCCGGAGCCCTGGCGGGACATGCTGCGCACTCTGCGCGCCCACCCGCAGCGGGAGGTGCGGGACGCGGCGCTGGAGGTGCAGACGGCGCAGGAGTAGGCCGTACGAACCGGGGACACCCGGCTCGTCAGCACTGCGGCCGCGGGGCGGGCGAACCCACACGGCGGCGGGCCGGTCCACCGCGGGACCGCGCCGCCACGCGCCCCCGGCGCTACGGCGACGCGACCCGGACCCGGAAGCCCATCCCCGCCGTCACCAGCCGCTCCGTCAGCGCCTCGCCCATCGCCTGCGCCGTCGTCACCTGCCCCGACGTCTCCGGCAGCGGGTCGTACGCGAGGCACATCGCCGCCTCCGCCAGGATCTTCGCCGCCTCGTCGTACCCCGGGTCGCCGCCGCTGACCTCCGTCACCACCCGCCGGTCGCCGCCCGTGCCCACGAAGCGGGCGGAGAACCAGCTGCGCGCCCGGCGCTCCTCGCTCGGCCCCGTGCCCGGTGCCAGCCGGGACGCCATCAGCTTCCGCAGCGGCGGCAGTTGCGCCGCTGCGGCGAATGCCCCGGCGCCCAGCACGGTGCCCACGGCGACGGGCAGCCGCTTGACGGCGGCGTAGTGGCGGTAGCGGAAGTCCGGCCCGTACCGCGGCAGCGCCGTCGCCGACCGCGCCACCACCCGCGACTCCAGCGTCGGCAGCGGCAGCCCCCAGGCGCGCAGCGCGCCGCTGCGCGTCGGTGCACCCAACGGCGCCCGCACCCGGCGCTCCGTCACCCGCGGCTCCGCCCGGCGGCGGGCCCGCGCCGCACGTGCGCCCGGCAGCGGCCGGGAGACGGCCCCGAGCGCGGACGCCAGCGTGCCGCCGGAGAGCCCGCCCGCGGCGCGCAGGAAGCCGTCGATGCGCAGGGGCACGTCCTCCGGCAGTTGCTCGACGGTGAAGCGCACGCCGAGGTCGAACGGCGTGCACTCGAACCCGCAGGAGTGCACCAGCCGGGCCCCGGTCTCCCGGGCCCGCTCGTGGTGGCGTACGTACACCCGGTCGACGAACTCCGGTTCACCCGTCAGGTCGGCGTAATCCGTCCCGGCCGCGGCGCACGCGGCGGCCAGCGGCTCGCCGTGGCGCAGGAACGGCCCCACCGTCGTGGCCACCACCCGGGTCTGCTCGGCCAGCCCGTGCAGCGCCACGGGGTCCGCCGCGTCGGCGGTGAGCAGCGGCAGATCGCCCCACTCCGGCCGGATCGCGGCCACCCGGTCGCGCACCTCCGCCAGCCGCCCGGCGTCGCGCCCGGCCAGCGCCCAGCGGCAGCCGGGCGGCGCGTGCCGGGCCAGGTACTCCGCGGTGAGGCCGCCGGTGAAGCCGGTGGCGCCGAAGAGGATGAGGTCATGCGGGCGGGACTCGTCTGCCATGGGACCCAGGGTGGTTCATGAGCCGCCGCCCCGTCGACGCGCCGGACGGCTGTTTCCGCTGCCGTACCCCCGTGGCGGTGTCCGACCCGCGCGGGGGGTCCCCGCACTTGTGCCCACTGAAACGTGTTCTTATCATCTCTGGTGTTACACAGTTGGTGTCACACCGCTGGGGGCTTGATGGGGAGCACGGGGCACGGCCCGTTGCACGGCGTACGCGTGGTCGAGCTGGCCGGAATCGGCCCCGGGCCGTTCGCCGCCATGCTCCTCGCCGACCTCGGCGCCGACGTCGTCCGGGTCGACCGGCCCGGCGGCCCCGGACTCGGCATCGACCCCGCGCACGACCTCACCAACCGCAACAAGCGCTCGGTCGTCCTCGACCTCAAGTCCGCGCCGGGCGCCGCCGCCGCGCTGGCCCTCGCCGAGCGCGCCGACATCCTCGTCGAGGGCTTCCGACCCGGCGTCGCCGAGCGCCTCGGCGTCGGCCCCGCGGAGTGCCTGGCCCGCAACCCCCGGCTGGTGTACGGGCGGATGACCGGCTGGGGCCAGGAAGGACCGCTGGCGGGGACCGCCGGACACGACATCGGCTACGTCGCCGTCACCGGCGCGCTCGGCATGATCGGCCCCGCCGACGGCCCGCCCGCCATCCCCGCGAACCTCCTCGGCGACTACGCCGGCGGCTCGCTCTACCTCGTCGTCGGCGTGCTGTCCGCACTGCAGCACGCCCGTACCACCGGGGAGGGCCAGGTCGTCGACGCGGCCATCGTGGACGGCACCGCGCACCTCACCTCGATGATCCAGGCCATGCTCGCGGCCGGGGCCTGGCACGACCGCCGTGCCGCCAACCTCCTCGACGGCGGCGCGCCGTTCTACGGCGTCTACGAGACCGCGGACGGGCAGTACATGGCCGTCGGCGCGCTGGAGCCCGCGTTCTACGAGGAGTTCGTCGGCCTCCTCGGAGTCCCCGGCACCCTGCCCGACCGGGGCGAGCCCGCCGCCTGGGCGGAGCTGCGCGAGCGGCTGGCCGCCCGGTTCCTGGAGCGTACGCGCGCGGAGTGGACCGACGTCTTCGCCGGCTCCGACGCCTGCGTCGCCCCCGTGCTGTCCCTGCGCGAGGCCCGCGAGCATCCGCACCTCACCGCCCGCGGCACCTTCACCGAGGAGTACGGCACCGTCCAGCCCGCCCCCGCGCCCCGGTTCTCCGCCACCCCCGGCGCCGTGCACCGGCCGCCCGCCCGCCCGGGCGCCGACACCGCGGCCGTCGCCCGCGACTGGGACGTCCCCGACCTCACCCCCGCCCCGACCCAGGAGGAGCGTTGAAGCGCCGGCTGTACGGGCCCGAACACACGGCCTTCCGCGAGACCGTGCGGACCTTCCTCGCCAAGGAGGTCACGCCGCACTACGCGAGATGGGAGGCCGACGGCATCGTCTCCCGCGACGCCTGGCGCGCCGCGGGGCGGCAAGGCCTGCTCGGCCTCGCCGTCCCCGAGGAGTACGGCGGCGGGGGGCACGACGACTACCGCTTCGCGGCCGTGCTGGCCGAGGAGTTCGCCCGCGCCGGAGCCGCAGGACTGGCCGTGGGCCTCCACAACGACGTCATCGGCCCCTACCTGACCTCCCTGGCCACCGACGAGCAGAAGCGGCGCTGGCTGCCCGGCTTCTGCACCGGCGAGCTGATCACCGCCATCGCCATGACCGAACCCGGCGCCGGCTCCGACCTCCAGGGCATCCGCACCACCGCCGAGGACCGCGGCGACCACTGGCTGCTCAACGGTGCCAAGACGTTCATCTCCAACGGCATCCTCGCCGACCTCGTCGTCGTGGTCGCCAGGACCACCCCCGAGGGCGGCGCGCACGGGCTGAGCCTGCTGGTCGTCGAGCGCGGCGCGGCCGGCTTCGAACGCGGCCGCAACCTCGACAAGATCGGCCAGAAGGCCCAGGACACCGCCGAGCTGTTCTTCACCGACGTACGGGTGCCGAAGGACAACCTGCTGGGGGAGCGCGACGGCGCGTTCGGCCACCTCATGACCAACCTGCCGCAGGAGCGGATGGCCATCGCCGTCGCCGCGGTCGCCGCCGCCGAGCACCTGGTCGAGGCCACCACGGCGTACGTCAAGGAGCGCGAGGCGTTCGGCCGGTCGCTCGGCCGGTTCCAGCACATCCGCTTCGAGATCGCCGAGATGGCCACCGAGTGCGCCGTGACCCGTACGTTCGTCGACCGCTGCATCGAGGACCTGACGGCCGGCGAGCTGGACGCGGTACACGCCTCGATGGCCAAGTGGTGGGCCACCGAGCTGCAGAAACGCACCGCGGACCGCTGTCTGCAACTGCACGGCGGCTACGGCTACATGAGCGAGTTCCCCGTGGCCCGCGCCTTCACCGACGGGCGTGTCCAGACCATCTACGGCGGCACCACCGAGATCATGAAAGAGATCATCGGCCGCTCCCTGCTCTCCTGAGAGGCGCACCAACCGTGACCACAACCGCCAGGCCGTCCGTCACCGACGCCTATGTCTACGACGCGATCCGCACCCCCCGCGGCCGCGGAAAGGCCAACGGCGCCCTGCACGGGACCAAGCCGATCGACCTCGTCGTCGGCCTCGTCCACGAGCTGCGCCGCCGCTTCCCCGATCTCGACCCGGCCGCCGTCGACGACGTCGTCCTCGGCGTGGTCAGCCCGCACGGCGACCAGGGCTCCGACATCGCCAAGATCGCGGCCATCGCCGCCGGGCTGCCCGACAGCGTCGCCGGCGTGCAGGAGAACCGCTTCTGTGCCTCGGGTCTGGAGGCCGTCAACATCGCCGCGGCGAAGATCCGCTCCGGCTGGGAGGACCTGATCCTCGCCGGCGGCGTCGAGTCGATGTCGCGGGTGCCGATCGGCTCGGACGGCGGCGCCTGGTTCAACGACCCGATGACCAACATGGAGGTCGGCTTCGTACCGCAGGGCATCGGCGCCGACCTCATCGCCACGATCGGGGGCTACAGCCGCCGGGACGTGGACGAGTACGCCGCGATGTCGCAGGAGCGGGCCGTCGAGGCGTGGAAGGAGGGCCGGTTCGAGCGCTCGGTGGTGCCGGTCGTGGACCGCGCCGGGCTCACCGTCCTGGACCGGGACGAGCACATCAGGCCCGGCACGACGGCCGACAGTCTGGCCAAGCTGAAGCCCGCGTTCGCGGACATCGGCGAGCTCGGCGGCTTCGACGCCGTCGCGCTGCAGAAGTACCACTGGATCGAGCGGATCGACCACGTCCACCACGCGGGCAACTCCTCCGGCATCGTCGACGGCGCCGCCCTCGTCGCCGTCGGCTCCGCCGAGGTCGGCCGGCGGTACGGGCTCACCCCCCGGGCCCGTATCGTCTCCGCCGCCGTGACCGGCTCCGAGCCCACGATCATGCTCACCGGGCCCGCGCCCGCGACCCGCAAGGCGCTCGCCAGGGCCGGCCTCGGCATCGAGGACATCGACCTCATCGAGATCAACGAGGCGTTCGCCGCCGTCGTGCTGCGCTTCATCGAGGACATGGGCGTCAGCCCGGAGAAGGTCAACGTCAACGGCGGCGCCATCGCCCTGGGCCACCCCCTCGGCGCCACCGGCGCCATGATCCTCGGCACCCTCGTCGACGAACTGGAGCGCCGCGACCTGCGCTACGGCCTCGCCACCCTCTGCGTCGGCGGCGGCATGGGCATCGCCACCGTCGTCGAGCGCCTCTGACCCCGTCCCGCCCCCCCGCCTACGGAGATCACCTCATCGCCATGAGCCACACGAACACGATCCGCTGGGAGCAGGACGACACCGGCGTCGTCACCCTCGTCCTGGACGACCCGGGCCAGTCCGCCAACACCATGAACGCGGACTTCATCCACTCGCTCACCGCCGTCGCCGACCGGCTGGAGGCCGAGCGGGACGGCGTGCGCGGCGTCATCTTCGCCTCCGCGAAGAAGACCTTCTTCGCCGGCGGCGACCTGCACGACCTCATCCGCATCGACAGGGAACACGCGCGCGAGGCGTTCGACGCCGGCATGACCGTCAAGCACGCGCTGCGCCGCATCGAGACGCTCGGCAAGCCCGTCGTCGCGGCCCTGGGCGGCGCGGCCCTGGGCGGCGGTTACGAGATCGCGCTCGCCTGCCACCACCGCGTCGCCCTCGACGCGCCCGGCTCGAAGATCGGCTTGCCCGAGGTCACCCTCGGCCTGCTGCCCGCGGGCGGTGGCGTCACCCGTACCGTACGGCTGATGGGCATCACCGACGCGCTGCTGAAGGTGCTGCTGCAGGGTACGCAGTACCGGCCGCGGCGGGCGCTGGAGAACGGACTGGTGCACGAGGTCGTCGGGACCGAGGAGGAACTGCGCGCCGCCGCCCGCGCGTTCGTCGACGCCCACCCGGAGTCCCGGCAGCCCTGGGACGAGCCCGGCTACAAGATCCCCGGCGGCACGCCGAAGAACCCGGCGTTCGCCGCCAACCTCCCCGCGTTCCCGGCCAACCTGAAGAAGCAGCTCGGCGGCGCCCCGTTCCCCGCCCCGCGCAACATCATGGCGGCGGCCGTCGAGGGCTCCCAGGTCGACTTCGAGACCGCCCAGGTCATCGAGGCCCGCTACTTCGTCGACCTGGCCGTCGGACAGACCGCCAAGAACATGATCCAGGCGTTCTTCTTCGACCTGCAGGCCGTCAACGCCGGCCGCTCCCGGCCCGCCGGGGTCGCCGAGCGGCGCGTGTCCAAGGTCGCCGTGCTGGGCGCCGGGATGATGGGCGCGGGCATCGCGTACGCCTGCGCGCGCGCCGGCATCGAGGTGGTGCTGAAGGACGTGTCGGTCGAGGCGGCCGAGAAGGGCAAGGCGTACTCCGCCGGGCTGCTCGACAAGCAGCTCGCCAAGGGCCGTACGACGCAGGAGAAGCGGGACGCGCTGCTCGCCCGCATCACCCCGGTCGCCGACCCGGTGGAGCTGGCCGGCTGCGACGCGGTGATCGAGGCGGTCTTCGAGGACCCCGCGCTCAAGCACAAGGTGTTCCAGGAGATCCAGGACGTCGTCGCGCCCGACGCCCTGCTCTGCTCCAACACCTCCACCCTGCCCATCACGCTGCTCGCCGACGGCGTCGCCCGCCCGGGTGACTTCGTCGGGCTGCACTTCTTCTCGCCCGTCGACAGGATGCCGCTGGTCGAGATCATCAGGGGCGAGCGCACCGGTGACGAGGCGCTGGCCCGCGCCTTCGACCTCGTCCGGCAGATCGCCAAGACCCCGATCGTCGTGAACGACTCGCGCGGCTTCTTCACCTCCCGCGTGATCGGCCACTTCATCAACGAGGGCGTCGCCATGGTCGGCGAGGGCATCGAGCCCGCCACCGTCGAGCAGGCCGCCGCCCAGGCCGGCTACCCGGCGAAGGTGCTGTCCCTGCTGGACGAGCTGACGCTCACGCTGCCGCGGAAGATCCGCAACGAGACGCGCGCGGCCGTCGAGGCCGCCGGCGGCAGCTACCCCGTGCACCCGGCGGAGGCGGTCATCGACCGCATGGTCGACGAGTTCGGCCGTACCGGGCGGGCCGGGGGAGCGGGCTTCTACGACTACGAGGACGGGAAGCGGACCCGGCTCTGGCCGGGGCTGCGGGAGCACTTCACCACGCCGGACCAGGAGCCGCCGGCGCTGCGCGACCTCCAGGAGCGGATGCTGTTCGCCGAGGCGCTGGACACCGTGCGGCTGGTCGAGGAGGGCGTGCTGACGTCCGTCGCGGACGCGAACATCGGCTCGGTCTTCGGTATCGGCTTCCCGGCCTGGACCGGCGGCGTGCTGCAGTACGTCAACGGCTACGAGGGCGGGCTGCCCGGCTTCGTGGCGCGGGCGCGGGAGCTGGCGGCGGCGTACGGCGAGCGCTTCGAGCCGCCCGCGCTGCTGCTGGCGAAGGCGGAACGGGGCGAGCCGTTCATGGACGCCGTCTGAGCGGGCCTCGCCCCCGCCGCGCCGTCGCCGGCGCGGCGGGGCCGGTCCGTACTCAGCCGACGCGCATGGTGCGGATCGTGCCGATCTTGGCGTAGAGCTTCGCGCCGGGGCAGGCGGTCGGATAGAGCCTGCGGTGGGAGGTGACGCGGTAGACGGTGGTCGAGTCGCCCTTGTCGTACTTGCCGTTGGACTTCCCCGCGGTCAGCCTGACCTTGCCGGTGCGGGTGTGGCCTGCGACGTCGAGGCGCCACTTGGAGAGCCGGGCCAGCGCGTGGGTGACCTTCGAGGGGACGGACGCGGAGCCGTACGAGCCGATGACCGCGGCGCCGCTGGTGTTCTTGTTGAAGCCGAGGGTGTGCGCGCCGGTCACCGGCTTGGTGACGCCGCCGCGGCGGCCCTCGTAGATGCGGCCGCACTTGTCCACGAGGAAGTTGTAGCCGATGTCGTTCCAGCCGTTGGTGCGGGTGTGGTAGCGGTAGATCGCGCGGATGATCGACGGGGCCTCAGAGCACGCGTAGCCGTTGCTGTCCACCGTGTGATGGACGATGAACGCCCTGGTGTTGCTGCCGTACTCGGGCGGGCCGTCGCGCCAGGACTCGTTCGCGCCCCACTGCGTGCGGGAGATGATCGACGGCCGCGTCGCGGTCGTGGTGTACGCGGGCTCCGCGGGCACCCCGGGGCCGTCGGCGGGGGCGACCAGCTCCAGCCGGGCGCGCCCGGGCAGCGGCGCCGTCTCGCCGTCGCCGCGGAGCAGCCGGCCCTGGGCGGCGTCGGAGTCGCCCACCCACAGCGGCGCGGTGGCGGCCCGTGACGGCGCGGGCGTGCCGGGCTCGGTCTGCCGGGGCTGGGCCTCCAGCGACCGCCACGCCGTCCACCGGCCGGTGCCGGCGTCCCGGGTGCGTACCTGCGGCGTGCCGTCCAGCGCGCCGCCGCCGGCCGGCCAGGAGACGCCGACGAGGCTGAAGCGGTCGTCGTCCGGCTCGGCGTCGGGGCTGGCGAGGGCGCCGGGGACGGTGAGCCCCGCGGCGGTGAGCAGGACGGCGAGTACGGGGAAGGCCCAGCGGCGTCCCCGTCGGGGGCGTGCGCTCATGCTCCAACTCCTCGGCGCGGACGGCGGTTCGCGACTGCGACGCGGATGAGCATGACAACACGGTCGGTCCCGGGCAAGAGCGGCCACGGACTTCGCACCTGTCGTTGCGCAAAGAACGCCGGTGGGAACCTCACCGGTCACAGGCGCACGTGCGCAAGGTCACGCGGCGGGGGAGGAGGTCACTCCGCCGGGAAGGACGTCCGCAGCTCCGCCTTCATCGACCGCTGGAAGGCCGTCACGAGCGCCTGCACCACCATCGGCTGCATGTGCGCCGACAGCGACTTCATCGTCTCGACCTGCTCCGGGTCGGGGTCTGCCTCGCCGAACGGCTCCCACACCTCGTCGTGGAAGAGCCGGGTCAGCTCCCGGGCCACCGCGCGGGAGTGCTCCTGCACCACGTCCCGGGCGGTGAGGACGGTCTCCAGCCGGATGGGCACGTCGAGGAGCCGTACCCCGAGGTGGAGGATCGCCGGGTCGACCCGGAAGGTGTCGCCGCCGCCGGCCGCGCCGGGTGCCGCGTCGTACGCACCGGGCTCCGGCGGCGTACGCTCCAGCACCCCCATCGCGGCCAGCCGCGCCACGTCGTCGTCGGTCAGCGACCGCCCCGCGCGCCGCTCCAGCTCCGCCCGGCTCACCTCGGTCTCCGCGTCCGGCACCCAGGTGGCCACCAGCGCGCGGTGCAGCGCGTGGTCCTCGGCGCTCAGCCCCGGCGGCAACTGCTGTACGTACCGCTCGATCGCCGCCAGCGTCAGCCCCTGGTGCTGCAACTCCTCGATGAGCGCGAGCCGGGACAGATGCTCCGGGCCGTAGCGCCCCACCCGCCGCGGGCCGATGACCGGCGGGGGGAGCAGCCCGCGGGTGGAGTAGAAGCGGACCGTGCGCACGGTGACACCCGCGCGTGCGGCCAGCTCGTCCACGGTCAGCCCGGCCGCCTCCGTCTCCTGGGTCATGGTCCAACAATATTGCTGTCTCACCGGTCCTGTGAAAGACCGGGACCCGCCCGGATACGGGGCGGCCGCGGAGACTTCGTGCGCGGAGGCTTCTGCGGCGGGTCACCCTCCGCTATCTTCTGGCCACCCTCGTCGCGCTCCGCCTCCGGGAGACCGCCCATGCGCCTACGCGCCCCCCGTCTCACCGTGCTCCGCACGGCCACCCTCGCGGCCTGCGCCGCGGCCGTCGTGCTGGCGCCGCTCACCGGCCCGCCCGCCGAGGCCGCCAACCCGCCGCGCACCGGCTTCGAGGAGAGCGGCGGCGCCCGCTGGACCGGCGAGCAGGAGGAGGCGGAGTTCCTGGCCACCGTGGCCGAGGGCAGCAAGCGCGTCGCCGTCGACCGGATCGGCACCACAGAGCAGGGCCGCCCCCTGAACCTCGTCCGCATCGGCGCGCCCCGCCCGCCCACGCCGGCGCAGGCCGCCCACGGCAGCGTCGTCCTGCTCATCTGCAGTCAGCACGGCGACGAACCGGCCGGCCGCGAGGCATGCCTGACCGGCCTGCGCGACCTCGCCTACGCCAAGGACGCCGGGACCCGCCGCTTCCTGGCCCGCAACTCCGTCCTCGTCGTCCCCAGCGCCAACCCCGACGGCCGCGCCGCCGACACCCGCGGCAACGCCGACGGCGTCGACGTCAACCGCGACCACGTCGCGCTTCAGACCGCCGAGGGCCGGGCCATGGCCGCCGTCATCCGCGACTACCGCCCCGACGTCATCCACGACCTGCACGAGTTCGACGCCACCGAGCCGTACTACGTCAAGGACGTGCTCGCGCTCTGGCCGCGCAACCTCAACACCCACGACGACGTCCACCGCGAGGCCCGCCACCTGACCGAGGACCACGTCCGCGCCGGCGTCGAGGAGGCCGGTTACAGCAGCGGCGTCTACGGCATCTGGACAGACCCGCAGACCGGCGAGCCCATCCGCCAGGTCGCCGGCGACGGCCAGGAGCGCATCCTGCGCAACACCGCCGGCCTCAAGCACGCGGCCGGCCTGCTGGTCGAGACGCGCATCACCGCGCTCACCGACGACGAGCGCGGCGATCCCGCCGCCAACCACCGCCGCCGGGTCACCTCCCAGCTCACCGCGCTCGACGCCACGTTCGCCTACGCCGCCGACCATCGCGGCCGGCTGGCCACCGCCACCGCGGCGGCCCGCGCCCGCGGCCTCGCCGACACCGGCCCCGTCTACCTCGGCGGTGCCGACAACGAGCCGCCCGCGCCGGGCCAGATCATCGACGACCCGCCCTGCGGCTACGAACTCGACGCCGCGCAGTACGACGCGGTCGGCGACGAACTGGCGCTGCACGGCATCGAGGTCCGCGAACGACCGGGCGGCGGCGCGCTGGTGAAGCTGCGGCAGCCGCTGCGCGCGCTGGTGCCGCTGCTGCTGGACCAGCGCGCGGTCTACGAGCTGGCCGACGGCAGGCCCGTCGAACGCTGCCGCTGAACGGGGCGGGGCGGCCGGCACGGCAGTGGCCGGGGGCGGCCGCCTCGGCACGTACGACGGGTGGACCGTACCGGGGTTCGGTCGTCGGGAGGGCCGCCTGCCCTTGGGCGGGTGTGCGGGGGGCTTGCCGGGCTCACCCCTCCAGCAGGCCCGCGGCCTCCTCGGCGCAGCCCCACGCCACCGTCACCCCGGCGCCCCCGTGCCCGTAGTTGTGCACGCACAGCGCACCGCCCGGCAGCCGCTCCGCCTCCAGCCGCACGGCGGCCCGGGCCGGGCGCAGCCCGACGCGGTGGCCGAGGACGCGGGCGCGGGCGACCTCGGGGACGAGGCCCGCGCAGCGCGCCACGATGCCCTCGGCCACCGCCGGATCCGGCTCGGTGCCCCAGGCGCCCTCCACGGCCGTGCCGCCGAGCACGAGCCCGTACGGCTGCGGGAGCGCGTACAGCGTGGCCGTCGCGTCCTTGTACGCCGAGACCAGCCACTCCTCGACACCGGGGTTCTCCACCACGACGAGCTGCCCCTGCACCGGGCGCACCCCGGGGTCCGGCACCAGCTCGCGGGCGCCGAGGCCGGTGCAGTTGACGACGTACGGGGCCGCCCGCCCGGCCTCGTCGAGCGAGCCGGCGGCGCGCGGCTCGATCCGGCCGCCGGCCGCGGTCAGCCGGTCGCGCAGGTGCGCCAGGTGCGTGCCGGTGTCGACGATGGGCACCGTCGCGCGCACGCCCGCGGCGTACTCCCCGCGCAACTCCGCGGAGTCGGCGGCCCGCACCTCGCGCAGGGCGCGCCGCCACGGCCCGAGGCCGGCGAGTCCGGCGCCGAGCTGCAGCCCCGCCCGCATCCGCACGCCCGTCACCGCGGCGTGCTCCGCCTGCTGCGCGTACACGTCGAACGACCGCACCGACCAGCTGGCGACCCGGTGTTCGGGCTCGATCCGGTACGGCCACCACAGCCCGCCCGCGACGGCCGACGTCGTCTCCTCCGCCGGCTCCCGAGCCCACACCGCGACCCGCCGCCCGCCTTCGGCGAGGACGACCGCGCTGGTCAGACCGATGATGCCGCTGCCGAGCACGATGACTTCGCAATCCATCCCGGCAGTCTGCCGCACCGGTCGGGATCACGCGCGGGGTGGTGGTCGGCCGAGGATGATCGCTACTCTGTTCGCATGCCGAATTACGTGAGTACTACAAGCGTTCAGGGGGCGCGTGCCCCGCGCCGATGAGCGCCCGTCCGGGGGTCCGCCGGCCCGGCAGGGACACGCCGGCCATCCGCACCCGCACACCCCGCGAGCTGAAGCGCAGCCGCCGCCCCCGCGCGCACTCCTGCTGGGACCACCTCTACGCCGCCCCCCTCTGGCCGCTCCACGGCGCCAACCTCGGTACGCTCCTGCGCACCTGTGACGCCGTCGGCGCCTGCCTCGTCGTACCCCGCTTCCCCTGGGTACCCGAGGCGCTGGCCCGCGGCAACACGCTGCGCCGCCCCGTCTGCGTGCACTGGACCGGCGACCCGCTGCGCTGGCTGGAGCGGCAGCGCGCCGCGGGCAAGGAGGTCCTGGGCGTCGAACTCGCCGACGAGGCCGTGCGCCTGGCCGACCTGCCGGCCGCGCGCCGCGCCACGGTGATGGTGCTCGGCCACGAGCAGCACGGCATCCCGCCGGACGCGCTCGACCTGCTCGACGAGGCCGTCGAGATACCCATGGTCGGCACCGGCGCCAGCCTCAACGTCGCCGTGGCCGGCTCCCTCGTCCTCTACCGGCTGGCCGGGCTGCTGTGACCGGTGACGTCCTGTTCATGGCCGGAGTCCTGCTGCTCGGTGCGTCCGTGCAGCGGCTCGCGGGCATCGGTCTCGCGCTGGTCGCGGGGCCCGCCCTCGCGCTGGTGCTCGGCCCGGCGGAGGGCGTCCGGCTCTCCAACTGCGCCGCCGGCGCCATCAGCGCATTCGGCCTGGCCACCGTCTGGCGGCAGGTCAGGCCCCGCGCCATGGTGCCGCTGCTCGCCGCCGCCGTCTGCACGGTACCGATCGGCGCCGTCACGGCCGCCCGGCTGCCCGCGCCCGTACTGCTGACCGGCATGGGCGCCATGGTCTGCGGCGCCGTCGGGCTCGTCATGGCAGGCGCCCGCGCCGAATCACTGCGCGGCACCGGCGGGGCGGTCACGGCGGGCGCGGTGAGCGGATTCATGAACTCCTCCGCCGGCATCGGCGGCCCCGCCGTCTCGCTGTACGCCGTGAACGCGGGCTGGACGGTGCGGGAGTTCGTGCCGAACGCGCTCTTCTACGGCGTCGTCATCAACATCGTCTCGGTCACCGCGAAGGGCCCGCCCGACCTGTCGGCCGGCGCCTGGGCGCTGTGCGTGGCGGCCATCGCCGCGGGCGCGCTCATCGGCCGCGCTCTGGGCGACCGGGTGCCCGAGGCGCCCGCCCGCTGGCTGGTGCTGATCCTCGGACTCGCCGGCGGCGCGGCGACCCTGACCAAGGGCCTCCTCGGCCTCTGATACCGCCCGCGGCAGCAGCCGGCCCCGCCCACGCAACCCCGTGGGCGAGGCCGGACCGTCCGCTTCCGGCGATCAGCGCTTGCCGCGGCGGCCGTTGCCGCCACCGCCGCCACCGCCGCTGCGGCCACCGCCGCCGAGCAGGCCCGCGCGGCGCAGCGCGTCCGCCATCTCGCTGTTCTCCGGCTGTGCCTCACGGCGGCGGCCACCGCCGCCGCTGCCACCGCGCTGGCGCCCGCCGCCCGCGCCCTGGCCTCCGCCTCCGCCCCCGCCCTGGCCGCCGCCGCGCTGCCGCGGCGGACCCTGCCGGTCGCGCTCGCGCCCGCCGCCCCGGCCGCCGCCGCCCGCCGGCTTGCCCGGCTCGTCGTCCAGCCGCAGCGTCAGCGAGATCCGCTTCCGCGGCACGTCCACGTCGAGCACCTTCACCTTCACGATGTCGCCGGGCTTGGCGACTTCGTGCGGGTCCTTCACGAAGGTCTTCGACATCGCCGACACGTGCACCAGCCCGTCCTGGTGCACGCCCACGTCCACGAACGCCCCGAACGCGGCCACGTTCGTCACCACGCCCTCCAGCACCATGCCCTGCTGCAGGTCGCCGATCTTCTCCACACCCTCCTTGAACACCGCCGTCCGGAAGGCCGGCCGCGGGTCGCGCCCCGGCTTTTCCAGCTCCTTGAGGATGTCCGTCACGGTCGGCAGCCCGAACCGCTCGTCGGTGAAGTCCTGCGGCTTCAGCGATCGCAGCGTCCGCGAGTCGCCGATCAGCGCCGCCACTTCCGCGCCGCCCGCCTTCACCATCCGCCGCACCACCGGGTACGCCTCGGGGTGCACCCCGGAGGCGTCCAGCGGGTCCTCGCCGCCGCGGATGCGCAGGAAGCCCGCGCACTGTTCGAAGGCCTTCGGCCCCAGCCGCGGCACGTCCTTGAGCGCCGCGCGGCTGCTGAACGGGCCGTGGGAGTCGCGGTGCGCCACGATGTTCTCCGCGAGCCCCGCGCCGATGCCGGAGACGCGCGCCAGCAGCGGCGCCGAGGCGGTGTTGAGGTCGACGCCCACGCCGTTGACGCAGTCCTCCACGACCGCGTCCAGGGAGCGCGACAGCTTCGCCTCCGACAGATCGTGCTGGTACTGGCCGACGCCGATCGACTTCGGGTCGATCTTCACCAGCTCGGCCAGCGGGTCCTGCAGCCGCCGCGCGATGGACACCGCGCCGCGCAGCGACACGTCCAGCTCGGGCAGTTCCTGCGAGGCGAACGCCGACGCCGAGTACACCGACGCCCCGGCCTCCGAGACCATCACCTTCGTCAGCTTCAGCTCGGGCTGCGCGGCGATCAGGTCGGCGGCCAGCTTGTCGGTCTCCCGGGAGGCCGTGCCGTTGCCGATGGCGACCAGCTCCACCGCGTGCACGCGCGCCAGCTCGGCCAGGACGGCCAGCGCCTCGTCCCACTTGCGGGCCGGGGCGTGCGGGTAGACCGTAGCGGTGGCGGCGACTTTGCCGGTGGCGTCGACGACGGCGACCTTCACGCCCGTACGCAGCCCGGGGTCCAGGCCCAGCGTGGGGCGCGTACCCGCCGGGGCGGCCAGCAGCAGGTCCCGCAGGTTGGCGGCGAAGACGTCGACCGCCTGGTCCTCCGCGGCCGTGCGCAGCCGCAGCCGCAGGTCGATGCCGAGGTGCACCAGGATGCGGGTGCGCCATGCCCAGCGCACCGTCTCGCCGAGCCAGGGATCGGCGGGCCGGCCCCGGTTCTCCACGCCGAACCGGGCCGCGATGGCGCGCTCGTACGCCGACGGGCCCTCCTGCTCCGCCTCCCCGGGGGCGTCGGGTTCCAGGGTGAGGTCGAGGATCTCCTCCTTCTCACCGCGGAAGAGGGCGAGGATGCGGTGCGAGGGCAGGTCCGTCAGCGGCTCGGAGAAGTCGAAGTAGTCCGAGAACTTCGCGCCCGCCTCCTCCTTGCCCTCGCGCACCTTGGCCGCCGCGCGGCCGTGCGTCCACATCCGCTCCCGCAGCTCGCCGATCAGGTCGGCGTCCTCGCCGAACCGCTCGGTGAGGATCGCGCGCGCGCCCTCCAGGGCCGCGGCCGGGTCGGCCACGCCCTTGTCCGCGTCCACGAAGGCGGTGGCCGCGGCCGGCGGCGCCACCGAGGGGTCGGCGAGCAGCCCGTCGGCCAGCGGTTCCAGACCGGCCTCGCGGGCGATCTGCGCCTTCGTACGCCGCTTCGGCTTGAACGGCAGATAGACGTCCTCCAGCCGGGCCTTGGAGTCGGCGGCGCGGATCTGCGCCTCCAGCTCCTCGGTCAGCTTGCCCTGCCCGCGTACGGACTCCAGGATCGCCGCCCGCCGCTCCTCCAGCTCCCGCAGATACCGCAGCCGCTCATCGGCGGTACGCAACTGGGCGTCGTCGAGCATCTCCGTCGCCTCTTTGCGGTAGCGGGCGATGAACGGCACGGTGGCGCCGTCGTCGAGCAGCCGCACCGCCGCAATGATCTGCCGCTCGCGTACGCCGAGCTCCTCGGCGATCCTGGCCTCAATCGATACCGACGCCGTCACGTCCGCCCCGCTTTCTGTCATCTGTGGCGGAGTGCATTGTGGCAGGTCCGACTGACAGCCGGGCGCCCGGCGGGACCTGCCCCGGTCGCCCGGCGGGTCGGAACAGGGCCGGATGGGCGCCGGAGCATGGCGAAGACGCGTCCCGGGCCCCGGGCCGACGCGTGGTCAGACGGTGCGGCGGCGGGCCCTGCGGCCGCCCCGGGAGGCGGCGCCGAAGAGGCGGGCGGCCAGTCGGAAGGGGAGAGTCACGATCGTGGCGATGGCGCCGCCGATCATGCGCAGGCCGTCGGCGATGGCTCGCATGGCTGTTCACCTCGCTACTCGGGTCGAGAACTGCGGGTAGCCGTCGCAGCGTTGCGCAAACACCGGCCGCCTCCCGCCGTTCCGCGTCCCGGCCGCACCTCAGCCCTTGCCGAAGATGTCCTTGGGCATCGCGCCCGCGGCCAGCGCGGCCGTGGTGTAGCCGGTGGCCAGCTCGGTCAGCCGCGCCACGCCCGCGGCGCCCAGCCGCGCGTACGGGGCGAGGTCCACCCGGTCGGTCCCGTCCTCCAGCTCCTTGCGCAGCGCCGTACCCGCCTCGGTCAGCTCGCCGTCCGCGGCCAGTAGCCCGCGGGCCCGCAGCCGGTCCTGCGCCCCGGCCCACTCCTCGGCCTCCCAGCCGCGCGAGTACCGGGCGAACTCCGGGGTGAAGCCGAACCCGGAGGCGGTGTGGGTGACCTGGGACTCCAGCCCGTCGAGCCCGGCGTGGGCCAGCACCGCGTCGTGGCTGTCGCCGCGGTGCTCGCGCAGTTGGGTGGCGGCGTGCCAGAGGGCCAGGTGCGGGGCGTCCGGTACCGGCAGACCGGCCTCGGCCGCGTACAGCGGCCGCCCGGCGCGCTCGCCGCCCGCCGCCGCGCGCTGCGCCAGCCCGGCGGCCTCGGCCAGCTCCGGCGAGGCGATCGTCTCCTCGCCGAGGAGCCGCCGCAGCACGGCGTCGGCGACCCGCAGCCGGGCCGCCAGGACGGTGGCCGGGTCGGCGGTCGTCCAGGCGGCGGGCAGGTGCCGGGCGGCCAGCCGGTGGCTGTAGTTGTAGAAGGCGGCGGTGACCACGCCGGGCCCGACGGGGCCCATGGCGGCGGACCGGGCGGTGAAGTACGCGGCGTGCCAGCCGTCGATGCCGATGCCGGCGAACTCCTCGGTGAACTCCGGCGCGAAGTAGATCGCCGAGTGCAGCGGGTTGAGGACCTGTTGGCAGCGGCGGCCGGCGCGCGGTGGGAGTGACGTCATACCGCCAGGCTACTGAGCGGACGCTTAGCGGGAGAAGGGGGCGTGACCGCCGGTTCGTACGCCGCCGGGTCGCGCGGTCGTCAGACGGACCAGGTGAAGCGCGGCTCGCGGCGCTCCAGGAAGGCGGCGACGCCCTCCGCGGTGTCGCCGGCCCCGCGCGCCTGCCGGGCCCAGTGTGCGATACGTGCCGCGTCCGCCCCGGCGTCGGCGGCCGCGCCGCCGTCCCCGTAGGCCCCGGCCGTGTCGGCGAAGTCCTTCGCCGCCGCCTGCGTGAGCTGCGAGCGCGCCGCGAGGAGTGCGGTGAACTCCGCCACCCGCGCGCCGAGTTCCGCGGCGGGCAGCACCTCGTCCGCGAGGCCGGTGCGCAGCGCCCGCGCGGCGTCGATCAATTCGGCGGAGAACAGCAGGTACTTCGCCGTCGCCGGGCCCACCAGCCGCACCAGCCGGCGTGTCGCGCCCGCCGGGTAGACGATGCCCAGCTTCGCCGGCGTGACCCCGAACAGCGCGTCCTCGGCGGCGAACCGCAGGTCGCAGGCCGCCGCGAGCTGACAGCCGCCGCCCACGCAGTGCCCCCGGACGGCCGCCAGCGTCGGCTTGGGGAAGGCGGCGAGCGCCTCCTCGGCGGCCTCGGCGAGGCCCTGCGTGCCCTCGCTGCCCGCCCGTAGCGAGCCGATGTCGGCGCCCGCGCAGAACGTGCCGCCGGCGCCGGTGAGCACCACCGCGCGTACCGCCCGGTCCGCCGCCAGCCCCGCGAGCAGCCCGGGCAGCACGCGCCACATGTCCGGGGTCATCGCATTGCGCTTGGCCGGGTTGCTGATGACCACCGTCGCCACGCCGCCGTCGACGCCGCTCTGCAGCTCGCCTTCGCTCATGCCCGGCAGCTTCTCACGGCCGGCAGCGCACCCGGGGCCGGCCGCGGGGGCCGGTCCGGCGCCTTCCGCCTACAGCGGCTCGACGTCGCTCAACTCCTCGTCCAGCACCAGCCAGCGCGTGATCCCGATGTCGCGCAGGAACCGCACGTCGTGGCTGGCGACCACGAGCGCCCCCTCGTACGACTCCAGCGCCTTCACCAACTGCCGCACGCTCGCCATGTCCAGGTTGTTCGTCGGCTCGTCCAGCATCAGCAACTGCGGTGCCGGCTCCGCCAGCATCAGCGCCGCCAGCGTGGCGCGGAACCGCTCCCCGCCGGAGAGCGTGCCGACGATCTGGTCAGCCCGGCCCTGCCGGAACAGGAAGCGGGCCAGCCGGGAGCGGATCTGCTGGTTGGTCGCCGCGGGCGCCAAGAGGGCCACGTTCTCGACGATGCTCAGCGCGTCGTCCAGGACGTCGAGCCGCTGCGGCAGGTAGCGCAGCGGCACGTGCACCGACGCCGAGCCCGCGACCGGCGCGAGCTGGCCGGCGATCGTCCGCAGCAGCGTCGACTTGCCCGCGCCGTTGCGCCCGGTCAGCGCGATCCGCTCCGGGCCGCGCACCTGCAGCGCCTCGACCCGCGCGCCATAGCGCAGCTCCAGCTCGCGCAGCATGAGCACGTCCCGGCCCGCGGGCACGGCGGTGTACGACAGGTCGACGCGGATCTCGTCGTCGTCCCGAACCGCCGCCTCCGCCTCGCCGAGGCGCTCCTTGGCGTCCTTCAGCCGCTCCTCGTGCATGATCCGGTGCTTGCCCGCGGAGACCTGGGCCTCCCGCTTGCGCAGGTTCATGACGATCTTCGGCTCACGCTTGTTCGCGAACTGCTTGTCGGCGTACCGCTTGCGCTTGCTCAGCTTCTCGTGCGCGTCGGCCAGCTCGCGCTTCTGCCGCCGCAGGTCGGCCTCCGCGGAGCGCACCGTGCGCTCGGCTGCCTCCTGCTCGACGGCCAGCGCCTCCTCGTACGCCGTGAAGTTGCCGCCGTACCAGGTGACCTCGCCGTCCCGCAGGTCGGCGACCTGGTCGACGCGGTCGAGCAGCTCGCGGTCGTGGCTGACGATCACCATCACGCCCGGCCACGACTCCACGGCCGCGTACAGCCGGCGGCGGGCCTTCAGGTCGAGGTTGTTCGTCGGCTCGTCCAGCAGCAGCACGTCCGGCCGGCGCATCAGCAGCGCGGCCAGCCGCAGCAGCACCGACTCGCCGCCGGAGACCTCGCCGATGGTGCGGTCGAGGCCCACGTGCGCCAGGCCGAGCTGGTCGAGGGTGGCGCGGGCGCGCTCCTCGACGTCCCAGTCGTCGCCGACGGCGGTGAAGTGCTCCTCGGCGACGTCACCGGACTCGATGGCGTGCAGCGCGCGCCGCACACCGTCGATGCCCAGCACCTCGTCGACCCGCGCGGCGGTGTCCAGGACGAGGTTCTGCGGCAGGTGGCCGATCGTGCCCGCGGCCTTGACGGTGCCGGCGGCGGGGGTCAGCTCCCCGGCCATCAGCCGCAGCAGCGTGGATTTGCCGGTGCCGTTGCGGCCGATCAGCCCGGTGCGGCCGGGGCCGACCGCGAGGTCGAAGTCCTCGAGGACGGTGGTGCCGTCGGGCCAGGTGAAGGCCAAGCCGGTGCAGATGACGGAGGCCGCGGCGCGCGGGGTGGAGGGAAATGACATGACGTCTCCCGGTGGGCTCGTAGGGGTGCGACGGGGCGGCGTCGGCACCGGACGGCGACCTGGGAGAGCCGGGTGGAACGGGAGCGGGGCAGGGTGCCCTGCAGGAGAGGAAGGTGGCTCAAGCCATGAGGTCGCACGTGCCGCACACGGGAAATGCCGCGGGCACGGTGCCGTAGAGACCTCAGACGAGCAACACCTGCTCCAATCGTCGACTGCAGGGCACTGTGAAGGTACGACGGTTCAACGGGAACCGGCAACCGATTATTTCGATCTCAACCCAGACCGGTCATTGCGCAGCCGGTCGGAAGGTGACGAAAGCCAGTCAAGTTCTGCTCGATGGGGGGTTGGGCTCCGGTGATTGCCAACACTCGGAGGGTGAGTGGTGGCGAAAGCAGGTGCCGGCGGTGAACGACGGCGGCGGCCTGAGACCCGAGCCCGGCCAGGTGGTCCCGGCGGCGTACGAGGGAACCTGGAAGTTCGACGCCCCGGCGCTCGACTCCTCCGTGCCCCAGTGCCGGCACGCGGTACGCGACCTCCTCGTCCGGCGGCGGGTGCCCCTCGGCGACGACCTGCTGCAGGGCGTGCTGCTGATCGTCTCGGAGCTGGTGACGAACGCGGTCCGGCACGCCGGAGTGCTCTCCCCGGAGATCGGCGTCGAGCTGTCGGTCAGCGCCGGCTGGGTCCGCGTCGCCGTCCGGGACCGGCACCCGTACCGCCCGAAGGCCCTGCAGGCGGACGACGACGAGACAGGCGGCCGGGGACTGCTGCTGGTCAAGACGATCACGAGCGAGGCGGGCGGTGCCTGCGACGTACAGCACACCGTCGACGGCGGGAAGGTGATCTGGGCCTCCCTCCCGCTCGCCGGCGTCACCAGCCCGACGCCGGCCCCGTCAGTTCCCGGATGGCCGGCCTGGCCGCGTCCAGCACCGTCATGAACCACGCCGAGAACGGGTTCTCGGCGTGCCGCTTGAGCAGCTCGTCCGGTGTGACGAAGGCGACCGCGCCGACCTCGTCGGCAGCCGGCCGCGGCTCGGCCCGCAGCAGCCCGGCGAAGAGGTGGTTGTACTCGTGCTCCACCAGCCCCGAGGCGGGGTCCGGGTGGTGGTACGTGACCGTCCCCGCCTCGGCGAGCAGCGCGGGCGAGACGCCCAGCTCCTCGAAGGTACGGCGGGCCGCGGCGGCGAGGGGCGACTCGCCCGGGTACGGGTGGCCGCAGCAGGAGTTGGACCACACGCCGGGGGAGTGGTACTTGCCGAGCGCCCGCTGCTGGATCAGCATCCCGCCCGCGGTGTCGAAGAGGAACACGGAGAACGCCCGGTGCAGCCGGCCGGGCGCCTGGTGCGCGGACAGCTTCTCGGCGGTGCCGATCGTGGTGCCGTCCTCGTCGACGAGCTCCAGCATGATCTCTTCGGTGGTAGCGGCCGGCATGACCATCCTTTACGTCCGATCTACGGCGTCCTGTGCGTGGGCGCCCCGGTCTCCGCGGGCGGAGAAGACGGGACGCCTCATTCAGTCTGCCTTACCGGTGCCGGCTCAATGACAGAGATTTGCCTCATGCTCGGCGTGTCCGACGGGCTCGATCTGGAACGTGCAATGTTCGACATCGAAGTGATCGCCGAGGCACCCCTGCAGATCGTGCAGCAACCTCTCCTGACCGACCGACTGCAGCACGTTCTCCTTGACCACCACGTGCGCCGATATCACCGGCATGCCCGAAGTGATCGTCCACACGTGCAGATCGTGCAGCTCCACCACGCCCGGCAGCGCGAGGATGTGCGTCCGTACCTCGGAGACGTCCACGTCCTTCGGCGCCGCCTCCAGCAGCACGTCCAGCGCCTCGCGCAGCAGCCGGAACGTCCGCGGAATGATCATCGAGCCGATGGCGAGCGAGGCGACCGGGTCCGCGTACTGCCAGCCGGTGGTGACGATGACCAGCGCCGAGATGATCACCGCGACCGAGCCCAGCGCGTCGGCCAGCACCTCCAGGAAGGCGCCGCGCACGTTCAGGCTCTCCTGCCGGCCGCCCATCAGCAGGGCCAGCGAGATCAGGTTGACCACCAGGCCCGCGACACCGAACGCGAAGGTCGGCCCGCCCTCGATCTCCGGCGGGTCCATGAAGCGCAGCACGGCCTGGTAGAGGATGTAGCCGCCGACGCCGAAGAGCAGCAGACAGTTGGCCAGCGCCGCCAGGATCTCGGCCCGCGCGAAGCCGTAGGTGCGCCGTTCGCTCGTCGGCCGGTTCGCGAAGTGGATCGCCAGCAGCGCCATGGACAGCCCGACCACGTCGGTCGCCATGTGCCCGGCGTCCGCGACGAGCGCCAGCGAGCCGGTGATCACGCCACCGACCACCTGCAGCCCCAGCACCGACAGGGTGAGGAGCAGGGCGATGCGCAGCCGGCCGCGGTGCGCGGCGGAGGCCGTGCCGCCGCCCGCTCCGTGGGAGTGGTCGTGCCCTGCACCCATGCCGCGTGCCCTCCGGTTCCCAGGCGGTCGCGGACAGGCCCTCGTGCCTGCCCGACGATCTCAGTGAACTACGGGCAGGGGGTATTCGCCAAACCTTGACATGAAGTCGGTTTTCATCGTCTGACCTGCGGAAACGCTCCTGCGGACGTCTCGGCTGGTCAGGCGCGCCGCGCCGCGGGACGGCTGTGCAGCCAGCCCGCCCAGGCGGACTCGACCATGGCGCGCACGTCCAGCCGCGGCACCCAGCCCAGCTCCTTGGCCGCCAGGTCGTACGAGGCGACCACCCGGGCCGGGTCCCCGGCGCGCCGGGGGAGGACCACCGGGGTGTGCTCGCGCCGCCCCGTGACGTCGGCGACGACGTCGGTCAGCTCCCGCACCGACACGCCGGTGCCGCTGCCGAGGTTCACCGTGAGGTCGCCGGTGACCGCCGGGGCGGCGACGCGGCGGGCCGCCGCGAGGTGGGCGTCGGCGAGGTCGACGACGTGCACGTAGTCCCGGATGCAGGTGCCGTCGGGGGTGGGGTAGTCGTCGCCGAAGATCCGCATCGGCTGGCGCGCGGTCAGCCGCTCGAAGAACATCGGGACCACGTTGAAGACCCCGGTGTCCGCCAGCTCGGGGGCGGCGGACCCGGCGACGTTGAAGTAGCGCAGACAGGCGGTGGCCAGCCCGTGCGCGCGGCCGGTGGCCCGCAGCAGCCACTCGCCGGCGAGCTTGGTCTCGCCGTACGGGTTGATCGGCAGGCAGGGCGTGTCCTCGGTGACGAGGTCGACGTCGGGCATGCCGTAGACGGCCGCCGAGGAGGAGAGGACGAAGCGGCGGACGCCGGCGGCCACCACGGCCTCCAGCAGCACGCCCAGGCCGTGCACGTTCTCCCGGTAGTACGAGAGCGGCTGCTCCACCGACTCGCCGACCCGCTTCTTGGCCGCCAGGTGCAGCACGCCCGTGACCTCGTACTGCGCGAAGGTACGGTCCAGCAGCAGCCGGTCCAGGAATGTGCCGCGTACCAGCGGTATGTCCGCGGGCAGCCGGGCCGGATTGCCGGTGGACACGTCGTCCAGCACGACGACCCGCTCCCCGGCACCCGCCATGGCCCGCACGACATGCGCGCCGATGTAACCGGCTCCGCCGGTGATCAACCACGTCATGGCGGAACACTACCGCCCCGGTTTGGAGCACGGGCGCGAGCTGCGAAATGATGATCGCCACCCGGTCGAGGCGAACGGGCGGTGAACCCGTGGTTCCAGGGATCCGCTAACCTCTGCCGACAGCCGCCCGGCCGGACGGGGGAGGGGCGGTCCCGCCTGTCGTCCCGCCTGCCAAGGAGTGAGTTCGTCTGCGGACCGCAATCCTGATCGGCCCGCCCGTCCCCGGGTCCCCCCTGGAGAGCGACCTGAGGTCGCTGGGCTACGACGACGTGCGTACCGCCGCGGACGTGGCCGACGCGGCCACTGTCCTCGCGCTGCTGCCCGAGGACGGCCGGGTCGCGCTCGTCGACAGCCGCTTCGTCGGCCACCGGCACAGCCTGCGTCTCACGCTCGCCGATCCCCGCTTCCCGGGCGCGGCCGTGTCCGGCGTGGTCGCGGTGCAGACGCCCGCGGCCCGCAGCGCGCTCTCCCGCGCGGTGATGCGCAGCCACACCCTCGACGGCGTCACCGAGCAGACCGCCGCGCAGCTCGCGGAGTCCGACGGGCCGCTGGCCCGGCCGGAGCTGGGTGTGCTGGTGGCGGCCGTACCGGAAGACGCCCTGGCGCGGGCGAAGGCGACGGACGCGGTCGCCGCCGTGGACGAGGAGAAGGCCCGGCTGCGCGCCGCGGTCAAGAGCCGCGACGGGTTCTTCACCACCTTCTTCATCAGCCCGTATTCGCGCTACCTTGCCCGCTGGTGCGCCAACCGCGGCCTCACCCCGAACCAGGTCACCACCGCCTCCCTGGCCACCGCCGTGCTCGCGGCCGGCTGCGCGGCCACCGGCACCCGGGCCGGGTTCGTCGCCGCCGGCGTGCTGCTCATGCTTTCCTTCGTGCTGGACTGCACCGACGGCCAGCTCGCCCGCTACTCGCTGCAGTACTCCACGATGGGTGCCTGGCTCGACGCCACCTTCGACCGCGCCAAGGAGTACGCCTTCTTCGCGGGCCTCGCGCTCGGCGCCGCCAACGCCGACGGCGACGACGTGTGGGCCCTCGCGCTGGGCGCCATGGTGCTGCAGACCTGCCGGCACGTCGTGGACTTCGCCTTCAACGAATCCATCGCCGGCACCGCCGCCGCGGCGGCAAACACCAGCCCCACCGCGGCACTCTCCGAACGGCTCGACCGGCTCGGCTGGACCGTGTGGCTGCGCCGCATGGTCGTGCTGCCGATCGGCGAGCGGTGGGCGCTGATCGCCGTGCTCACCGCCGTCACCACCCCGCGCGCCGTCTTCGTCGTCCTGCTCGTCGGCATGGGGCTCGCCGCCTCCTACACCACCGCGGGCCGGGTGCTGCGCTCCCTCAAGCGCCGTGTCCCCCGCAGCGAGCAGGCCCTCAGGGCGCTGGACGAGCTGACCGACACCGGCCCGCTCGCCGAAGCCGCCGCCCGCTCCCTGCGCGCCCCCGCGCGCTCCCTGCCGCCGTACGCCGCACCCGCCCTCGCCGCCGCCGGCGGCGTGCTCCTCGTGGCGCTGGCGCTCTTCACCCCGTACGGCTCCTGGTGGCCTCTCATAGGTGCGGCCGGCTACATCCTGACCTCGGCACTCGCCGTCGCCCGGCCGCTCGCCGGCCCGCTGGACTGGCTCGTGCCGCCGGTCTTCCGGGCCGCCGAGTACGGCCTCGTCCTCGTCCTCGCCGCCCGCTCCGAGGTGAACGGAGCGCTTCCTGCGGCTTTCGGGCTGGTGGCCGCGGTCGCCTACCATCACTACGACACCGTGTACCGCATCCGCGGCGGCACGGGTGCGCCCCCGCGCCTCCTGGTGCGGGCGATCGGCGGGCACGAGGGACGGGCGCTGGCGGTCACGCTGGCGGCAGCCCTGCTGAGCGGCACGCGCTTCACGTTCGCGCTCGCGGCCATCGCGATGGCCGTGGCGCTGGTGGTGCTCATCGAGAGCATCCGCTTCTGGGTCTCCTCCGGAGCCCCCGCCGTACACGACGAAACAGGAGAACCCGCATGATCGGCCTCGTGCTGGCGGCCGGCGCCGGACGGCGTCTGCGCCCCTACACCGACACCCTGCCGAAGGCCCTGGTGCCCGTCGACGGTGAGACCACCGTCCTCGACCTCACCCTCGGCAACTTCGCCGAGATCGGGCTCACCGAGGCGGCGATCATCGTCGGCTACCGCAAGGAGGCCGTGTACGAGCGCAAGGAGGCCCTGGAGCGAACCTACGGGCTGAAGCTCACCCTGATCGACAACGACAAGGCAGAGGAGTGGAACAACGCCTACTCCCTCTGGTGCGGCCGGGATTCGGTCAGGCACGACGTGATCCTCGCCAACGGCGACACCGTCCACCCCGTGTCCGTGGAGAAGACGCTGCTCGCCGCCCGCGGCGACGGCAAGAAGATCATCCTCGCCCTCGACACGGTCAAGAAGCTCGCCGACGAGGAGATGAAGGTCGTCGCCGACGACAAGGGCGTCCGGAGGATCACCAAGCTGATGGACCCGGCCGAGGCCACCGGCGAGTACATCGGCGTCACGCTCATCGAGGGCGGCGCGGCCGACGAACTGGCCGACGCGCTGAAGACCACCTTCGAGCGCGACCCCGACCTCTACTACGAGGACGGCTACCAGGAACTGGTCGACCGCGGCTTCAGGATCGACGTCGAGCCCATCGGCGACGTCGCCTGGGTCGAGATCGACAACCACGACGACCTCGCCAAGGGCAGGGAGATCGCGTGCCGGTACTGACCCGCCTGATTCCGTCGCCGCTGACGGTCGACATCCGGGCCGGGGCGCTGGACGACCTCGCTGACCTTCTCTCCGACCAGCGCGTCGCGCCGTCGGGCCGGCTCGCCTTCGCCATCAGCCCGCGCTCCGGGCAGGCGCTGCGCGACCGCTTCGCGCCGGCGCTGCCCGGTGCCGACTGGTTCGCGGACGCCGACGGCACCATCGACGGCGCCGTGCGGCTCGCCGACTCCATCAAGCGCACCGGCCGCTACGACGCCGTCGTCGGCCTCGGCGGCGGCAAGGTCATCGACTCCGCGAAGTACGCCGCCGCGCGCGTCGGCCTGCCGATGGTCGCCGTGGCCACCAACCTCGCCAACGACGGCCTCTGCTCGCCGGTCTCCACGCTCGACAACGACGCGGGGCGCGGCTCGTACGGCGTGCCGAACCCCATCGCGATCGTCATCGACCTCGACGTCATCCGCGAGGCGCCGGCGCGCTTCGTCCGTGCCGGCATCGGCGACGTGACGTGCAAGCTGTCCGCCGTCGCCGACTGGGAGCTGTCCCACCGCGAGACCGGCGAGCCCATCGACGGGCTGGCCGCCGCGATGGCCCGCAGCGCCGGCGACTCGGTCCTGCGCCACCCCGGCGGCATCGGCGACGACGACTTCCTCGTCATCCTCGCCGAGGCGCTGGTGCTCTGCGGCATCGCGATGTCCGTCGCCGGCGACAGCCGGCCGGCCTCCGGTGCGTGCCACGAGATCAGCCACGCCTTCGACCTGCTCTACCCGAAGCGCTGCGCGCTCCACGGCGAGCAGTGCGGCATCGGCGGGACCTTCGCCACGTTCCTGCGCGGGGACCGGGAGACGGCGCTGCTGATGGCGCAGGTGCTGCGCCGGCACGGGCTGCCCGTGCTGGCCGACGACATCGGCTTCGCGGACGACGAGTTCGTGAAGGCCATCGAGTTCGCGCCGCAGACCCGGCCCGGCCGGTACACGATCCTCGAACACCTCGACCTGTCCACCGACGAGATCAGAGACGCCTACGCCGACTATGCCAAAGCCATCGGTAGCTGAGCTACGGCCCGTGGTCCACCCTCCGGGGGTGAAGGACCGGCGCAGCGGTGAACACTGGGCCGGTCGCCTGTACATGCGCGAGATCTCGCTGCGCGTCGACCGGCACCTGGTGAACACCCGGGTGACGCCCAACCAACTGACGTACGTCATGACGCTCGCCGGCGTCCTCGCTGCACCGGCGCTGCTGGTCCCCGGGATCGCCGGGGCCCTGCTGGGCGTGCTGATGGTCCAGCTGTACCTGCTGCTCGACTGCGTCGACGGGGAGGTCGCCCGCTGGAAGCAGCAGTTCTCCATCGGCGGCGTGTACCTCGACCGGGTCGGCGCGTACCTCTGCGACGCCGCGGTGCTCGTGGGCTTCGGCCTGCGCGCCGCGGACCCGTGGGGCGAGGGCTCCGTCGACTGGCTCTGGGCCTTCCTCGGCACGCTCGCCGCACTGGGCGCGGTGCTGATCAAGGCCGAGACCGACCTGGTCGGCGTCGCCCGCCACCAGCAGGGCCTGCCGCCGGTCAAGGAGTCCGCGGCCGAGCCGCGCTCGTCGGGCGTCGCCGTGGCCCGCAAGGCGGCGTCGGCGCTGAAGTTCCACCGGCTGATCCTGGGGATCGAGGCGTCACTCGTCATCCTCCTGCTGGCGATCCTCGACCTGATCAAGGGGGACCTGTACTTCTCCCGGCTCGGTGTCGCCGTACTCGCCGCGATAGCGATGCTGCAGACCCTCCTTCACCTGGTCAGCATTCTGGCCTCCAGCAGGTTGCGGTGAGCCGAATGACATATGAACACCAGCCCCGGCAGCCGGCGGCCACGCGTCCGGAGGACGTCAGGGTCGGCGCGGTCGTGATCACGATGGGCCAGCGCCCCGAGGAACTGCGCGCGCTGCTGGAGTCGGTCGCCAAGCAGGACGGCGCGCCGGTCGAGGTGGTCGTCGTCGCCCAGGGCGTGACCGTGCCGAACATCCCGCAGGGCGTCCGGGTCGTGGAGCTGCCGGAGAACCTGGGCATCCCGGGCGGGCGCAACGTCGGCATCGAGGCGTTCGGCGACGGCGGCCGCGACGTCGACGTGCTGCTCTTCCTCGACGACGACGGTCTTCTGCCACAGCAGGACACGGCCCGGCTTGTGCGCGAGGCGTTCGCCGCCGACCCGCGCCTGGGCATCGTCAGCTTCCGCATCGCCGACCCCGAGACCGGGGTCACCCAGCGCCGGCACGTGCCCCGGCTGCGCGCCTCCGACCCGATGCGCTCCTCGCGCGTCACCACGTTCCTCGGCGGCGCCAACGCGGTGCGCACGGAGGTGTTCCAGGAGGTCGGCGGGCTGCCGGACGACTTCTTCTACGCCCACGAGGAGACCGACCTCGCCTGGCGGGCGCTGGATGCGGGCTGGCACATCGACTACCGCGCCGACATGGTGCTGCACCACCCGACGATGCCGCCCAGCAGACATGCCACCTACCACCACAACGTGGCCCGCAACCGCGTCTGGCTGGCCCGCCGGAACCTGCCCGCGCCGCTGGTCCCCGTCTATCTGGGTGTCTGGTTCCTGCTCACCGTGGCACGCAGCCCCTCGCCGGCTGTGCTGAAATCATGGCTCGTAGGCTTCCGAGAGGGCTGGCGCGCGCCCTGCGGGCCGCGCAAGCCCATGAAGTGGCGTACGGTGTGGCGGCTGACCCGGCTGGGACGACCGCCCGTGATCTGACAAGCTCGTACCGTTGAGTGTCTGAGGACGAAAGTTACCGACTGTGAGCGAAACGGCAGTGGGCGCTCCGCCCAAGCGCCATCCCGATGACGGGCTGACCCCGGCCGAGCTGGCCGCCAAGTACGGCCTCACGGTGAGCGGCGCGCGCCCCGGACTGCCCGAATACGTGCGGCAGCTCTGGGCGCGCCGCCACTTCATCATGACCTTCTCGCGCGCCAAGCTCACCGCGCAGTACAGCAAGGCGAAGCTGGGCCAGCTGTGGCAGGTGCTGACACCGCTGCTGAACGCCACGGTCTTCTTCTTCATCTTCGGCGTGCTGCTCGGCGGCCGCGCCGGGATGAGCAACGACGTCTACATCCCGTTCCTCGTCACGGGGGTGTTCGTCTGGACGTTCACCCAGCAGTCCGTGATGTCGGGCGTGAAGTCGATCTCCGGGAACCTGGGCCTGGTGCGGGCACTGCACTTCCCGCGGGCCGCCCTGCCGATCTCGTTCTCGCTACAGCAATTGCAGCAGCTCCTGTACTCGATGACGGTGCTCGCCGTCATCCTGATCGCCTTCGGCTGGTACCCGGACTGGACGTGGCTGCTGATCCTGCCGATCCTGGCGCTCCAGTACGTCTTCAACGCCGGCCTGGCGATGGTCGTGGCCCGGCTGGGCAGCGACACTCCGGACCTGGCGCAGCTCATGCCGTTCATCCTGCGCGCCTGGATGTACGGCTCGGGCGTGATGTTCCCGCTGCAGTACATGATGACGGTGCGGGCGGACGCACCGCAGTGGGCCGCCGACCTCGTCGCGATGAACCCGGCCGCTGTATACATGGACCTCATGCGCTTCGCCCTCATGGGGGACTACCCGATGAGCTACCTGCCGCCGCACGTCTGGCTGCTGGCGGCGGGCTGGGCAGTGGTGGTCGGGGTGCTCGGTTTCGTGTTCTTCTGGAAGGCTGAGGAGCGATATGGCCGTGGCTGAACATCCGACGAGCCGCGCCGACGCCGACACGCCCGACGACGGGCGGGTACCGACGGTCATCGCGGACGACGTGCACATCGTGTACCGGGTGCAGGGCGGGGGCCGCAGCAAGGGCAGCGGCGCCGCCGCCCTGAACCGCATCCTGCGCCGGGACAAGAGCAGCAGGGTGCGCGAGGTGCACGCGGTGCGCGGGGTGAGCTTCACCGCGTACCGCGGCCAGGCCATCGGCCTGATCGGCTCCAACGGCTCCGGCAAGTCGACGCTGCTGAAGGCCATCGCCGGCGTGCTGCCCGCGCACAGCGGCAAGGTCTACACCAACGGCCAGCCCTCGCTGCTCGGCGTGAACGCGGCGCTGATGAACGACCTCACGGGCGAGCGGAACGTGATGCTCGGCGGGCTGGCGATGGGCATGACCCGCGAGCAGATCCGCGAGCGGTACCAGAGCATCGTCGACTTCTCCGGCATAAACGAGAAGGGTGACTTCATCACCCTGCCCATGCGGACGTACTCCTCCGGCATGGCGGCGCGGCTGCGGTTCTCCATCGCCGCGGCCAAGGACCACGAGGTCCTGATGATCGACGAGGCCCTGGCCACCGGCGACTTGAGGTTCCGCAAGCGCTCCGAGGCCCGGCTGCGCGAGCTGCGCAAGGAGGCCGGCACGGTGTTCCTGGTCAGCCACACCAACAAGTCCATCCGCGACACCTGCGACCGGGTGCTCTGGCTGGAGAAGGGCGAGTTGGTGAGGGACGGGCCGACGGACGAGGTGCTGAAGGAGTATCAGGAGTTCTCCAAGCGGTAGCCGCGCGTACGCGCCGAAGGGCCCCGCCGCGTGTCGCGGCGGGGCCCTTGCCGTACGTTCCGGACGCTCACACCCCGGCCGGTGCGCGCTCCGGCTCGGGCTCGGGCGCCGCGGGACCGGGCCCGGCCTCGCTCAGGCCCACGCGGCCGTGCATCCGGCGCAACCAGCGCGGCGCGTACCACGCGCGCTTGCCGAGCAGCCGCATCGCGGCCGGCACCAGCACGCCGCGCACCGCGATCGCGTCGATGAGGATGGCGAGCCCGGTGCCCAGGCCGAACATCTGCAGGAAGCTGACCTCGCCGGTACCGAAGGCGAAGAAGCTGACGGCCAGCAGCCCGGCGGCCATGGTCACGATCCGGCCGGTGCGGGCCAGCCCGCTGGTCACCGCCGTGGCCGGGTCCGCGCCGGCGTCGTGCAGCTCCTTGATCCGGCTGGTGAGGAAGACCTCGTAGTCCATCGACAGGCCGAAGGCGATGCAGAACATCAGTACGGTCATCGCCGTGTCCATCGGCTGCGGCGTGAAGCCCAGCAGTCCGCCGAGATGGCCGTCCTGGAAGATCCACACCATCACGCCCATGGCCGCGGCCAGGCTGACGGCGTTGAGGACGACCGCCCGCAGCGGCTGGACGACGCTGCCGGTGAAGAGGAACAGCAGCACGAACGTCGTGATCAGGACCATCCCGACGGCCAGCGGCAGCCGGCTGCCGATGCTGTCCTTGGCGTCGACCAGCTCCGCGTCGGTGCCGCCGACAAGGGTCTCCACCCCGCCGGGTGCGGCCACCGCGCGGACGTCCTCGACCAGTTGCTGCGCCGCGCCCGACTTGGGCGCCGGCTCGACGGAGACCGTCAGCCGCTGGGCGTCGGGGCGGCCGAGCCCCTCGGCGGCGGGGCTCGCGGGGCCGGCCGCGCCGTCGGCGTACGAGCCGTTGCTCGCGTCGACCCGGGTGACGCCGTCGAGCAGGGACAGCTCGGTGGCGTACGCGGTGAGGTCGGGCCCGGCGACGGCGTCGGTGGTCACGACGTCGATGGCGGTGCTGTCGTCGACGGCGAAGTCCTCGCGCAGCGCGGTGCCCACCTGCCGGCTCTGTGCGCTCTCCGGGAGCACCCGCTCGTCCGGGGTGCCGTAGCTGACGCCCAGCAGCGGGGAGGCGGCCAGCAGCAGCACGCCGAGCACCGGCAGGGCGGTGAGCGCGGGCCGGCGCATGACGGCGCCGGCGATCCGGCCCCACAGCGGCGCGTCGGTGCGCCGCATGGCCCGGGCGCCCGGGACCCGGCCACGGTTGACGCGGTGGCCGAGGACGGCGAGCAGCGCGGGGATGATCACCAGGGCGCTGACCGCGGAGATGGCCACGACGCCGATGCCCGCGTAGGCGAAGGAGCGCAGGAAGTACTGCGGGAAGACCAGCAGCGCGGCGAGCGCGGCGACGATCGTCGCGGAGGAGAACGCGATCGTACGGCCCGCGGTCGCCACCGTACGCCGGATGGCCGCCGGCACCTCGTCGCCCGCGGCCAGTTGCTCGCGGAACCGGCTGACCAGCAGCAGCCCGTAGTCGATGCCGAGGCCGAGGCCCAGCGCGATGGTGAGGTTGACCGAGAACACCGAGACGTCGGTGAGACTGCCGAGCACCCACAGCTCGGCGAACGTGCCGAAGATGGCCACCAGGCCGATCGCCAGCGGCAGCAGCGCCGCGACGACGCTGCCGAAGGCGAGGACCAGCAGCACGAGGGTGACGGGTACGGCGATCGACTCGGCCAGCGCCAGGTCGGCGGCGACCTGCGTGGACACGTCGTTGCCGACCGCGGCCCCGCCGCCGGCCCGCACGGTGACGCCGTCGCGGGTGCCCGCGTAATCGTCGCTCAGCGTCCTGGCGTGGTCGGCCTCCTTCTCGTCGCCTCCGGAGACATGCGCGAGGACGAGCGCCTGGCTCCCGTCCTTCGACGTCAGCCCCTCGCCGCCGCGGTCCCAGTAGGACACGACGCTGGTGACGGTGGACTCCGCCCGCAGCCCCTCGGTCACCTCCAGCCCGCGCTCGCGCGCCGCGTCTCCGCCAAGCCCCCCGGACTCGGCGGAGACGAGCAGGACCAGGTTCGTATCGCCCCCGAATCTGTCGTCGATCACCTCCTGAGCCTTGCTCGACGGCGACCCTGGATCGCTGAAGCCGCCGGCGCTGAGCTTGCCGAAGGCCCCGAAGCCGAGTGCCGCCATGGCGACGACCGCGACGGCGGCGAGCGTGAGCACGAGCCGGGTCCTGCGCAGTACGAGCTCCGCAATGCGTGTCAGCACGGTGCTCCCCTTCCCATGTTTATGACGTTAACATTGACCCTTGCAGGTAATGTTAATGCTGTCAACATGAGGCATGATGCGGCTATGAGCGAGGGCAGGAGCGGGAAGGCCGGGTACCACCACGGGGACCTGCGGAACGCGCTGGTCGACGCGGCATCGGAGCTGGCCCGCGGGGGCGGGCCCGAGGCGGTCGTGCTGCGCGAGGCGGCGCGGCGCGTCGGCGTGTCGCCGACGGCCGCGTACCGCCACTTCGCCAACCAGGCCGATCTGCTCCAGGCGGTCAAGGACGAGGGGCAGCGGCGGCTCGCGGACTCCATGGAGCAGGAGATCGCCGAGGTCGAGCGGGACTCCGGCGGCGGCGATCCCGCCGATCCCGCCCATCGCGCCGAGGCCGCCAAGGCCCGGCTGACGGCGCTCGGCGTCGGCTACGTCCGCTTCGCCGTCACCGAGGGGGGCATGTACCGCGCGGCCTTCTGCCGGGTCGATCAGCACCCGAAGAAGTGGACCGGCGGCGACGGCGTCGGGGACCTCCACCCGGGCGACGTCCGCTCCTTCCAGTTGCTCGTCGGCGCCATGGACGCCCTCGACGCCGCGGGCGTGATGCGACCGGGCGTACGGACCGGCGCGGAGTTCGCCGCCTGGTCCTCGGTGCACGGGCTGGCCATGCTCCTCCTCGACGGGCCGCTGAGCGACCTGCCGCCCCCGCAGCAGGAGGCGATCGTCACCCGCACGCTCGCCATGATCTTGGACGGGCTGACCGTGTGACCCGGCAAACCCCTTGCGCACGACGGCGTTTCGCGCTTCTTCCGGCGCGGGCGCATTGAGGTGACCACCGCATGCCGCGTCTTCGTCCTGTACGGCGTACGCTGGACCGGTGCTGTTTGGCGGCATGTGGGCGATAAGGGAGCTTGGGGGTTGCCCCGGACCTGCTCGGGGTCACGACGCCGGCGGCGGCGTGTCCGGAATGGGCACATCTGGGTACGCGGTGTAGAACGGGAGGCGTGACGGCTTTGGCGAAGACGAAACCCCAGCTCGAAGGTGCGCCCGCCGTCTGCGCCCCGGGGGCGGCAGCCCAGGGCAGTCGCCGGTGACCCCGGCGGACGACGCTCCGTCGCGCGCCGTACTCGGCCAGGCCGCCGACGAGAACTTCCCCGTGGCCCCCTTTTTCCTGCCCCGCGCCTGGCGCGCGGACCTCATGGCGCTCTACGGCTACGCCCGGCTGGTCGACGACATCGGGGACGGGGACCTCGCCCCCGGCGGCGCCGACGCCGCCGCGCTCGGCCTCGGCCCGGACGAGGCCGACGACACGCTCGCCCTCCTCGACGCGCTGGAGGCCGACCTGGAGCGGGTCTTCACCCCCGGCGCCACACCCGGCCACCCCCTGCTGCGGCGGCTGCGGCCCACCGTCCGCGGCCACCGGCTGTCCCCGCAGCCGTTCCACGGCCTGCTCCAGGCCAACCGGCAGGACCAGAAGGTCCGGCGCTACGAGACGTACGCGGAGCTGGAGGGCTACTGCGAGCTGTCCGCCAACCCGGTCGGCCGGCTCGTCCTCGCCGTGACCGGTACCGAGAGTCCCGAGCGCATCCGGCGCTCGGACGCGATCTGCACCGCTCTGCAGATCGTCGAGCACATCCAGGACGTGACCGAGGACCTCGGCCGGGACCGCATCTATCTCCCGGCCGAGGACATGCGCCGCTTCGGCGTCACCGAAGCGGACCTTGCCCGGCCCCGCGCAGACGAGCCGGTGCGCGCCCTGATCCGGTACGAAGCCGACCGCGCCGCCCGGCTCCTCGACGAGGGCGCGCCCCTCGTCGCCAGCGTGCGCGGCCGGCTGCGGCTGCTGCTCGCCGGCTTCGTGGCCGGCGGGCGCGCGGCACTCGCCGCCGTCGCCGCCGCCGGCCACGACGTGCTCCCCGGACCCCCGAAGCCCACCCGGCGCAGGCTGCTGCGCGAGGTGGGGTCGACCCTGCGACGAGAGGGGTGACCGCACCGTGACGACACCGTCGCGCGCGGCCTACGCATCCGCACAGGTGCTCACCGCGTACCGGTACTGCGAGGCCGTCACCGGCCGGCAGGCCCGGAACTTCGCGTACGGCATCAGACTCCTGCCGTACGACAAGCGGCTGGCGATGTCCGCGCTGTACGCGTTCTCGCGCCGCGTGGACGACATCGGTGACGGCGAGCTGCCACCCGAGACCAAGCGCGCCCGGCTGGAGGACACCCGGAGCCAGCTCGACCGCATCCGGGCCGGCCAGGTCGCCGAGGACGACACCGACCCGGTCGCCGTGGCGCTCGCCCACGCCGCGGACCGGTTCCCGATCCCGCTCGGCGGGCTCGACGAGCTGATCGACGGCGTCCTCGCGGACGTCCGCGGCCAGGAGTACGAGACCTGGGAGGACCTGAAGGACTACTGCCGCTGCGTGGCCGGCGCCATCGGGCGGCTCTCCCTCGGCGTGTTCGGCACCGTCCCCGGCGCGCGGCACTCCGAGCGCGCCCCGGGCTACGCCGACACGCTCGGGCTCGCGCTGCAACTGACGAACATCCTGCGCGACCTGCGCGAGGATGCCGCCGAGGGCCGCGGCTACCTGCCGGCCGTCGACCTCGCCAAGTTCGGCTGCTCCGCGGGCTTCCACGGCGACGCGGCGCCCGCCGGCTCGGACTTCCCCGGGCTGGTGCAGTTCGAGGTGCGCCGCGCCCGCGCGCTCTTCGCCGACGGCTACCGGCTGCTGCCCATGCTCGACCGGCGCAGCGGCGCCTGCGTCGCGGCGATGGCCGGGATCTACCACCGGCTGCTGGAGCGGATCGCCGCCGACCCCGAGGCCGTGCTGCGCGGGCGGGTGTCGCTGCCGGGCCGGGAGAAGGTCTACGTCGCGGTCCGCGGCCTGGCCGGCGTCGACGCCCGGCAGGCGAGCCGGAGGTCACGGTGAGCCCCGCGTCCGCCGCTCCGGCGGCCCTGCCGTACGTACGGGACGAGGGCCCCGTAAACGCGGCGCGCGAGACGGATCGGGAGCGCCCGGAGGCGCCCTCGGTGTGCGCCGCGGCGCACGGGGCGCAGGGGTGTGCGCCGCGGCCCCGCCAGGTGTGCGGCGCGGCCCGGAGGGCCAGACATAGTGGGTGTCGACACGGGTGGGGAGGTGGCCGGTGATGGCTGATCCCGGCCCGGAAAGACGGCCGCGGGCCGTGGTCGTCGGCGGCGGGCTCGCCGGGATGACGGCCGCGATGGGACTCGCCGACTCCGGAGTCGACGTCACGCTCCTCGAAGGCCGGCCGCGCCTGGGCGGACTCGCCTTCTCCTTCCGCCGCGGCGACCTCTCCGTCGACAACGGCCAGCACGTCTACCTGCGTTGCTGCACCGCGTACCGCTGGTTCCTCGACCAGGTCGGCGGCACCGGACTCGCGCCGCTCCAGGAGCGCCTGGAGGTGCGCGTGCTGGACGCGGCCACCGCGGCCCGCAAGGGCCCCGGCCCGCGCGCCGGGACGCTCGGCCGCACCGACCTGCCGGTGCCGATGCACCTGGCCGGCGGCCTCGCACGCTATCCGCACCTGTCGTTCGCCGAGCGCGCGAGCGTGGGCCGCGCCGCGCTGGCGATGCGGCGGCTCGACCCGGCCGACCCCGCCCTGGACGGCGTGGACTTCGCCAGCTGGCTGCACCAGCACGGCCAGTCGCCGCGCGCCGTCTCGGCGCTGTGGGACATGGTCGGCGTGGCCACCCTCAACGCCTTCGCCCCGCAGGTCTCCCTCGGGCTGGCCGCGATGGTGTTCAGGACCGGGCTGCTCACCGAGCGCGGCGCCGCCGACATCGGCTGGGCCCGGGTCCCGCTCGGCGAACTGCACGACAGGCTCGCCCGCCGCCGGCTGGAGCGGTCCGGCACCCGCATCATGCTGCGCACCCGCGCCACCGAGCTGCGCCGCACCCCCGCCGGCGGCTGGCAGGTCGACGTCGCGACCGGACCCGAGCGGGCGGGCGGCACCCCCACGACGCTGGACGCCGACGCCGTGGTCCTCGCCGTACCGCAGCGCGAGGCGCACGGACTGCTGCCGGCCGGCGCGCTCGATCACAAGGACCGGCTGCTGCAGATCGGCACCGCGCCCATCCTCAACCTCCATGTCGTATACGGCCGACGGGTGCTGCACTCCCCGTTCGTCGCCGCGATCGGCACCCCCGTGCAGTGGATCTTCGACCGCACGGACACCTCCGGCCTCGCCGACACCCCCGGTGGCCGGGGCTGCCAGTACGTGGCGGTCTCCCAGTCCGCCGCGCAGGACGACATCGAGCGGCCCGTCGGCGAGCTGCGCGAGCGTTACCTCCCCGAGCTGGCGAAGCTGCTGCCCGACGCCCGCGGCGCCGAGGTACGCGACTTCTTCGTCACCCGTGAGCGCACCGCGACCTTCGCCCCGGCACCGGGCGTCGGCCGGCTGCGCCCGGGTCCCCGGACCCACGCGCCCGGCCTCGCACTCGCGGGCGCGTGGACCGCCACCGGATGGCCCGCGACCATGGAGAGCGCCGTTCTCAGCGGCCTCGCCGCGGTCCGCGAGACCCTCGGCGGCCTGGGTCGAGAAGTGCCGCGGAACCTGCTGGAAGCAGTTTGAGATCCGTCATCGGAGGAGAGAACGTGCCCCGTCCCGAACCGGACACCGACACCGCGGCCACCCCCGGCGCCGCCGGAGTCCTGGCCCTGCTGGACCAGGCCCGGGATCTGACCAACCCCGTGCTGCGCACCGTCGTCGACCGGCTCGTACCTCCCATGGACACCGTCGCCGCCTACCACTTCGGCTGGATCGACGCGCAGGGCAACCCCGCGGAGGGAGACAGCGGCAAGGCCGTACGCCCTCTTCTCTCGCTGCTCGCGGCCGAGGCCGCCGGCGCCTCGGCCGAGACCGGCGTCCCCGGCGCCGTCGCCGTGGAGCTGGTGCACAACTTCTCCCTCCTGCACGACGACCTGATGGACGGCGACGAGCAGCGGCGCCACCGCGACACCGTGTGGAAGGCGCACGGTCCCGCGCAGGCCATCCTCGTCGGCGACGCCCTCTTCGCGCTCGCCTGCGAACTGCTGCTGGAACTGGACACGCCCGAGGCGGCGCGCGCCGCCCGCCGGCTGAACACCGCCACCCGCAGGCTCATCGACGGCCAGGCACAGGACATCTCGTACGAGCACCGCGAGAGCGTCACGGTCGCCGAGTGCCTGGAGATGGAGGGCAACAAGACCGGCGCGCTGATCGCCTGCGCCTGTTCCATCGGCGCCGTGCTCGGCGGCGCGGGCGACGAGGTGGCCGACGGGCTGGAGCGCTTCGGCCTCCATCTGGGCCTGGCCTTCCAGGCCGTCGACGACGTGCTCGGCATCTGGGGCGAGCCCGCCGTCACGGGCAAGCAGACGTGGAGCGATCTGCGCCAGCGCAAGAAGTCCCTCCCGGTGTGCGCGGCGCTCGCCGCTGGCGGCCCGGCCTCCGCCGAACTGGCGAAGACGCTCGCCGCCGACGCCAAACGTGCCGACGGCAGAAATACCGGTGCAGAAAGCGACTTCGACGAGGAAGAATTCGCGGCCCGGGCCGCGTTGATCGAAGAAGCCGGCGGACGTCGGTGGACTCAGGAGGAGGCACAAAGGCAGCACGAGAGCGCTCTCACCTCGCTCGACGGGGTGAAGATGCCCGACGACATCCGCGAACGGTTCGTCGCACTCGCCGACTTCGTCGTCGTACGCCGGCACTGACACCGACGCCCGGGCCCGGGTCCGGACGTCCCTTCGAAAGGGGTGTGCATGAAAGCCACTGCCGATGGCGGCAACGCAACCGACACCGCCCCCGCAGGGGCGGCGGCTGCCTTACTGGCCGCGAGGCAGGCCGTCGAGCGGGCGAGCGCCAACCTGCTCGGCCGGCAGGACGTCGAGGGCTGGTGGAAGGGCGACCTGGAGACCAACGTCACCATGGACGCGGAGGATCTGCTGCTCCGCGAGTTCCTGGGGGTACGGGACGAGCACACCACCCGGGCCGCCGCCCGCTTCGTCCGCCGCGAGCAGGGCCCGGAGGGCGCCTGGGCGACGTTCTACGGCGGCCCCGGCGACGTCTCCGCGACCGTCGAGGCGTACGTCGCGCTCCGCCTGGCCGGCGACGCGCCCGACGAGGAGCACATGGCGCGGGCCGCCGCCTGGGTGCGCGCGCACGGCGGCATCGCCGCGACCCGCGTCTTCACCCGCATCTGGCTCGCGCTGTTCGGCTGGTGGCGCTGGGACGACCTGCCCGAGCTGCCGCCCGAGCTGATCTACCTGCCGTCCTGGTTCCCGCTGAACATCTACGACTTCGGCTGCTGGGCCCGGCAGACGGTCGTGCCGCTGACCGTCGTCTCCGCCAAGCGCCCCGTGCACGCCGCCCCGTTCGCCCTCGACGAGCTGCACACCGACCCCGCCGTGCCCAACCCGCCCCGGCCGCAGGCGCCGGCGGCGAGCTGGGACGGCCTCTTCCAGCGGCTGGACCGGGCGCTGCACGTGTACCGCAAGGTCGCGCTGCGCCCGCTGCGCAAGGCGGCGCTGCGCAGTTGCGCCCGCTGGATCATCGAGCGGCAGGAGAGCGACGGCTGCTGGGGCGGCATCCAGCCGCCCGCCGTCTACTCGGTGATGGCGCTGCACCTGCTCGGCTACGACCTCGACCACCCGGTTTTGAAGGCCGGTCTCGAATCCCTCGACCGCTTCGCGGTCTGGACCGACCCCGCGGAGAAGCCCGCGGCGGACACCGACGTCGCGAGTGACACGGGAGACACGCGCGACGACGGCCCGGTCCGGATGATCGAGGCGTGCCAGTCCCCGGTCTGGGACACCTGTCTGGCGACCATCGCGCTCGTCGACGCCGGCGTGCCCGCCGACCACCCCCAGCTCGTCAAGGCCGCCGACTGGATGCTCGCCGAACAGGTGCTGGCCACCGGCGACTGGGCCGTACGCCGCCCCGGGCTCACCCCCGGCGGCTGGGCGTTCGAGTTCCACAACGACAACTACCCCGACACCGACGACACCGCCGAGGTCGTCCTCGCCCTGCGCCGCGTCGCCCACCCCGACCAGGCGCGCGTCGACGCCGCCGTGGAGCGCGCCGTGCGCTGGCTGGCGGGCATGCAGTCGAAGAACGGCGCCTGGGGCGCGTTCGACGCGGACAATACCTCGGCGCTCCCCAACAAGCTGCCGTTCTGCGACTTCGGCGAGGTCATCGACCCGCCGTCGGCCGACGTCACCGCGCACGTCGTGGAGATGCTCGCCGGCGAGAAGCTCGCCGACGACCCGCACGCCCGCCGCGGCGTCGCCTGGCTGCTCGCCGAGCAGGAGGCGGCCGGCGGCTGGTTCGGCCGCTGGGGCGTCAACTACGTGTACGGCACGGGCTCCGCGGTGCCCGCGCTGGTCGCCGCCGGGCTGCCCACCTCGCACCCCGCGATCCGGCGGGCCGTCGCCTGGCTGGAGAGCGTGCAGAACGAGGACGGCGGCTGGGGTGAGGACCTGCGCTCGTACCCGGACCCGAAGTGGATCGCCCGCGGTGACTCCACCGCCTCGCAGACCGGCTGGGCGCTGCTCGCGCTGCTGGCCGCGGGCGAGCACGACAGCGTGGCCGTCCAGCGCGGCGTGGCCTGGCTGGCCCGTACCCAGCTCCCGGACGGGTCCTGGGACGAGCCGCAGTTCACCGGCACCGGCTTCCCGTGGGACTTCTCCATCAACTACCACCTGTACCGGATGGTCTTCCCGCTCACCGCGCTCGGCCGCTATCTGTCCGCGACAGCCGGCGTGACGCCGGCCGCCGGTGACGGCCGGGAGGCCTGATGCCCGACGCCCCCGCGCCGCTGCTCGTGGTCTGTGCGCTCGGCATCGAGCGCCGGGCGCTGGCCTCGGGCACCGGCCCCGCCGAGGGCGCGGCCGGCGACGCGGGTCCGGTCGCCGTGCTGCGCACCGGCATGGGTCCCGAGCGGGCCGAGCGGGCGGTGGCCCGCCGGCTGGCGGAGGAGCCGTACCACGCGGCCCCCGTGATCGCAGCCGGCTTCTGCGCCGGGCTGCTGCCGGACATGCGTCCCGGTGACGTCGTCGTCGCCGGCGCCGTACGGGCCGACGGCGAGGGCGCGGAGACCACCGGCTGCCCGGACAACGGGCCGCTGCTCGACGCCCTCGCACTCCTCGACGCCCGGGTGCACACCGGGCTGCTGCTCGGCACCGACCACGTCGTACGCGGCGCGGCCGGCCGCACCCGGCTGCGTGAGCGCGGCGCGGTCGCCGTCGACATGGAGTCGGCCGCCACGCTGCGCACGGCCGTGGCGACCTCCGGGACCCGGCCGGTGGCCGCCGTCCGGGTGGTCGTGGACGCGCCCGAGCATGAACTCGTCCGTTTCGGAACGCTGCGCGGTGGCATCGCCGCGTACCGCGTGCTCAGCTCAGTTCTTCCTGCATTCTTCGAATGGCACCGTCATGTGATGATCCCCAGGAGGCGAACCTGATGGCCATGCCACTGCGTCAATCGCTCAAGGTTGCCAGTTATCTCTTCTCGCAGCGGACGATCAAGCGACGGGAGAAGTTCCCGCTGATCGTGGAGCTGGAACCACTCTTCGCCTGCAACCTCAAGTGCGAAGGCTGCGGGAAGATCCAGCACCCCGCGGGCGTGCTCAAGCAGCGCATGCCGGTGGCCCAGGCGGTCGGCGCCGTGCTGGAGTCGGGCGCGCCGATGGTCTCGATCGCGGGCGGCGAGCCGCTGATGCACCCGCAGATCGACGAGATCGTGCGGCAGCTCGTGGCCCGCAAGAAGTTCGTCTTCCTCTGCACCAACGCCATGCTGCTGCGCAAGAAGCTCGACAAGTTCGAGCCCTCGCCCTACTTCGCCTTCGCCGTGCACATCGACGGGCTGCGCGAGCGGCACGACGAGTCGGTCGCCAAGGAAGGCGTCTTCGACGAGGCCGTGGCGGCGATGAAGGAGGCGAAGCGGCGCGGGTTCCGGGTCACCACGAACTCCACGTTCTTCAACACCGACACCCCGCAGACCGTCGTCGAGGTCCTCGACTTCCTCAACGACGACCTCCAGGTGGACGAGATGATGATCTCGCCCGCGTACGCCTACGAGAAGGCGCCCGACCAGGAGCACTTCCTCGGCGTCGAGCAGACCCGCGAGCTGTTCAAGAAGGCCTTCGCCGGCGGCAACCGCAAGCGCTGGCGGCTCAACCACAGCCCGCTGTTCCTCGACTTCCTGGAGGGCAAGGTCGACTTCCCGTGCACGGCCTGGGCCATCCCCAACTACTCGCTCTTCGGCTGGCAGCGTCCCTGCTACCTGATGAGCGACGGGTACGTGCCGACGTACCGGGAGCTGGTCGAGGACACCGACTGGGACAAGTACGGCCGCGGCCGGGACGACCGGTGCGCCAACTGCATGGCCCACTGCGGCTACGAACCCACCTCCATCCTCGCCACCACCGCGTCGCTGAAGGAGTCGCTGCGCGCCGCGCGGGAGACCGTCGGCGGCAACCGCGCCCGAGGGGGAGTGCGAGCGGGAGGAGAATGAGATGTCGCTCCTGGAGAGCATCGGCGGCCCCCGTGACCTGAAGGCCCTCCCGCCGGAGCGGCTGGACGAACTGGCCGGGGAGATCCGCGAGTTCCTCATCCACGCCGTCGCCCGTACGGGCGGCCACCTCGGGCCGAACCTCGGCGTCGTCGAGCTGACCCTCGCGCTGCACCGGGTCTTCGACTCGCCGGCCGACCGCATCCTGTGGGACACCGGCCACCAGTCGTACGTACACAAACTGCTCACCGGTCGCCAGGACTTCTCCGGGCTGCGCGGCCAGGGCGGCCCGTCCGGCTATCCGTCGCGGGCCGAGTCCGACCACGACGTGATCGAGAACAGCCATGCCTCCACCGTCCTCGGCTGGGCCGACGGCCTGGCCAAGGCCCATGAGGTACAGGGCAGCAGCGACCACGTCGTCGCCGTCATCGGCGACGGCGCACTGACCGGCGGTATGGCCTGGGAGGCGCTGAACAACATCGCCGCCGCCCGGGACCGACCACTGGTCATCGTCGTCAACGACAACGAACGCTCCTACTCGCCGACGATCGGCGGCCTCGCCGACCACCTGGCGACTCTGCGCACCACCGACGGCTACGAGCGCTTCCTGTCGTGGGGCAAGGAACTGCTCGACCGCACACCGGTGGTGGGCAAGCCGCTGTACGACTCGCTGCACGGCGCGAAGAAGGGCTTCAAGGACGCCTTCGCGCCGCAGGGCATGTTCGAGGACCTGGGGCTGAAGTACGTCGGCCCGGTCGACGGGCACGACATCGCCGCCGTCGAGTCCGCGCTGCGCCGCGCCAAGCGGTTCCACGGACCGGTTCTCGTGCACTGCCTGACCGAGAAGGGCCGTGGCTACCAGCCCGCGCTGGACGACGAGGCCGACCACTTCCACACCGTCGGCGTCATGGACCCGCTGACCTGCGAGCCGGTCGCGCCCCCGAGCGCACCGTCGTGGACCTCGGTCTTCTCCGACGAGCTGGTGCGCATCGGCGCCGAACGCGACGACGTGGTGGCGATCACCGCCGCCATGCTGCACCCCACCGGGCTCGCCGCGTTCGCCGCGGCGTACCCGGAGCGGGTGTGGGATGTCGGCATCGCCGAGCAGCACGCCGCGGTGTCCGCCGCGGGCCTGGCGACCGGCGGGCTGCACCCGGTCGTCGCCGTCTACGCCACGTTCCTCAACCGGGCCTTCGACCAGGTCCTGATGGACGTCGCGCTGCACCGCTGCGGGGTGACGTTCGTGCTCGACCGGGCCGGTGTGACCGGGCCGGACGGCGCCTCGCACCACGGCATGTGGGACATGTCGATCCTCCAGGTCGTCCCCGGGCTGCGGATCGCCGCCCCGCGCGACGCCGACCAGTTGCGCGCCCAGTTGGGCGAGGCCGTCGCCGTCGACGACGCGCCCACCGTCGTCCGCTTTCCCCGGGGCACGGTGTCCGAGCCGATACCCGCGATCGCGCGCATCGGAGGCATGGACGTGCTGCGCCGCGACGAGCGCGAGGACGTGCTCCTCGTCGGCGCCGGCGCCATGGCGTCCGTCTGTCTGGAGGCCGCGGGACTGCTCGCCGCGCGCGGGCTGGGCTGCACGGTCGTGGACCCGCGCTGGGTCAAGCCCGTCGACGGGCACCTGCCGCCGCTGGCGGACCGGTTCCGCGTCGTCGCCGTGGTGGAGGACAACAGCGTCAGCTCAGGCGTGGGCGCGGCCGTCGGGCGGGCGCTGCGGGACGCCGAAGTCGACGTGCCGTTGCGCACGTTCGGCCTGCCGGAGAAGTTCCTGCCGCACGGCAAGCGGGCCGAGGTCCTGGCCGGGGCCGGGCTGACCCCGGCCCGGATCGCCGCCGCCGTCGGCGGGGTGCCCGCCGCCCGCGCCGGGGAGCCGGCCCGTACCAGGGAGAGGGAAGAAAGCACGCGATGAGCTTCGACATCGGGGCGCTGCTGGCCGAGCGCGGGGGGGAGCGGTACGACCTGCACGCCCGGCACCTCAACCACCAACTGCCGCGGATGCTGCACACGCTGGGGTTCGACAAGACCTATGTACGCGCGCAGGGTGCGTACTTCTACGACGAGGAGGGCCGGGACTACCTCGACCTCCTCGCCGGCTTCGGCGTCATGGGCCTCGGCCGCAACCATCCGGTGATCCGCAAGGCCCTGCACGACGTGCTCGACCTGGACCTCGCCGACCTCACCCGCTTCGACTGCCAGCCGCTGCCCGGGCTGCTGGCGGAGAAGCTGCTGACGTACGCGCCGCACCTGGACCGGGTGTTCTTCTCCAACAGCGGCACCGAGGCCGTGGAGACCGCGCTGAAGTTCGCCCGCTACGCGACCGGCAAGCCGCGCGTCCTCTACTGCGACCAGGCCTTCCACGGCCTGACCACCGGCTCGCTCTCCGTCAACGGCGTCGAGGCGTTCCGCGACGGCTTCGCCCCGCTGCTGCCGGACACCTCGGTCCCGCTGGGCGACCTGGACGCGCTGGAGCGGGAGGTGCGCGCGGGGGACGTCGCGGCGCTCGTGGTCGAACCGATCCAGGGCAAGGGCGTGCACGCGCCGCCGCCCGGGTATCTGCGCGCGGCGCGGGAGTTGCTGCACAAGCACGGTGGGCTGCTCGTCGTGGACGAGGTGCAGACGGGCATGGGGCGTACCGGGGAGTTCTTCGCGTACGACCACGAGGAGGGCGTCGAGCCGGACCTCGTGTGCCTGGCCAAGGCGCTGTCCGGGGGGTACGTGCCCGTGGGCGCCACCCTGGGCCGCGAGTGGATCTTCAAGAAGGTCTACTCGTCCATGGACCGCGTGCTGGTGCACTCGGCGAGCTTCGGCACCAACGCGCCCGCGATGGCGGCCGGGCTCGCCACACTGCACGTCCTGGAGGACCAGCGGCTCGTCGAGAACGCCCGGCACACCGGGGACCTGCTGCGCACCAAGCTCGCCGGGCTGATCGACCGGTACGAGCTGCTGCACGACGTGCGCGGGCGCGGGCTGATGGTCGGCATCGAGTTCGGCAAGCCGGCGTCGCTGAAGCTGCGCGGGCGCTGGACACTGCTCCAGGCCGCCCGCAAGGGGCTGTTCGCGCAGCTGATCGTCGTTCCGCTGCTGCAGCGCCACCGCATCCTCACCCAGGTCTCCGGCGACCGGCAGGAGGTCATCAAGCTGCTGCCGCCGCTGGTGATCGGAGAGGCGGAGGTGCAGCGGTTCCTGGATGCGTTCACGTCCGTGATGGACGAGGCGCACGTGGGCGGCGGACTGATCTGGGAGTTCGGCCGCACGCTGGCCAAGCAGGCGGTCTCCGGCCGCTGACCGGCGGTTGCCCTGCTGCCTGCCGCCCGGACGGCCGCGGCCCGTACGGCGCGGCATCCGGGCGGCGGCCCGCGGCTCAGGCGGTCAGCAGGTTGGCGCGCAGACGGTCGCGGGTGGTGTCCTTCAGGTGCAGGGCCTCGTGGAGGTAGCGGTCGACGGTGCCCCAGCGTTCGGCGATCGTGGCGAAGGCCGCGCCCAGGTAGCTCGTCCGGGCGTCGAACAGCGGGCTGAGCAGCTCCATCACCTCCGGCGACGTGCCGCCCTGTGCGCCCTCGCCGCGCTGGACCCGGTAGCGGCGGTGCTGCGCGTTGGACTCCAGGTAGTCCGTCTCGATCGCCTCCTGCTCGACGCCCACTGCCAGCAGCGCGAGCGCGATCGTCAGCCCGGCCCGGTCCTTGCCCGCCGCGCAGTGCAGCAGGGCGGGGGTGCCGTCGTCGGCCAGCGCGTGGAGGACCCGGGAGTGCTCCGCGTTGCGGTGGAGGATCATGTCCCGGTACGAGTCCTCCATGCGGGCCGCCGCCTGGCCGTCGCCGAGCAGCGCGCGCAGCGTCGGTATGTCGCCGTCGCGGACCAGCTTCCAGAACTCCTTGCCCTCCGCGGGGTCGTTGAGCGGCACGTTGACGTTCCGTACGCCCGGCAGGTCGATGTCGGGGCCGTCGAGGCGGATGTCGGCGGCGTTGCGGAAGTCGAAGACCGTGTGCAGTCCGAGCGAGCCGAGGAAGGCGGCGTCCTCGGCGGTGGCGTGTGCCAGATGACCGCTGCGGTAGAGCCGGCCGGTCCGGGTCCGACCGCCGCCGGTGGTGGGCAGTCCGCCGACGTCGCGGAAGTTGCGGACACCGGTCAGCTCCGGCTCGGTCGTCTGCGTCATCGGGTCTCCGTAACGTCGGGAGGGCGCGGCACTTCGACAGTACGACAAAGGCACGCTGGACAAGGACCCCCCCGGCTGCGATGTTGTGTGTCTCTGTTGAGTTATGGGAGATGAGATGGTCGAGGTCGGTGGGAACGGTCGGATCTGGCTGCTTTCGGGTCCGCACAGCAGCTACGCCCTGCGGCTGAACCGGCGCGACGAGTTGCTGCACCTCCACTGGGGACCGCGGCTCACGCTCGCCGACGCCGAGGCGCTGGCCGCCGAACCGCCGCCGCGCTTCCGGTCCTTCGAATCACGCCTCGACGGCCGCGAGGAGTACCCCGTCGAGGGCGGCCCGCGCTTCGTGCGGCCCGCGCTGGCCGTACGCGCCGCGGACGGCGCCGGCGGGCGCGGCAGCGAGTGGGAGTTCCGCGGCGCCGAGACCGAGGGCGACGTGCTGCGGCTCACCTTCCACGACCCCGTACACCGACTCGCCGTCACCCTGCACTACCGCATGCGTGCCGGCGCCGACGTGCTGGAGCGCTGGGCCACCGCCGTCCACGAGGGAGGCCCCGACGACCCGGCGCTGGAGCTGCTGCGGCTCGACTCCGCGGCCTGGACGCTGCCCCGCGCCGACCGCCGCCGGCTCTCCCACCTGCACGGCCGCTGGGCCGCCGAGAGCCTGCTCGCCCGCGCCGAGCTGACCCCCGGCGAGACCGTCATCGGCAGCCGTCGCGGCCACACCTCGCACCGCCACCTGCCCTGGATCGCCCTGGACGACGGCACCGCGGGCGAGGAGCACGGCGAGGTCTACGGCTGCGCGCTGGCCTGGTCCGGGTCCTGGCGCATCGCCGTGCAGCAGCTCGCCGACGGCGTCGTACAGGCCGTCGGCGGCGCCGGGCACGACGACTCCGGGCTGGTCCGGCTCGCACCCGGCGAGTCCTACACCGCGCCCGTCTTCGCTGGCCTCTACACCGACGGCGGCTTCGGCGCCGCGTCCCGCGCCTGGCACGCCTGGCAGCTCGCGCACGTCGTGCCGGACGCCCACATCCCACGGCCGGTCCTCTACAACTCGTGGGAGGCCACCAAGTTCGACGTCGAGCTGGAGCACCAGCGCGAGCTGGCGCGGCGGGCCGCGGCGATGGGCGTGGAGCTGTTCGTCGTCGACGACGGCTGGTTCGGCGCCCGTACCCACGCGAAGGCCGGCCTCGGCGACTGGACACCCAACCCCGACCGCTTCCCCGGCGGGCTGAAGCCGCTCGCCGACGAGGTCCACGCACTCGGCATGCACTTCGGCATCTGGGTCGAGCCGGAGATGGTCAACCCCGACAGCGACCTCTACCGCGCCCACCCCGACTGGGTGCACCACCGCCCGGACCGCAGGCGCACCGAGTTCCGCCACCAGCTCGTGCTGGACCTCGGCCGGCCCGAGGTCCGGACGTATCTGTGGGAGCAACTCGACGAGCTGCTGCGCTCCGCGCCCGTCGACTACGTCAAGTGGGACTTCAACCGCTCCCTCACCGAGCCGGGCGCGCACACCGACCCCTCCGTCCCGCACGTGCAGGGCCTCTACGGCCTGCTCGACCGGCTGCGCGCCGCCCACCCGCACGTCGCCTTCGAGTCCTGCTCGGGCGGCGGTGGCCGGATCGACCTGGGCATCCTGTCCCGTACGGACCAGGTGTGGACCTCCGACAACACCGACCCGCTCGACCGGCTGCCCATCCAGCACGGTATCGGCCAGATCCACCCCGCCCGGGTCACGGCCGCCTGGGTCACCGACAGCCCCAACGAACAGATGCAGGACCGTGTCAGCAGCCTGCGCTACCGCTTCGTCAGCGCCATGGCCGGCGTGCTCGGCGTCGGCGGCGACCTCGCGCGGTGGAGCGGCGAGGAGCTGGCCGAGGCCGGCCGCTGGGTGGAGCTGTACAAGCGGATCCGCCCCGCCGTTCAGCTCGGCCGGCTCTACCGGCTGCGGGAGCCGCAGGAGGGCCTGAGCGCGGTGCAGTACGTCCTCGGCGACGACCCCGAGCGCGCCGACGAGGTCGTCGTCCTCGCCTGGCTCCAGGCGCAGCGCTACAACGAGTCGCCGCCGCCGCTGCGCCTCGCCGCGCTCGACACGGCCGCGGAGTACGAGGTGCTGGCCGGCGGCGAGCCGGGGGAGGTGCTGCGCGGCGCGGTGCTCGCGCACCGGGGCCTGCACACGGGGCTGCACGGCGACCTCGACGCCACGGTGGTGCACCTGCGCCGCCGCTGACGGCCGGGCCCGTACCCCGGACCGTGCGCGCGAGGTGCGTGAGCCCGCGGGCCGTCGCACAATGTGACGTGACCGGGGGAACCCCGACGGAGCGGAACCATGCGCTTCCACGACCGTAGCGAGGCGGGCCGCGCGCTCGCCCGGAGGCTGCGGGACGTCCGGCCCGAGGCCGGCCCCGCGCCCGCCGCCGGCGCCCCGCGCGGCGCCGTGGTGCTCGCGCTGCCCCGCGGCGGCGTGCCCGTCGCGTACGAGGTCGCCCGTGCCCTCGGCGCCCCCCTCGACGTCCTGCTCGTCCGCAAGATCGGCCACCCGCACCACCCCGAGTACGGCCTCGGCGCGGTGGCGGGCGACGCCCCGCCGCTCTACGACCCCGAGGCGCTCGCCGGGGCCGGGCTCACCGAGCGTGACCTCGCGCCCACCGCCCGGCGGGAGGTCACCGAGCTGCGCCGCCGGGAGTCGCTCTACCGCGGCGGCCGGCCCGCGCCGGCGCTCGCCGGGCGCTGGGCCGTCGTCGTGGACGACGGGCTCGCCACCGGCGCGACCGCCCGCGCGGCGCTGCGCGCGGCCCGGGCGGCGGGGCCCGCTCGGCTCACCCTGGCCGTGCCCGTGGCGTCGCCGACCGGGCTCAGGGCCGTACGGGGCGAGGCCGACGACGTGACCTGCCTGTACACGCCGCCGGACTTCGGCGCGGTCGGGCTCTGGTACGACGAGTTCGAGCAGCTTACGGATGCCGACGTGCTCGAACTGCTCGGTACTGGCTGAAAATCGATCGGAACCCGTTCGCTGAGTGATCGTCAACTAACGTGAGGCAGGCGTTGGTTGGACATGCTGAGAACCTATGCCAGCGGCAAGCGGAGCGCACTAAGCTGCTTGCGATGCTCAGTGTGACCGCTCGGCGTCACACAGTCGTTCGACCCTGAGGATGCTCATGGATCCAGCGGGACCCGCCACCGGCGGCCGGCGGACGGGATTCGTCCGCTGGTGGCTGATACCCACCGCCGTCGTGGTCGTGAGCACGGCCATCGCCCTGCCGCTCGTCTCCGCCGACGCGCGTACGCCCGTCGCCGTGTGCGGTGCCGTCGCCGCCCTCGTGGTCGCGTTCGCCGCCGCCGAGGCCGAGCGCCGCGGGCGGGCCGCCAGCGAGCTGTACGCCAGACACGCGGACCACCAGGCCGAGTGGGAGCGCCGGCTCGCCGCCCAGGAAGCCGAGATGGTGCGGCTCGCGGGCCTGCTGCCGCAGGCCGTCGCGCGGCTGCAGCGGGGCGAGTACGCCGAGGACGTGCTCACCGACATAGAGGCGGAGAAGTCCCTGACGCCGCAGGTGCGCGCCGCCCACGCGGCCGCGCTGCGCGCCGTCGTCGAGGCGGTGCAGAACGCCGAGGACCTGCGTGTCTCCGCCGAGCGCGGCTTCGTCAACATCGCCCGCAGGGTGCAGGCCATCATCCACCAGCAGGCGCGCAGCCTGCGGGAGATGGAGGACCGGCACGGCCGGCGGCACGAGTTCTTCGCCGACCTGCTCAAGCTCGACCACGGCACCGCGCTGGTCGGCCGGCTCGCCGACAGCATCGCCGTGCTCGGCGGCGACCGCCCCGGCCGCCAGTGGGGCAAGGCCATCGCGCTCTACAGCGTGCTGCGCGGCGGCATGTCCCGGATCATCGACTACCAGCGCGTCGAACTGCACCCCGTGGCCGAGGTCGCCGTCGTCGGCTCGGCCGTCGAGCCGCTGATCCACGCCGTCGCCGAACTCCTCGACAACGCCACCCGCTACTCGCCGCCGCACGCCAAGGTCCACCTGTCCGCCACCGAGGTGCAGTCGGGCGTCGCCATCGAGATCGAGGACGGCGGCGTGGGCCTCAGCGAGGAGGCGCGCGAGCGCGCCGAGCACATGCTCGCCGAGGCCCAGGCCGGCATCGACCTCAACGATCTCGGCGAGACCCCGCGGCTCGGGCTCGCGGTCGTCGGCCGGCTGGCGCAGACGTACGACTTCCGCGTCTCGCTGCGCCCGTCCGCGTACGGCGGCGTCCGCGCGGTGCTCGTCGTGCCGCAGGTCCTGCTCACCACCACGCCCGCCACCGGCACGGCCCACGGCATCGGTGCCACCTCCGGGCCGCGCCCGCTGCGCAACCCCACCCCGCCGCCGGCGGGGATCGAGGGCAGCGCCGACGCGCGCGCTGGCCTCAAGCGCAGCCGGGACCGGGTGCCGCCCGCGCGGCAGGCGGGCCCGCAGCCCTCCCCGCCCGCGCACGCCGAGCCGGTCGCCGGCAGCCTGCCGCAGCGCCGCCGCCGGACTCCGCTCGCGCCGCCGGCCGCCCCGGCGGCGGCCGGGCAGCCGTCCGGACGGCGTACGGCCACCGCGGAGCCGGCCGGGACCGAGAACGGCGCGGCGGAGAGCCGCGGCGTCGAACCGGGCCTGTGGCTCGGCGACTTCACCCGCGGTCTGGACGGCGAGCCGCAGGCCGGGGACGCGGGCGGCGCGGCAGAGCCGCAGGAGCCGGGCGATTCCGCCCGCGGCGGGGAAGGGGCGGCCGAGGCGATACGCCCGGAGCGCTCCGCCCGCCTCCGGCACGGCGACGGAGCACCGGAACCGTCGAATCCATCATCGGGCGAGGAGGACTGACGTGGCGCAGCGAGCGGACATGGACTGGATGCTCCGGGATCTGGCCGAGAGCGTCCCCGAGACCCGGCACGTCGTGGTCCTGTCCTCCGACGGGCTGCGGATGGCCCAGCACGGCACCGAGCCGGACACGGCCGACCGGCTCGCGGCCGCCTGCGCCGGGCTGCAGAGCCTGGCGAAGTCGATCGCCGGCGTGTTTCCGCACAGCAACGGCAAGATGCGGATGCTGGTCATCGAGGTCAGCGGCGGCTTCTTCTATCTCATGGCCGCGGGCGCCGGAGCCTATCTGGCGGTCGCGGCCGACGAAGGAGTCGACGCGGGCCTCATGGGCCAGCGCATGCGCGATCTCGTCGCACGCATCGGGGCACATCTGACAAGCCCACCGCGGAGCGACGGACAGGCCATATGAAGGAAGCGGACCACGAGTGGCACGACGACGGTCCCGAACGGCTTTACGTCATCACCGGCGGGCGCAGCGGCACCGCCGCCCAGGGCGCACTCGACCTGGTCACGCTCGTCATCTCCCGGGCGCAGCCGGCGCCCGGGATGCAGCCCGAGCGCGCGGCCATCGTCCGGCTGTGCCGTGCACCGCTGTCCGTCGCCGAGCTGACCGCCTATCTGCGCCTGCCCTTCAGCGCGGTGGCCGTGCTCGTCGCGGACCTGATGGCGGAGGGCGCGGTCGAGACCCGCTCTACCGTGCCGCCCGTGGCAGACCTGCGACTCCTCGAGGAAGTAATGGATGGACTCGAACAGCTTTGACGCCGTCGTGGGTCCGCGCAGCGAGGACCTCCTGCCCACCTCGGCGACGACATCGGTCAAGGTCGTGGTGGTGGGCGGGTTCGGCGTCGGGAAGACGACCATGGTCGGCGCGGTCAGCGAGATCGAGCCGATGACGACCGAGGAGACGATGACCCGGGCCGGCGAGGGGGTGGACCACCTCGCCGGCGTGCCGGACAAGAGCGAGACGACCGTCGCCATGGACTTCGGCCGCATAAGCCTCAACGAGCGGCTGGTGCTCTACCTGTTCGGCGCGCCCGGCCAGCAGCGCTTCTGGTTCCTCTGGCAGGGCCTCTTCGAAGGCGCCCTCGGGGCGGTGGTGCTGGTCGACACCCGCCGGCTCGAAGCCTGCTTCGACGTGCTGGGCCGGCTGGAGGAGGGCGCCGTGCCGTTCCTGGTCGCGGTCAACCGCTTCCCGGACGCCCCCTCCCACTCCCTGGACGAGATACGGGCCGCGCTCGACCTGCCCGCGCACGTACCGCTCATCACCTGCGACGCCCGCGACCAGGAGTCCTCCCGCAGCGTCCTGAAGTCCCTGGTGCGCTTCCTGCACTCCATCGCCCTGACCACGGAGGCGTCGTGACGACCGATTCCGGCCCCGTACCGGCAGCAGACCCACCCGAGAAGCACGCCGGGCAGGCCGCCGCGGCGCCCCCGCCCGGCTGTCCGGCGCACGCCGGCGGTGCGGACGGCCCCGCCCGGATGCACGGCCCCGAGGCCGCGTCGAACCCGTACGGGCTGTACGAGAAGCTGCGCGCCGAGCACGGCGCGGTCGCCCCCGTCCTCGTCCACGGGGACCTGCCCGCCTGGCTGGTCCTCGGCTATCGCGAACTGCTGGACGTCACCCGCAACCCGACCCGCTTCTCCCGCGACTCGCGCAACTGGCGCTTCCTGCGGGACGGCCAGGTCGGCCCGGACAACCCGCTGCTGCCGCTGGTCACCTGGGTGCCGATGTGCTCCTTCGTCGACGGCTCCGAGCACCGGCGGCTGCGCTCCGCGGTCACCGACAGCATGAAGCGCTTCGACCGGCACGGCATCCGGCGGCACGTCACCCGCTTCTCCGAACAGCTCGTCGACGAGTTCGCGGCCACCGGCCGCGCGGACCTGGTGGGCCAGTTCGCGGAGCACCTGCCGATGCTGGTGATGACGAAGGCGCTCGGCATGGCCGAGTCGTACGGCCCGCAACTGGTCGAGGCCGCCCGGGACATGGTCAAGGGCTCCGAGACGGCGATCGCGAGCAACGACTACATCGTGCAGACGCTCCGTGACCTGGTCGTGCGCAAGCAGGCGGCGCCCGGGCACGACTTCGCCTCCTGGCTGGTGGCACACGACTCGGGCCTCGGCGACGACGAGCTGGTCGAGCATCTGCGGCTGGTGCTGATCGCCGCGTACTCCACCACCGCCAACCTGATCGCGAACACGCTGCGCATGGTGCTCACCGACAGCCGCTTCCGCGGCAACCTGGCGGGCGGCCAGATGACGCTGCCGGACGCGCTGGAGCAGGTGCTGTGGGACGAGCCGCCCTTCACCGCCGTCTACGGGCGGTACGCCACCGGGGACACCGAGCTGGCCGGGCAGCAGATCAAGGCCGGGGACCTGCTGATCCTCAGCCTGGCCGCCGGCAACCTCGACCCGGAGATCCGCCCCGACCTCGACGTGCCGGTGCACGGCAACCGCTCGCACCTGGCGTTCAGCGGCGGACCGCACGAGTGCCCGGGCCAGGACATCGGCCGGGCCATCGCCGACACAGGGATCGACACCCTGCTGTCGCGGCTGCCGGACCTGAGCCTGGCGGTCGAGGAGAAGGAGCTGAAGCACCGCACGTCGCTGCTCTCCCGCGAACTGGTCGAGCTGCCGGTGACCTTCACCCCGCCCGGGCCGGGTACGGGCGCGGCCCCGGGCGAGCCGGCCGCAGCCGCGGTGCCGGGTCCTTCGGTGCCCGCCGACGGGGTGCCGGCGCCGGCCGCGAAGGAGCGCGTACCGGCGGCGGTGGCGAGCGCGACCGCGCCGGAGCCCGCGGGCCGGGCCGCCGCCCCCGGGCCCGGGGCGCAGCCCGACGGCCTCCCGGCGGGTGCGCGTACGGAGTCGGGCAGGCGACGGCGGCCGTCGCTGTGGCGGACGCTGGTCGCGTGGTGGCGCGGGTCCTGAGCCGCCCCTAGGCGAGGTGCGGCTCTATGTAGGCGGGTGCGCTGCCGACCCTCGTGGTGGCCACTTCCCGGTAGCGCGGCGACCAGCCGTGCCATTCGAGGCTGCCCGCGATCCACGAGCCGAGATCGGTGAGCGAGTCCTCGACGGCCGCCCACCGGTGGGGGTCGGGGCCGAACAGCGGCTGCATGCCGCGTACGTCCTCGCAGGCGGACCTGAAGTCCTCGGTGCGCTGCCCGACCATGGCCGCCGCCCGGTCGAGCGCCGCCTGGAAGGTGCCGCCGTGCAGGCGCCACAGCACGGCGGCGAGGTGGTCGTGGTCGCCGCGGGCGGTCTCCTTGTGCACCGAGTAGATGTCGTTGGTCCAGGAGATGACGTCGTTCGCGGCGTCCCGGACCGCCCGGTAGGCGTCGCTGGCGGCGACCGCGGCCGGGATCTCGGCGGAGTTCGCGGGCTCGATCAGGTCGAAGCTCATCTCGCAGCCCGAGTTGAGCCGCCGGCGCCGTACGAAGTCGGCGAGCGACTGGCCGGCGATCCGTGCGGGTTCGGCGTGCGGGAGGACCGTGTACCACAGAAAGTCGCGGTAGTGCGCGGCGAACCGCTCGCGCCAGGCCCGGGAGAGGGGCTTGGCCGTGCGTTCCCACAGCTCGGCGAGCGCGGCGGCGAGGGGCCCGGTGGGCGCCGGCGCGTCGAGGTCGGGGTCGAGCTGGGCGCCCAGCTCGGCGGCGGTGTGCAGCCGCTGGGCGGGGGTCCGGGACACGTGGCCCTCGTCGAGCTGGTCGTCGACGATCCAGTTGTAGACCTGCCACTCGGCGACCAGCTCCAGCCGGTCGGCGCGGGGGTAGACGGCGGCGGCGAACCGGCCGAAGCCGGCGCGGTGGAAATGGGTGACGGCTGACCCGTCGCGGATCAGGTCGGCGTGGCGTGCCCAGGCGATGATGTGGTCGTCCAGACCGGCCGCCTCGGGGTGCAGCCGTGCCGGAATCGGACACCAGATCGGCGGAAAAGTGACCTCCACGGGAGTTGTCTTGTGAGGAGTTACGCCACTCCTGTTCCTCTTGAGCGTCATGATCTGTCTCCTCGGGACCGGGATTCGACAGTGACCTGCCGAACCTGCCCGTGTGCCTGCCTGCGGCAACCTGTTCGCATCTTCTTTGGCTATACCTACGACGGAATGCGCCGAGCGATATCGGACAGGGTGTGCCGCGCCCGCCCGCCGTTCCCGTTCCACCGGTACAGCCGCAAGAGGTGCCGACTGCGCCCGCACGCCCCTATGTTGGGGCGGCCCCCCACGCGTCGCTCAGGACTCAGGCACCGCTCACTGGGAGGCCCCGTGTCTCGTTTCACCAGCACCCCGGGTTTCAGCCGCCGCCGTTTCCTCGCGCTCGGGTCAGGGCTCTCCCTGGCCGCCGCGCTGCCCCTCGCCGCCCTGTCCGCCGCGCCCGCCCGGGCCGAGCCCCGCTTCCGCGGCGACCCGTTCGCCCTCGGCGTCGCGTCCGGCGACCCGGCGCCCGACGGTGTCGTGCTCTGGACCCGGCTCGCGCCCGAGCCGCTCGCCGAGGACGGCACGGGCGGGATGCCCGGGTACAAGGTGCCCGTGAGCTGGCAGCTCGCCGAGGACCCGCGGTTCCGGCGGGTCCTCCGCGCCGGGGCCGAGTGGGCCGTACCGGAGCTGGGGCACTCCGTGCACGCCGAGGTTCAGGGCCTGGCGCCGGACCGGGAGTACTGGTACCGCTTCCGGGCCGGCCGGCACGTCAGCGCCGTCGGACGCACCAGGACCGCGCCGGCCGTGGACGCGGCCCTCGCCTCGATGGCCTTCGCCTTCATCAGCTGCCAGAACTACCCCGACGGCCACTTCACCGCCTTCCGCCACCTCGCCGAGGAGAACGTCGACGTCGTCGTCCACCTCGGCGACTACATCTACGAGGGCGGCGGCCAGGGCACCGCCGGCCGCGGCCACCTGCCCGCCCGCGAGATCCACTCGCTCGCCGACTACCGGGTGCGCTACGGCCAGTACAAGCTGGACCCCGACCTGCAGGCCGAGCACGCCGCCCACCCCTGGATCGTGGTGCTCGACGACCACGAGGTCGACAACAACTGGGCCGACGGCCTCGACGGCGACGACGTCGGCGGCGCCGTGTTCGCGGCCCGGCGCGCCGCCGCCTTCCAGGCGTACTACGAGAACCTGCCGCTGCGCCGCTCCTCCCTGCCCGCGGGCCCGCACATACAGCTCTACCGCCGGCTGTCCTACGGCACCCTCGCCCAGTTCCACGTCGTCGACACCCGCCAGTTCCGCGACAACCAGGCGTGCGGCGACGGGCGGCAGTTCGACTGCGACGACCGGCTGGACCCGGCGCGCACCATGCTCGGTGCCGAGCAGGAGGCCTGGCTGCTCGACGGGCTCTCCCGGTCCCGTACCACCTGGGACGTGATGGCCAACCAGATCATGACCATGCAGGGCGACTCCGCCGAGGGCATCGAGCAGGCGTTCGGCATGGACACCTGGGACGGCTACGCCGCGGCGAGGCAACGCCTCTTCGACGGCGTGGAGAAGCGCGGCATCGGCAACTTCGTCGTCGTCACCGGGGACGCCCACCGCAGCGTGGCCGCCGACCTCAAGCACGACTTCGACGACCCCGACTCGGCCACCGTCGGCGTCGAGTTCCTCGGCACCTCCATCTCCTCGGGCGGCAACGGCTCGGACCAGGACGAGTGGGGCCGGGTCTGGCTGCAGGAGAACCCGCACATGAGGTTCCACAACGTCCAGCGCGGCTACGGCGTCTGCGAGGTGACCCCCGAGAGCTGGCGCACGGACTACCGCGTCGTCCCGTACGTCTCCACCCCCGGCGCCCCGGTCACCACCCGCGCCCGCGTCCACGTGACGGCGGGCCGCCCCGGCATCCAGGAGGTGGAGCAACCGGCCGTCCCGCAGCCCTGATCGTCAGCCCGACCCGGCAGGGCGCGGGCGGCTACGCCGGTGGCCGCTTCACGCTCTGCCGGTGGCCGGGATCCGGCAACGCGGGGGCGGGGCGCGGAAATGCGGGTGCCTTCGTCCGCGGTGGCGGTGCAGGGTGGGGCATGAGCTGGATCACGACGCACGACCTCGACGCCTTCACCGCCGCCGCGGGGCCCTTCCTGCGGGCGGAGCCCGCGCCGCACACCGTCCTGCTGACGGTGGCCGCCTCGCTCGACGCCGCCGGCCTCGACCGGTACGGCGGCGGGACGCCCGAGTTCGGGTGGTGGCGGGCCCCGGACGGCCGGGTGGCCGGGGCGTATCTGGCCACCCCGCCGTATCCGCTCGTGCTGGCCCGGATGCCGGATGCCGCCGCCGTGGAGCTGGCGGAGCTGCGTGCGGCGTCCGGGCTGCCGGCCACCGGCGTCAACGCCGGGCGGGCGGCGGCCGAGGCGTTCGCGGGCGCGTGGACCGCGCGTACCGGCGAGCGCGGCACCGTCGAGGAGCGGCACCGGCTGTACCGGCTGGGGGACCTGGTACCCCCGGATCCGGCGCCGTCCGGGCGGGCCAGACCCGCCACCGAGGAGGACCGGGACCTGCTGGTCGAGTGGACCCGGGAGTTCGCCGCCGAGGCCGGCGGCGGCGCCGGGGACCCGGCCCGGGCCGTGGCCGACCGGCTCTCCTACGGCGGCGCGACGCTCTGGGAGGACGGCGGCCGGCCCGTGTCGTACGCCGGCCTCACCCGCACCGTCGCCGGCATGGCCCGCGTCGCGCCCGTCTACACCCCGCCGCCGCTGCGCCGCCGCGGCTACGCGGCCGCCGTCACCGCCGCCGTCAGCCGCAGGGCGGCGGAAGGCGCCCTCCACGTCCTGCTGTTCACCGACCTCGCCAACCCCACGAGCAACGCCCTGTACCAGCGCCTCGGCTACGTCCCCGTGGAGGACCACCTCGTGATCTCCTTCGACGGCTGATCTGGTGTACGGCGGCCCGGCGAGAGAGGCTGGGGCCGGGAAGTCCCGCACGGGACGGGACCGATCGCGAGGAAGGCGAGCCGCATGCACTCCGACCACCTGCAGGCCGCGGACGGCACCCCCGTCGCCGCGTACACCTGGCTGCCCGAAGGCGGCCGGCCGCGGGCGCTGGTGCAGATCGTGCACGGCGCTGCGGAGCACGGGCTGCGCTACGACCGGTTCGCCCGCTTCCTCGCCGCCCACGGCTACGGCGTCACCGCCTCCGACCACCGCGGCCACGGCGCCACCGCCGCCGCCACCGGCGGCTACGGCGTCACCGCCACCGGCGACGCGGACCCCTGGCGCGCCGTCGTCGACGACCTCACCGCAGTCGGCGACCGGCTGCGCGCCGCCCACCCCGGGCTGCCCTTCGTCCTCCTCGGCCACAGCATGGGCTCGATGCTCGCCCGCGACTACGCCCAGGAGCACGGCGAGGGCCTGGCGGGCCTCGTCCTCACCGGCATCCTGCGCAGCCTGCCCGGCGTGGAGACCGAGACCGCGGTGCGCCGGCTGGCGGGCGAGGCGGCCGAGCGCGGGCGCGGTGCGCTCTCGGACTTCGTGCCGGAGATCTTCGCGTCGTTCAACGACCCGTACGAGCACCGCACCGGCTTCGAATGGCTCTCCCGCGACACCGCCGAGGTCGACGCCTACGTCGCCGACGAGCGCTGCGGCTTCCCGTTCGACGTCGCGCTGTCGCTGGGCTGGGTGCTCGGCACCCGGAAGATCAACGACCCGTACAACGTGGCCCGGATCCCCGTCGACCTGCCCGTGCACATCGCTGTGGGCGACCGGGATCCGTGCAACCAGGGCCTCACCCACGTCGCCGAGCTGCTGGAGGACTTCCGCTACGCCGGCCTGCGCGAGCCGACCTGGCGCGCATACCCCGGCGCCCGCCATGAGATCCTCAACGAGACGAACCGCGCCGAGGTCCAAAACGACCTGCTCGACTGGCTCGACAAGCACGTGTGACCGACGGGGGAGCACCGATGACCCTCACCGCCGAGGACGTACGCAAGACCGCCCTGGCGCTGCCGCAGACCGCGGAGAAGCTGGCGTGGGGCATGCCCACCTTCCGGGTGAAGGGCAAGATGTTCCTCACCCTGCCGGAGGACGAGACGTCGTTCGCGGTGCGCTGCCCCAAGGTGGAGCGGGACGAACTGGCGCTGGCGGAGCCGGAGAAGTTCTGGGTCGCCGACCACGAGGCGCCGTTCGCCTGGGTGCGGGTACGGATCGAGGCCCTGGAGGACCGCGACGAACTGCAGATCATCGTCGCCGACTCCTGGCGCCAGGCGGCCCCGCCCCGGCTGCTCGCGGAGCACCCGGAGCTGGCCGGCGAGTCCTGAGGGCCCGGGGCCCGTACGTCAGGCCGCAGCCCGCGTCCCGGCCGCCGCCCCGGTGAACGCCGCGATGCGCTCGCGCAGCGACGCCGGGTCGAGCCCGTGGGCCCGCAGGTGCTCGGGGACCGTGCCGTAGCGCCGCAGCTCGCCCCGTGCGGTGCCCAGCCCCAGCACCCGGTGCGGCACGTCCGCCAGCGCGTCGTTCGCGTACGCGGTGGAGGTGCCGGCGAGGTACGGCTCGACCAGCACGACGTCCGCGGCGCGCCCCGCGCCCACCGCGGCCCGCAGCGCGGCGGCGTCGAACGGGCGCACGGTCGTGGCGTACAGCATCGTCACGTCCAGGCCCTCGGTCGCGGCCAGCACGTCGTCCAGCAGCGGGCCCACCGCCACGACCACGCCCGCGTGGCCCTCGCGCACGGTCAGGAACCCCGCGCCGTCGACCGGCCGGCCCGCCGCGTTCGTCTGCTCGGACAGCCGCACGTACACCTTGTCGTCGCCCGCGGCGACCGCCTGCCGCAGCAGCGTCCCGGCCTCGTCCGGATGGCCCGGCACGTGCACCGTCCAGCCGTCGAGGGTGTCGAGGAGCGCGATGTCGCCGGGCGCCATGTGGGTGTAGCCGCCGGCCGGCCAGTCGTACGAACCGTAGGCGCTGACCAGCACCGCGCCCGCGTCCTGGTGGCCGAGGTCGAGCTTGAGCTGTTCGAAGGGGCGCTCCACGAGGAAGCTGGCGAAGGTGTGGAGGACCGGCCGCATCCCGGCCAGGGCGAGCCCGCCGCCGACGCCGACGAGCAGTTGCTCGCGGATGCCGACGTTGAGCACGCGGTCCGGGTGCCGCCGGGCCGCGGCGGCGAAGCCGTCAGTGCCGATCTCGGCGAGTACGACGGCCAGCCGGGGTTCCTCGTCCAGCAGCCGGGAGGTGACGGAGGCGAAGCGTTCGCGCATCGTGTCCATGGTCGGGCGTCCTTTCCGGAGGAGGGGGTCGGTCAGGCGTGCGCGGGCTCGACGCGGGCGATGACGGCGCGCGCCCGCCCGGGGTGCGGGGCGGTGGCGGCGGCGTACAGCGCCTCGTGGTCGCGGCCGTCGACGGTGGCGGTGGACCAGCCGGCCGCCTCGAAGCGGGCGGCGATGCCGCCGGGCAGGGCGTGGGTGGCGGAGGCGTTGTCGAGGACGAGGGTGTGCAGGGAGTCCAGGCCCGTGGAGCCGGCGTAGGCGAGGGCTTCGTGGTTGCTGCCCTCGTCCAGTTCTGCGTCGCCGACGAGCACCCATACGCGCGGGTCCTGGCTCGGCCGGCCGTACAGCCCCCGGGCGCGCAGCCCGAGCGCGGTGCCGACGGCCAGCGGCAGTCCGTGGCCGAGTGAGCCGCTGCCGACCTCGACGCCGGGCAGCAGGGTGCGGTCGGGGTGGTGGCCGAGCGGCGAGTCGTACGAGCCGAAGCCGGGCAGCCAGTCGGCGGGCAGGAAACCCTTGGCGGCGAGCACGGCGTAGTACGCCATCGGGCCGTGGCCCTTGGAGAGCAGGAACCGGTCGCGGTCCGGGGCCTCGGCGGTCGCGGGGGTGACCCGCAGCACGCGGTCGTAGAGGACCCACAGGGCGTCGAGGGTGGAGGTGGCCGCGGGGCCGTGCTTCTCGTCCCCGGTCATCAGGCCCATGAGGCGTGGCAGATCGTCGTAGGCGGCGGGCGTTCGCCGGGGTGCGGTGAGGGTCGTCGTCATGTGTCCCACCGTGCAACTTGAAGAATGGTTCAAGTCAACAACGGCTGGTCACACGGGGGCCGGTGGGTCCGGCGACGGTCTCAGAGCGGGCGGTGCAGCCGGGCCAGGGCGTCGATCGCCTCCTTCGGCGGCCCCGCCTCCTGCGCCACCGGCCGGCGCACCCGCTCGGCGCGTACGGTCTCCAGCGGCTCGTCCGCCAGGTCCGCCAGCACGTCCTGCGCCGTGAAGAGCACCCGCGGCTCCTGCGGCCCGCCGGTGCCCTCCGTGAGGTTCGCCGAGTCGTGCCCCACGACCAGCAGCTCGCCGCCGCCGGCGAGCGCGGCGGCGGCCCGCCGCAGCACCCGGCGCCGCTCCGCGCCCGGCAGGTGCAGATACGCCACGACCACCAGCTCGTACGCGCCTTCCTCCGGCGCGTACTCCAGCAGATCGGCCCGTACCCACCGGATCCGGCCCGCGGCCTCCGGCGGCAGCTCCGCCGCGCGCCGCCGGCCCCGCTCCAGCGCGACCTGCGAGAAGTCGACCGCCGTCACGCGCCAGCCGCGGGCCGCGAGCCACAGCGCGTTGCGCCCCTCGCCGGCGGCCAGGTCCAGGGCCCGCGCGGGCGTGATCTCCGCCACCTCACGCGCCACCCAGCGGTTGGGCTCACCGCCCCAAACGAGGTCTTTCGCGGCATAGCGTTCGTCCCAGGCACCACTGTCCATAAACCTGATCGCTCCCCGCTGCGTCTAACGAGTAGGAGATCACGTTCTCACAGCCGGGCGGAGGATCCGAGATGACCAGTCACCCACCCCAGCAGCATGCGACCGCACGTGTGCCGGTGTGCCCGCGCTGCGGTCGCGTCCGCTGCATCTGCCCGCCCATGGCGGCCGCCTGAGCGGCCGCCATGGGCTCGCCCCACCGGGGTTCAGGGGTGCTTGCGCTGGTGCCCGAAGCGCACGCCGTCCAGCTTGAATCCGTGCACGGTGGGATCGACCCGGCGCTGCATCGCGCGCCGCTCCGGAGCCGCCTCGATCACCGGCTCCGGCTCGCCCGCCGCGGTGATCCGCGCCAGCAGCCGTGCGCGCAGCCCGTCGGCGAGCGCGCGGTGCGAGGCGAGCCCGACAAGGTTGTCGAGCTCGTACGGGTCGTGGGCCAGGTCGTACAGCGCCGTCTCGACGTACCTGCTGCCGGAGCGGGTGCGCCAGCCGTCGGCCGCCGGGTCGACGACGTAGTACTTCCACCGTGAGGTGCGCAGCGCCCGTCCGCACTCGGACTCGCTGACCTGGACGAAGACGTCCTCCGGCCAGTCGGCGTCCGGGTCGCGGACCAGCGGCAGGAAGGAGCGTCCGTGCATCTCCTCCGGGACGTCGAGCCCAGCGGCGTCCAGGAGGGTCGGCGGCAGGTCCAGGGTGCTGACCGGAGCGTCGAGCACCCGGCCGCCGGCGAAGCCGGGGCCGCGCAGGGCCAGCGGCACCCGGATCGAACCGTCGTGGCAGGAGCGCTTGTACTCGAAGTTGCGGGTACGGAAGTGGCTGCCGTGGTCGGAGGTGAACGCCACGATTGTGTCGTCGAGCAGGTCCATGCTGCGCAGGGCGTCCAGCAGCCGGCCCAGCCCCTCGTCGACGCGCCGGATCTGGCCGCAGTAGCCGGCGATGTGCCGGTGCGCGGTGCCGCCTTCCGCGGACAGCGCGGCCAGGTCCGGCGGCAGCCAGCGGCCGGTGTAGCGCTCCTCGTAGCCCTCGGGGGCCGGGTAGTCGTCGACCTCGTTCTGGTGGTGCGGCTCGATGAGGGACAGGAAGAGGAAGAACGGCTCCTCGTGGTGGTCGGCGGCGAACCGGATCGCCGCGTCGAACAGCGCGTCGGAGCGGTAGCCCGGCAGCCTTACCGGGTCGCCGTCCTCGTCGTACATCACCGTGCGGTACGCATCCGAGGTGAACTCCAGCACGTTGGAGGCCAGCCAGTGGTGGTACCCGCCGCGCTCCTCCGGCGGCACCGGGTCCTCGCCGGCCAGGTGCCACTTGCCGATGTACCCGGTGGTGTAGCCGGCGTCGCCGAAGTGGTGCGCGAGCGTACGGGCGTCCCGCGGCAGCGGGATCCCGTTGCGGTAGCAGCCGGTGTCGGTGGGCCACCGGCCCGTCTGCAGCGCCGCCCGGGCGGGCGCGCAGACGGGCTGCGGGGTGATCGCCGCCGACGCGTACGTGCCCGAGCGGGCCATCCGGTCGAACGCGGGCGTCAGGTCGAGCGGGTTGCCGCCCGCGCCCGTGGTGTCCCAGCGCTGCTGGTCGGTGAAGACGACGATGACATGGGGACGCCGGTCGGGCATCGGGGTCCTTTCCGGACGGTGGGGTGGGGGGTCATTTCAGGCCGGTCAGGGCGATACCGCGGACGAAGTAGCGCTGGCTGAAGATCAGCAGCAGGGCCGTGGGTACGAACATGATGACCGACCCCGCGGCGGTGAGGTGCCAGAGCTGGAACTGCTCCTGGCTGAACTGGGTGAGCCCTACCGGGATCGTCCGCATCCGCTCCGAGGTCGTCACGACCAGCGGCCAGAGGAATTCGTTCCACTGGAAGACGAACGTGAACAGGCCCAGCACGGCCAGCGCCGGCTTGCACTGCGGCAGGATGATCCGCCAGTAGATGGTGAACTCGTTCGCCCCGTCCACCCGGGCCGCGTGGATGAGGTCGTCGGGGATGGGCTGGATGAACTGCCGCATGAGGAAGATGCCGAAGCCGTCCATGAGGAACGGCACGATGAGCCCCTGGTAGCTGTCCAGCCAGCCGAGGTCCGACATCATCACGTACAGCGGGATCATGCGGACGAACAGCGGGATCATCAGCGTGGCGAGGATCGCGATGAACAGTGTGTTCTTGAACGGGAAGTCGAACTTCGCGAACACGTAGCCCACCAGCGGATCGAAGATCAGGTGGGAGAGCGCGATCGCGCCGGCGACCACCAGGCTGTTGAGGATGAAGCTGCCGAACGGCGCCTCCTCGAACAGCGTGGCGTAGTTGCCCCACTGCGGCGCCTCCGGCCAGAGCACCGACTCCGCCGACAGCATCTCCTTCTCGGTCTGCAGCGACAGCGAGACGGTGTAGAGCAGCGGTACGACGGTGATCAGGCTGGCGATGGTGAGCAGCACGTAGGCGATCGTCTTGGACGTCCTGGCGGTCATCAGTGCTGCACCTCCCGGTCCCGGCCGATGCGCAACTGCACCAGCGTGAACGCCACGATGACGAGCAGCAGGAGCACCGAGAGCGCGGAGGCGTAGCCGAAGTTGCGGGCGCGGAACGCCAGCTCGAAGACGTGGAAGACGAAGAGGTCGGAGGCCTCTCCGGGTCCGCCGCGGGTGATGATGTACGCCTGCCCGAACGCCTGCAGCCCGGTGATCACGGCCATCACGGAGACGAACAGCGTGGTCGGGGTGAGCAGCGGCACCGTGATCCGCCGGAAGCGCTGCCAGCCGTTGGCGCCGTCGACCTTGGCGGCCTCGTAGTACACGTCGGGGATGCCCTGGAGCCCGGCCAGGAAGAGGATCATCGTGTAGCCGGTGGTCATCCACAGCGTCACCGCGACGATGGTGGCCACCGGGTGGGTGTTCAGCCACTCCTGGGTGGGCAGGCCGAGGTCGGACAGTATCCGGTTGAGGATGCCGAGTTCGGGGTCGAGGATGTTGCGCCACATCAGGCCGACCACGGCGATCGAGGTCAGGTAGGGCACCAGCAGCGCGAGCTTGAACGCCAGGCTGCCGCGCAGCTTCTGGTTGATGAGCACCGCGAGGCCCATGCCCAGCACGATGGCGCCGACCGTGGTGGCGACGGCGAACTGGAGCGTGACCTTGAAGGCGTTGCGCGCCTGCGGGTCCTCGAAGGCGTTGGTGTAATTGTCGAACCCGGCGAACTCGTCGGCCCGCTGGCCCGTCAGCATGCTGGTGTTGAGGATGTCGGCGATCGGATAGTAGAAGAAGATCGCGAAGAAGACGAGCGCCGGCGCCAGGAACACGTACGCGGTACGCGCCTGGCGCCGGGCGATCGGGGAGCGCTTGGTGCGCTTCGTGCGCTTCGGGAGCTCCATGGGCTCCGGGCGCTGGGGGAGTTCGGCCGGCGTTGCCATGTGTGCTTAGCCCTTGAGGATGTTCTTGGCCGCGTCGTCGTAGGCGGCGAACGCCTCTTCCGCGCCGGCCCCCTCGATCAGCATGGCCTCGTAGAGCGTCTTGTAGATGTCCTCCAGCTCGCCCGCCTTGCCGGTGGTGTAGATGCCGGTGCGGAACTCCTCCGCGTAGGGCAGCCCCTCGGTGAAGGGCTTGACGTCCGGGTTCTCCTGGACGGCCGGCTCCTTCGCCCACGACTTGCGCGGCATGAGCATGCTGGACTCCTCGGTCGCCGCGGTCTCGGTCTTCAGCGCCGTGATCCGCTTGATGAAGTCCCAGGACAGGTCGGGGTGTTTGGCCTGCGCGGGGATGAACAGCGTGGTGCCGCCGGCGATGGTCGACTGCCGCTTGCCCGTCAGCGCCGGCGCGATCCCGTACTCCAGATCCGGGTTGGACTGCTTGATGATCGGGATGTCCCAGGGGCCGGTGAGGATCATCGCGGTGCGCTCGGCCGCGAAGAACTTCGCGGCGCGCGTCACGTCCAGGGAGGTGGTCGGCTTGGGGGAGACCTTGTGCTCGTGCACGAGGTCCCGCTGGAACTGCATCGCCTCCATCGCGGCGGCGCGCGGCTGGAGGAGCTCGCCGCTGTCCGGGTCGTACTCGTGCACGCCGTTCTGGAGCATCCACGGGTAGGAGTAGCTGAGCCCGTCGTTGAGCACGGTGCCGCTGACGTCGCCGGAGGTGAGCCCCCGGGCGGCGGCGAGGAAGTCGTCCCAGGTGGTGGGCGGTTCGATGCCCGCTTCGTCGAGCATCTTGCGGTTGTAGAACAGCAGCGTGCAGGTGTAGTGCATCTGGATGCCGTACACCTGGCCCTCGTGGGTGTTGTCGGAGACGGCGACGTCCAGCCAGTCGTCCGGGAACCCGATCGTCGCGCCGTCCTTGTCGAGGTACTTCTGCAGCGACAGCGCGTCCTTGCTGAGCGCGAACTCCTGCACCCAGCTCCCCGGCTCCTCCACCACGTCCGGTACGTTGCCGGACTGGAAGTCCGAGACGAGCTTGGTGCGCAGGTCCTCCCACTGGAACTTCTGCAGCTCCACGGTGACCCCGTGGTCCTTCTCGAACTGCGCGACGACGTCCTTGTACGCCTCGTACTCGTGCGCGTTGTTCCAGTACGCGAGGAACGTGCCCCCGCCCCCGCCGCCGCCCGACTCGGCCTCGGGTGCGCCCGAGCCGCAGGCGGCCAGGGGAAGGGCCGCGGCGGCACCGCCGGCGACGCCCAGCATCCTGCGCCGGGTCATCCACTGACCGTTGATGGCTGGCCTTGCTGACATGCGGGTGCTCCTCTCGCCGTGCATTCGGTTGGTCACGCGCGTCTCGGACGCGCGCTCGTTCACGTCGACTCCCTGGGTATGAAGGACCAGGGCAGGACGATCTCGCGGGCCGCCGGCGGCTCCGCCGCCGCCAGCCGTTCGAACAGCAGCCGGGCGACGCGGCTGAAGTCGATCTGCCGCTGCCCCACGGTGCTCAGTGCGGGGTGGATCACGGAGCCCTCCTCCAGGTTCCCGACGCCGAGGACCGCCACGGCCGCGGGCACCGTGCGACCGGTGTCGCGGACCGCCCATATCGCGCTGATCGCCGCCCGGTCGGAGGCCACGAACAGCGCGTCCGGCGGTTCTGGCAGGGCCATGAGCGCGGCGGTGGCGCGATAGCCCTCGACGCGGCTGTCGGCGCCGGCGCCGACGAGCCGGCCGTCCGGCCGCAGGCCGTGCCGCCGCAGTGCGTCCCGGTACGCCGTCAGCCGCGCGGAGCGGTCGCCCAGCTCCAGGTCGTGCCGGTGGCCGAGGAAGGCGACCCGCCGGCGGCCCGCGGCGAGCAGGTGGTCCAGCGCCTCGCCGCACGCCTCGTACTCCGGGGTGCGCACGACGTCGAAACCGTCCGGCGCCACGGAGTTGTCGACCACGACCATCGCGAGCCGGCCGCGGGCCAGCTCGCCGAAGTCGCCGAAGTGGCGCGCGGAGTCGAAGAAGACGGCGCCGTCCGCCAGGCCCTGGCGGAGCAGCCGGGCGGCGTGCGCGGCGTGCGCGGGGGAGTCGACGATGAGGGTGAGGACGCCGTAGCCGTCGGCCTCCGCCGCCGCGTGCAGATCGCGTACCAGTTGCTCCTGGACGGGGCTGCCCAGCGAGCCGATCACCAGGCAGACCCGCTCGGTGCGGCGCTTGCGCAGTCCGCGCGCGGAGCTGTTCGGCACGTAGCCGAGTTCCCGTACGGCCGCCAGCACCCGTTCGCGGGTGTCGGCGCCGATCCGGTTGTCCCGCCCATTGACCACGTAGCTCACCGTCGCGACGGACACCCCGGCGAGGGCGGCGACGTCGCGAACCGTGGGACGCGTCTTCTTCGGCATGATGATACGTTTAAGCACCCGGAGCGCGGCAGGGTCAAGCCTTCGCACGTGAAGTCTCGTGACGAATCGTCAAGCCCCAGGTCAGCGCGGTGCGCGTGTGGGCTAGATGCGCACCCCGTGCCCGCGCAGATAGCGCAACGGGTCGACGTCGGACCCGTAGCCGGGGCCGGTGCGGACCTCGAAGTGCAGATGCGGTCCCGTGGAGTTCCCCGTCGATCCGGAGCGTCCGATGCGCTGTCCGGCGTTGACCGGCCGGCCGGCGCTCACGGTCACCGCGGAGAGGTGCGCGTACTGGCTGTAGCGGCCGTCGCGGTGCCGGATGACCACCTCGTAGCCGTACGCGCCCGCCCAGCCGGCACTGACGACCTCGCCGTCGGCGACGGAGCGCACCCCGGTGCCGACCGAGACGGGGAAGTCGACCCCGGTGTGGTAGCCGCTGGACCAACTGCTGCCGCTGGCGCCGTACGGGGTGCCGATGGGCGCACCGGCGAGCGGGGAGGTGTAGTCGGCGGCGGGCTTGGTCCCGGGCTTGGCCTTGGCCTTGGCCTCGGATGCGGGAGCCCGCTTCTTCGCGTCCGGCTTCGTCCGGTCCGGTTTCGCCTTCGCCGGCCCGGCCTTGCGGGGCTTGGCCTTCTCGGGCTTCGCCTTGCCGCCGGACTTCGCTTTGTCCGGGGTCTTGTGGGACTTGGTCCCGGCCGGCTTCGCCTCGTCGTTCCCCGGCTTCTTCGTCCCGGCGGCGGGGGAGTCCTCGCGGGGCTTGGGCGGGGCCGCGGCGCCGCCGCGGAGGGTGAGGCGCTGGCCGGGGAGGATGAGGTCGGGGTCGGCGCCGACGACGCCGCGGTTGCGCTCGTACAGCGCGGGCCAACCGCCGCGTACGCGGTGCTGGTCGGCGATGCCGGACAGGGTCTCCCCGGCGGCGACCTCGTGGTGGCCGGGCCTCTTGCCGGCCGTGCCGGCCCGCCCGCCCTGGGGCGCGGCGGCGTTGCCCGGCGCCGTCGTCTCCGTATCGGCGCGGTCGGATAACGCGCCGTCGGACGGCGGCTTCAGGCCCTCCTGCGCCCGGCCCTCGGCCGGGCTGTGCACCGCGTCCGCGGGGGCGCCCGCGGCCGGTGTGGCGGCGCCGGCGACCAGCGGCAGCGCGAGCCCCGCGCCGCTCGCGGTGACGGTGAGGGAGGCCCGCGACACCGGGCCGGGGCGGTAGCGGCGGTGCCTGCCGCGCCCTGTGCGCTCTGACATGACTGAGTCACTTTCCGTGCGCCGAGACCTGAGCGAACGATAGAAGTGCCGGTGCGGTTGGACAAGAGGGCGTCCGCCGCCGCTCCGTGACCTCGTACGCGGCAGCCGCCCCGGACGACTCCGGGGCCGCCCGGGGCGCCCCCGCCACGAATGGCGTAGTCCGACAAGAGGTTAGACAAAGTCTAATGTAGGATGGGATCCACAAGCACGAGCAAGGAGGCGCCCACACATGACCACGATCCTCGACAAGAAGGCCCTGGACGTCACCGGCGAGGCGCTGCAGGGCGCGCTGGTCGATCTGCTGGATCTCTCCCTGCAGGGCAAGCAGGCGCACTGGAACCTGACGGGCCCCCTCTTCCGCGAGCTGCACCTCCAGCTCGACAAGATGGTGAAGCTGGCCCGCGGGCACGCCGACACGCTCGCCGAGCGGGCCGCGGCCCTGGGTGTGAGCCCGGACGGCCGGGCGAAGACCATCGCGGCCGGCAGCCCGCTGCCCGACATCGGCCCCGGAAAGATCTCCGACCAGAAGGTCATCGACGACGTCACCGACATGCTGGAGAAGGCCTCCGCGCGCATGCGGCAGCGGGTCGCGGACACCGACGACACCGACCTCATCACGCAGGACCTGCTCATCACCGCGACGCAGGACCTGGAGCAGCAGGCGTGGTTCTTCCGCTCGCACCGCATCAGCTGACGCTCAGGAGCCGATGCGGATCCTGAGCCGGCCGCGGATCCGTCCCCCGTCGTGTCCGCGGTCCTCCAGGCCGCGGCCGGCGGCACCGTCACCGCCGCCGCCCGCCGCGGCCGTCCCCCGCCCCGGCCCGCACGTGCCCCCCGCGTGCGGGCCGGAGGTGTGTGTCAGGCCGGGTTCTCCGCGTGCGTCAGGGTCTGCCAGGCCACGAAGAGGTTGTTCGACCCGGCGGGCCGGCTCTGCTCGGTGTAGCGGCCGGTGTTGGTCATCGCGATGCCCATGCGGTGGTGCAGGGCGTTGTAGCCGATCTCGGTGACCGGGCCGAGGCCGCGGTCGACGCTGCCGCCGCAGAGCCAGCCGGGCGGCGCCTCGCCCAGCTCGTAGCGCGCCTGGAAGCCGAGCGCGTGCCGCAGCCGCTCGCCGACGTCGGTCAGGTAGAGGTCCTCGCCCTGGATCCGGGAGGTCTCGGCGACGTGCGAGATCGACGCCAGGCCGTATCCGGTGTGGGTGAAGTCGCGGCAGGTCTCCTGCGTCAGCCCGGTGACGAAGGTGGACTGCCCCTGCCAGTAGTTGATGATCTTCTGCCGGGTGTCGAGGTTCTGCTTGGGCACGGTCCGGGGCAGCGCGCCGTCCGACTCCAGGTAGATGAACGCGGGCACACGGGTGCGGAAGGTCTGCATCGCCCGGTCGTACGCGCCCTTGTCCTCCAGGAAGACGGCGATGCCCACGGCCGCCTCCATCATCGTCAGCTCCCAGTTGCCGTTCGAGTGGGAGCCGCCGATGATCTCCGGCAGATAGACGTTGCGCAGCATCGTCGCGAAGCGCGCCTCGTTCGGCCAGCCGCCGCCGTAGGTGTACTTGATGATCTCGGCGGCCTTCGGCCAGGACGAGCCGGCCCAGCCGGTCTGCAGCGGCGCGTTGCTGTTGGTGTGGTCCCTGATCGTGGCGGACCAGGCGTCCATCAGCTCGATGGACTTGCGCGCATAGCGCTCGTCGCGGGTGAAGTACCAGGCGAGCGCGGTGGTGTACGCGGCGATCGCGTCCTCGCGCTCGTCCGTGCAGCCGTAGTTGGGCTGGGAGTACGAGCCGCACTCGACGACCGCGCGGGGCTTGGGCGTACGGCTGAGGCTCGCGTACCTGCTGCCCATCATCTGGTCGTAGGCGCCCTTCCAGGGCTGGGCCCCGGCGTTGACCTTCTCGCGGGTGAAGTCCAACTGGCCGCGGGAGACGGTGACTCCCGGGTGGGTGAAGTTCGCGGGCGCGGCGCCGGCGCGCTCGGCGCCGGGCCAGCCGAGGAGTGAGGCGACCAGGGCGGTGACGGCCGCCACGAGGGTGGCGAACAGTGCGGGGCGCGGTCTGCGGCGGCGGCGTGCGGGTGTGGGGGTGCCCTGCATGGTGGGTTCCATTCGTTCGCGTATATGAACGTTGAGTGTTCACATGAACACCGTGACGGCCCGTGACCTTAGGTACGTACCAACTGCGCGTCAAGGGCCGGGACATGGCCCGTCGACACGACGACCGGGACGGGGCGCCGTGCGCCCCGTCCCGGTCGTGATCCGCCGTCCCGGGTCAGTCCCGCCCGGCCGGCCGTACCACCGCCGCCGCGCCCCCGCCGCGGCGCACCGGCTCCGCGGCCGCGACCCAGCGCCCGTCGGGCAGCCGCTCGACGCCGGTCGCGGCGCCGATCTCGCCGCCGTCGGTGAACCGGTGCCCCAGTTCCGTCAGTTCGCCGCGCACCGGCAGGCCGAGGAACGCCGGCTCCGCCGACGTCGAGGCGGTGTTGCGCTGGCTGGCGCGCGGCGCCGCGATGGCCTGCGGCAGCGTCAGTCCGCGATCGAGCCGGCCGGTCAGCACCTGGAGCACGGTGGTGATGATGGTCGAACCGCCCGGCGAGCCGGTCGCGAGCAGCGGCTCGCCGTCGTCGAGGACGATCGTCGGCGACATGGAGGACCGGGGCCGCTTGCCCGGGCCCGGCAGGTTCGGGTCGGGCACGCCCGGCACGGACGGGGTGAAGGAGAAGTCCGTCAGCTCGTTGTTGAGCAGGAAGCCGCGGCCGGGCACGGTGATGCCGCTGCCGCCGGTCTGCTCGATCGTCATCGTGTACGCGACGACGTTGCCCCACTTGTCGGCGGTCGTCAGATGCGTGGTGCTCGGGCCCTCGTACGACGTGCCCTCCGGTGCGCCCTTCGCCGTGCAGGAGGCGTCCGGGCGGCGCGGATCGCCCGGGGCGAGCGGGCTGGTGAGCACGGCGTCGGGGGAGATGAGGCAGGCGCGGGAGTCCGCGTACGACTGGGAGAGCAACTCCCGCGTCGGCACCCGGGAGAAGCGCGGGTCGCCCACCCACCGGCCGCGGTCGGCGAAGGAGATGCGGGACGCCTCCAGGAAGCGGTGCAGGTACTGGGCCTCGGACAGCTCGCCGAGGTCGCTGCCCTCCAGGATGTTCAGCGCCTCGCCGACGGTGGTGCCGCCGGACGACGACGGCGCCATCCCGTACACGTCGAGCCCGCGGTAGCCGACGCGCGTCGGCTGCTGCCGTGCCACCTGGTACGTGCGCAGGTCGGCGGGGCGCAGGTCACCGGCGCGTACGACCCGGTCGGCGCCCGGGTCGACCGGCGGGCGGCGCACGGTGTCCGACACGTCCGCGCCCAGGTCGCCGCGGTACATCGCCTGTGCGCCCTCGTCGGCCAACTGCCCGTAGGTGGCCGCCAGGTCGGGGTTGCGCAGCGTGCTGCCCACCTCGGGCAGGGCGCCGCCGGGCAGGAACAGCTCCCGGGAGGCGGGGAAGTCGCGGAAGCGCGCCTCGTTGGCGGCGGTCTGTGCGCGGAACGTCTCGTCGACCGTGAAGCCCTCGGATGCCAGCCGCGTCGCCGGCGCCAGCGCCTCGCCGAGCGAGGCCGTGCCCCACTGCCGCAGCGCCTGCTCCCAGGTCGCGGGCGTGCCGGGCACGCCGACGGACAGGCCGCTGGTCACCGCCTGGTCGAAGGGGATCGCCGCGCCGTCCTCGGTGAACAGCCCCTCGTCGGCGGTACGGGGGGCCTTCTCGCGGCCGTCGAGGGTGCTGACCCGGCCGCTCTTCGCGTCGTAGGAGACGAAGTAGCCGCCGCCCCCGATGCCGCCCGAGTACGGCTCGGTGACCCCGAGCGCGGCGGCGGTGGCGACGGCGGCGTCGACCGCGTTGCCGCCGTCGCGCAGCACGTCGATGCCGGCGGCGGTGGCGTCGGCATCGACGCTGGCCACGGCGCCGCCGTAGCCCGTCGCCACCGGGGACTTCGGCGCCGCGGGCGCGTCCGTCCCGGCGGCCGTCGGCGGCGCGGCGGCCGCCGCGGTGGCGAGGATCGCGGCGAGGGCGAGGGGAACGGTGGTGCGGCGCAGCCGCATGGGGGCCTCCCGGCCGGGTGGGCGTCACGGACCCGGCCCATTGTGGTGACCGTGACGGGCGGCGTCACCGGGGCGTGCGGGACGGTTCGGGAACGGCGGGCCCGGATCTATTAGACGAGTCGTCTAGAGTTGGACGCTATGACTTATCTGGTGGACGAGCGATCCGGCCGTACGTACCCCTTCGACGCCCTCCGCTGGCGCGCCGACGACGGCACCCCCCTCCAGGTCGGCGGTGTGCCCGGGATCGGCAGGGACGACATCGACACCGGCGAGCGCTCCCTGTGGCGCTACCGCGCCGCGCTGCCCTTCGGCATCGAGGCGCCCGTCTCCCTCGGCGAGGGCCGCACCCCCCTGCTCGCCCGCCGCTGGGGCGAGACCGACGTGCTCTTCAAGCCGGAGTGGTTCGGCCCCACCGGCAGCTTCAAGGACCGCGGCAGCACCGTGATGATCTCCGCGCTCGCCCGGCTCGGCGTCACCGAGGTCATCGAGGACAGCTCCGGCAACGGCGGCGCCTCCGTCGCCGCCTACTGCGCCGCCGCCGGCATCCGCGCCCGCATCCTCGCCCCCGAGGGCACCTCCCCGGCGAAGGTGCTGCAGGCCCGCGCGTACGGCGCCGAGGTCGAGCTGGTCCCCGGCGGCCGGGACGCCACCGCCGCCGAGGCCGTACGCCGGTCCGCCACCGTCGCGTACGCCGGACACAACTGGCACCCGCTCTTCCTCCAGGGGACCAAGACCCTCGCCTACGAGCTCTGGGAGGACCTCGGCTTCGCCGCCCCCGACTGCGTCGTCACCGTCGCCGGCGCCGGCAGCACCGTCCTCGGCCTCGACGCCGGCTTCGGCGAACTCCTGGCCGCCGGCCACATCCGCCGCCGCCCCCGCATCCTCGCCGCCCAGCCCGCCAACTGCGCCCCGGTCCACGCCAGCTTCCGGGCCGGCGCCGACGGGCCCGTACCCGTCGAGTTCGCCCCGACGATCGCCGAGGGCACCGCCATCCGCGAGCCCGTCCGGCTGCCGGAGGTGCTGCGCGCCGTACGCCGCTCCGGCGGGGACATGGCGGCGATCGGCGAGGACGGCATCCGCGCCGCCGTCGTCCGCCTCGCCGCCTTCGGCCTCTACGCCGAGCCGACCAGCGCCACCGCCGCCGCGGCCGTCGACGTCTTCCGCGCCCGCGGCGCCATCCGGCCGGGCGAGACGACGGCCGTGCTGCTCACCGGCACCGGACTGAAGGCGACCCCGGTGCTCGCCGGGGTGTTCGGGGGCGCGGAGTGAGCGCCGAGGACGAACTGCTGCTGCGCGAGGCCGAGAAGATCGTCACCGCCCTGGGCCGGATGTTCCCCGGCGTCTGCGAGGTCGTCCTGCACGACCTGCGCGACCCGCGGCACGCGGTCCGAACGATCGAGAACCCGCTCTCCGGCCGCGGCCCCGGCGACCCCGCCACCGAGCTGGGCCTCGCCCGCATCGAGGACCCGGACTACCCCGAGGTCATCCAGAACTACCCCAACCGCTTCCCCGACGGCCGGCCCGCGAAGAGCACGTCGATCGGCATCCGGAACTCGTCCGGCGCATACGTCGCGGCCCTCTGCCTCAACCTCGACGTCTCCGTCCTCGACCGCACGGCCCGTACGCTCCAGGCCCTCACCGCCGTGGAGGACCCCGGCCTGCCCCTGACCGAGACCCTGCGGGCGCGTACGGCGGACGAACTGCGCGCGGCGGTGGAGGAGTTCGCCGCCGCCCGCGGCCAGACGCCCCGGGCGCTGGCCTCCGCCGACCGCCGCGAGCTGGTCCGCGACCTGCGCGCCCGCGGGTTCCTGGAGGTCAGGAGTGCGGTCCCGCTGGTCACGGAGCTGCTGGGGGTGTCGCGGGCGACGGTCTACAACTACCTGCGGTGAGGCCGGACGGCACCGTGCCGCCGAACGGGGTGCCGTGACCGCCCCCGTTCGGCCCCACTCTGGATGCGTACGGACAGCGGGCGTTCGAGTCTGACGGTGGAGGTGTGCCATGCCACCCAGTCGGTTCCCCCGCGACGGCCGGCTCTCCCGCGTCCTGCACCCGGTACCGGTGGCCCGCGGGCACGGACGACCTGTTCGCCGCCTGGGAGACCCTGACGCACGCGACGGCCCCGGCTGACGCCCGCCGCCCACTCCGATCCGAGGAGCCGCCCCATGCTCACGACCGCCGGCACCGCCGCCCAAGCGGACAGCCCGCCCCCGTACGCCGACGCCGCCCACGGGCCCGCGGTGACCGCGACCGCGGTGGTGCAGGACCGCGCCGGCCGCGTGCTCGTCCTGCTGCCCGCCGAGCCGGCCGCCGACGCCGAGCCCGTGCTGCCGGGCGTCGTCGTCTCCGGCCTCCAGACGCCGGAGGAGGCGCTGACCCGCGCACTGTGCGACACGCTCGGCACCGACCTGCCCGCCGGGCGGCTCCTCGCCGTGGACTCCGTCCCGTCCGCCGGGGGCCGCGCCGGGCTCGTCCACCTGTACGCGGCCGTGCCGCCGCCCGCCGCCCCGCCCGCCGCGCTCGACGCCGCCGTCGCCGTCGCCGTCGACGGGAACCCCGCCGGGCTCACCGCGAGCTGGCTGGACCGCGACGCCGCCCTCGACGCCCTGCCCGCCCTCGCTGCACGCCGGCTGCGCGCCGCGCTCGACGCCTGGGACACCGGTGCAGTGGCCCACCTCGTCGGCGGCGAACCGCAGCCCGGCTCGTGCGCCGCGGTCTCCGCGGGCCGCCGCGCCGAGTTGGAGCACGCCGCCGCGCTGGACCCCTCCTCGTACCTCGCCGTGCGCCCGCGCGTGCTCGTCGGTGCCGGCGCACTGGTGCGCGACAGCACGGGCCGGCTGCTGCTGGTCCGCGCCGGCTACCGCGACGACGGCCGCTGGCAACTGCCGGGCGGCGGCGTGGACAGCGACCTCGGCGAGACCCCGCGCCCCGCGGCGCGGCGGGAGCTGCGCGAGGAGACCGGGCTCAACCGGCCGCTGGGCCGGCTGCTCGCCGTCGACTTCGCCTCGCGCAGGCCCGCACCCGCGCTCGTCGTGTACGTGTACGACGGCGGGGTGCTGGACGCCGCCGACCTGGCCGGCATCCGGGTCGACGGCACCGAGATCGTGGACTGGCGGCTGGCGGCGCCCGACGAGTTCGACGACCTGCTGCCGCCGCGCGGCGCCGCCCTCGCGCGGGCCGGCCTCGGTGCGCTGGAGGACGGCGGCGGGCCGCTCGACCTCGTCGCGGGCCGGCCGGCCTGAGCGCAGCGGGTGGTCCGTACGTACGCACCGGGCGTACCGGCGGCTCACGGCCCGTACTCCCGCTGCCCTACGCGCTGGTAACGTCCGGCCATGAGCGGACACGTACGCACCGAGCGCTCCGGCCCCGTCACCACCGTCGTCCTCGCCCGCCCCGAGGTCCGCAACGCCGTCGACGGCCCCACCGCCGCCTCACTGGCCGCCGCCTTCCGGGACTTCGACGCCGACCCCGACGCCCGCGTCGCCGTGCTGTGGGGCGAGGGCGGCACGTTCTGCGCGGGCGCCGACCTCAAGGCCGTCGGCACTCCCGCGGGCAACCGCGTCACGCCCGACGGCGACGGCCCCATGGGCCCCACCCGGATGCGCCTGACCAAGCCCGTCATCGCGGCCGTCAGCGGGCACGCGGTCGCCGGCGGGCTGGAACTGGCGCTCTGGTGCGACCTGCGGGTCGCCGAGGAGGACGCGGTGTTCGGCGTCTTCTGCCGCCGCTGGGGCGTGCCGCTGATCGACGGCGGCACCGTACGGCTGCCGCGGCTCATCGGCACCGGCCGCGCCCTCGACCTCGTCCTCACCGGCCGCCCCGTCCCGGCCCCCGAGGCGTACGACATGGGCCTCGCCAACCGGCTCGTACCGCCCGGCCGGTCGCGCGCCGCGGCCGAGGAACTGGCTGCGGAGATCGCCCGGTTCCCGCAGACCTGCCTGCGCGCCGATCGCGCCTCGGTGCTGGAGCAGCACGGCCTGCCGGAGGCCGAGGCGATGGCGGCGGAGCTGCGCCACGGCAGCGCGGCGCTCGGCGAGGCGACGGCCGGGGCCGGGCGCTTCGCCGCGGGGGAGGGGCGGCACGGGGCGTTCTGAGGAGGTACGCGCCTGGCTCAGCCCGGGACCGGGAGCATGAACGACCCGCGCGGCGTGTCCCAGTGCCGGCCCTCCGCGATGTGCGACACGACCGCCCGCTCCAGCGTCGTACGCGCCGGCAGCGCCGCGACGTCCGCGGGCGTACGCACCTCACTCCGGAACACGAACTCGACTATCCCGCGGTCGGACACCGCCAGCCCGTGCTCGTCCGGCTCCGGCACGTCCGCCGGCTCCCGCGGGTCGAGGGTGAACCGGCGCTGGAAGCGCACGATGTTGCTCCCGGCCGGCAGATACTCCGCGAGCTGCGGATCCAGCAGCCACGACCTGCAGTTCAGCCGGAGCGCGCCCACGCCCGCCTCGCCCAGGAACGCGCCGAAGCGGGGCGGGAAGAACTCCGCCGCCCGCGCGTACGACTCCTCGCACGCCCGCGGGTCCAGCGGGCCGCCCTCGGGGATGTGCACCTCCAGCCCGCGGCCGGCGACCGGATCCCGGTCGAGGTTGAACTGCAGCCGGCCGAGCCGGTAGAGGATGCCGCCGTACGGCAGCACCATCCACCACTGCTTGTCCATACCGCCGGTGCCGTGCATCCGCCGGTGGACGCCCACCTTGTTGCCGAGGTCGGCGAGCGTCGCCCAGGACACGTCGTCCGGTACGTCGTGGCGCGCGTGGTACGCCCGCACCTCCGGCAGGGCGGCGAGGAAGGCCGCGGCGTGGAACCAGCGCCCCGCCGCGCCCAGCGCCGCCGGCAGCGTCGGACCGCTGCCGGGACCGCCCCGGTCGTCGCCGACCGACCCCAGCCCGGCGGTCAGCGCGGCGACGGCGCGGTCCAGCAGCCACGCGTACGGCGAGCCGGCGGCGGTCACCTCCGCCAGCGCGGCGGTCAGCTCGGCGTCCTCGTGCTCGGGAACGCCGACCGCGCGCAGCAGCGCGGTCAGCTCCGCGCCCCGCGGCGCACCGGCAGGCGGCGGCGCGGGGTGGGCGGCTGCCAGGGCGTCGGTCCACGGGGCGTACGTGCCGTCGAGGCCGAGCTGGTCCCGTACGGCGGCGGCGTTCAGGTCGGTCACCCCACGATCATCTCAGCACACCGGCAACCCCGGGACGGGGGAGTCGTTGGCGCCGCCCTTGACGTAGACGACGCTGACCCACACGCCGGCGTTGCCCGAGTCGTCGTCGGTCTTGCCCCACCACACGTTCGTCCACTCGCCGGACGTCTCGCGGTAGGCCTTCTTCTCCTGGCAGAAGAAGTAGTTGGTGCCGGCGTTGAGCGTGCCGACCGGGCGGTGCGCCGAGTCGTAGGACGAGGCGGTACGCCACACCTCGCAGTTGTACTTCCCGCCGCCGATGGGCGTGCACGACGGGTCGGGGGCCGAGCCGCCGCCGGTGGCGTCGCCGCCCGACGTACTGCCGCCGCCTGCGTCGCCGCCACCGCTTCCGCCGCTGCTCCCGCCGTCCGAGCCGGCACCGCCGCCGGATCCGTCGCCCGCGCCGTCGCCGCCACCGCCGTCCGTACCGCCGGTGCCGGCGCCCGTGGCGCCTTCCTCTTCGGCGGGGGAGTCGTTGTCGTCCGCGGCCGGCTCGTCCACCTCGCCCCCGCCCTTCTCGTCCCCGCCGTCCTTCTCGCCTTTTCCGCCCTTTTCGCCCTCGCCGTCCTGCTTCTTGTCCTCGCCGTCCGTCCCGGGCGACGGCGAGACGACCTCGGCGGCGGGCTCCTCGGTCTCCTCGCTCGCGGCCGGCTCGCCGTCGTCTCCGCCGGCGAGCGCGTACGTCACGCCGCCGCCGGCGATCAGCACCGCGGCGGCGGCGACCGGCACCCAGCGGCGCCCGCCACGGCGCCGCTGCGGCGCAGTCTGCTCGGCGGTACGGGACTCGGTGCCCGGCGGCCCGAGCTGCGGCGGGCCGAACTGCCCCTGCGCAGCGGCGTGCCCGGCGCTCGCCAGACCGGCCGGTGGCCCGTACGCGCCGGGCGGCGGCGCCGCCGGCACCCGGCCCAGCCGCACCGTGTCCGGCCCCTGCGCCGCCGCCGGCCCCGCGGTCCCGGCGATCGGCTCCAGCAGGGCGCGCGCCCGGTCGACGTCGGCGCGCTCGCCCGGGTCCTTGGCCATCAGCGCCTGCAGCACGGGCGCGAGCGGCCCGGCCCGCCGCGGCTCCGGCAGCGGGTCCACGATGATCGCCGTGATCGTCGACCACGTCGACGTACGGCGGAACGGCGAGATGCCCTCCACCGCCGCGTACAGCGTGGCGCCCAGCGACCACAGGTCGGAGGGCGGCCCCGGCTGCTCGCCGCGCGCCCGCTCCGGCGCCAGGTAGTCGAGCGAGCCGACGAGCTCGCCGCTGCGCGTCAGATGCGTGCTGTTGCCGTCGGCCGGCTCCTCCATGGCGGCGATGCCGAAGTCGGTGAGCACGACCCGGCCGCCGCGCTCCAGCAGGATGTTGCCCGGCTTCACGTCCCGGTGCAGCACCCCCGCGCGGTGCGCGGCGCCGAGCGCGTCGGCCACCTTCAGTCCGATCTGCGCGGCCTCGGCCGGCGTGACGCCGCCGCGCTCGCGCAGCACGTCGTCGAGCGACGGGCCGTCGACCAGCTCCATCACGATGACGGGCCGGCCGTCGTGCTCCGTCACGTCGTGCACGGCGACGACGCCCGGATGCCGCACCCGCGCCGCGGCGCGCGCCTCCCGTTCCGTACGCAGCCTCATCTCGGCGAGGTCGCGCGCGTCCGAATCGCTGAACGCCCGCAGTTCCTTGACCGCGACCTCGCGCCCCAGCCGCTCGTCGACAGCCCGCCACACGGTGCCCATGCCCCCGCGTCCGAGCTGCGTCACCACCCGGTAGCGCCCGGCGAGTATCCGCCCAGGCGCTTCCGCCCCGTTGTCCCCCAGTTGCATGCTCTGCCCCGTATCACGTGTCCAAGAAGTGGCAGCTTACGTCCCGCGGGGCGGCAGGGACGGGTGACTGGTCAGTAGTACCCGAAGACGTCGACCGCGTCCGTGGAGGCGGAGCGGTCGAGGAGGGGGACGGGCGGTTGGGGCCCGGCCCCCGCCGGCCGCGGGTGGTCTCAGCCGGCGAGGGGCCGGAGACCGTCGAGCGGTACGGGGACGTCGAAGGCGGCGCGGGCGGCCTCGGCGTCCGCTGCCGGATCCCGGGGGTCGCTCGCGGAGGCACACGAGGCGTGCGTGGTGACCGCGGCCGGGATGACCGCCCCGCGTGCGTCGCGCGAGACCGGCGTACGGGGCGCGCCACCCGCGCCGGTGGTGCGGTCGGCGGCCGCCGGGGCCGGCACGTTTCCCGCACGCCCCGTGGGGAGCGGCGCGCCGGGTGCGGCCCGTAGCGGCGACGGAGCATCGTGAGCCGCGAGGAACGCGGCCGTCGCCGCCGACCACGTATATCCCTCCGCGCGCCGGCGCGCCGCCGCGCGCCGCTCGTCCTCCGGGCGCGCGAGCAGCCGCTGCACCCCGTCCGCGTACGCCCGGCCCGTGTCCTTCGCGACCGTGCCCGCCGTGCCGACGAGGGCCGGCAGCGCGGAGCGGGCGCTGACGACCACCGGGGTGCCCGCGGCCAGTGCCTCCAGCGCGGACAGCCCGAACGTCTCCGCCGGCCCGGGGGCCAGCACCACGTCGGCGGTGGCCTGCAGCCCGGCCAGCGCCGGGGCGTGCGAGACCTGCCCCAGGAACGTCACCGGCAGCCGCTCCGCGCGCGCCCGCTGCCGCAGCCCTCGCAGCAGCGGCCCGTCGCCCGCGACCACCAGCCGCGCGGGCACACCCCGCCCGCGCAGCACCGCGAGCGCGTCCAGGGCGCGGCCCGGCCGCTTCTCCGGGTGCAGCCGCGAGCACAGCAGCAGCAGTACGGTGCCCGGCTCCGGTGCGTACCGCGCGCGCAGCAGGGTGCTGCGCCGGTCCGGGTGGCAGCGCTCCAGATCGACGCCGAGCGGGGCCCGGACGACGTTCCGCGCGCCGACCCGCTCGAACTCCCGCGCCGCCCAGTCCGTCGTGCACACGACGCGGCGGTAGGCGTACGCGGTGCGGACGTTGAGCAGGTCGGCGGCCCGGCGGGCCGCGCTCCCAGGGGCGCCCCAGACGGCGAGCAGGCCATCCACGCTCTCGTGCGACACCATCACCGCGGGCACCCGCGCCCGGCGCGCCCAGCCGCCGGTCCAGCGCAGGGTGGTGCGGTCGGAGACCTCCAGCCGGTCCGGGGCGAGCGCGGCGAGCAGCCGCTCCACACGGCGCCGGTCGGCGAGCACCCGGTAGCCGCCGGCGCCGGGCACGCGCGGCCCGGGCAGGGTGATGACGCGGCCCTGCTCCTCACGGGCGTCCGCGTACCGGGCACCGGGGACGATGAGGACGGGCTCGTGGCCCGCCGCCCGGTAGCCGGCGCCGAGTTCGCGCAGGGCGGTGCGGAGGCCGCCGGAGACGGGGGTGACGAAGTTCGCGAGGCGCAATATGCGCAGGGGCCGGCTCACGGGGTGCCGCCCGCGCCGGAGGCGGTGTCACCGCGCGGGGTGGGGTGCGCGGTGTCGCCGAGAGGGGCGAGGAGGGCGCCGGGCCGGGGATCCGGTGCTGCGGGGCGGGGGCGCCGGAGGCGTACGGGCCGTCGCCCGGCTCCGGTTGCGGTCGGGGCCGCGGAGTTCCTCCGGCGGGGCCGGGGCGGCAGCGGGATGTCGCGCCGTCCGGTGGCCGGGGCGGAGACCGCCGGGGCCGTGGCGGGCTGCGGGAATGCCCGGCGTCGTGCCCGGGTGGCGGTTTCCGCCAGGACCTCGCCGTAGTGCTCCAGGAGTTCGTCGCCGATACGTTCCCAGCTCCGCCGCTCCACCGCCGAGTGGGCCGCCGTGCCGTAGCGGGTCCGCAGCGCCGGGTCGCGGAGCCGGTTCACCGCGGCGCGTACCGCCTCCGCGTCGTGCGGCGGCACCAGCAGGCCCGTACGTTCGTGTGCGACCAGGTCCAGCGGGCCGCCGGACGCCGGGGCGACGACCGGGACACCGCAGGCCATCGCCTCCTGCACCGTCTGGCAGAAGGTCTCGTACGGTCCCGTGTGCACGAAGACGTCGAGCGAGGCGAACAGCCGCGCCAGCGCGGCGCCGGTGAGGCGGCCGGTGAAGTGCGCGCCCGGCAGGGCGGCACGCAGCGCGGCCTCGCTGGGACCGTCGCCGGTCACGACGACCCGTACGCCGTGCTCCGCGCACACCTCGCGCAGCAGGGCGACGTGCTTCTCCGGAGCCAGCCGGCCCACGTGGCCGACGAGCAGTTCGCCGCCCGGGGCGAGTTCGCGGCGCAGCGCCTCGTCGCGGTGGCCCGGGTGGAAGCGCCGCGCGTCGACGCCGCGGGCCCACAGGCGTACCCGCGGGACGCCGTGCGGGGCGAGCACCGGGGCAAGGCGCCGGGTGGGGAGGGCGACGCGGACCTGGTGGTAGCCGGGCAGGGGGACGGAGGGGATGCGTACGACAGGGCAGGGGACGTCCAGGTCCGTACCCCACGACGGCGCGTCGTCGGCGGCGGGTGCCTCCGGCGCGATCACGAGCGGGTCGTGGCCCCGGCGCACCAGGTGCCGCGCGGTCTGCAGGGCGCAGTGGGCGACGCCGTTGACGTCGGGCGGGAAGGACTCGGAGACGAGGGCGAGACGCATACCGAAGGTGTGACCGGTCCGGGCGAGGCCCCGACCACGTGGATCTTTACCGGTGGGGAACACCCGATGGCAACCCTGCCGCCGGCCGTCCGGCGCGTTCCGGGACGTCCCGCTTGTTTGCGTTCTGGTGCAATCCCCGGCTCCCGTGCGCCGCGCCGGGTGATCCTGCCCTGACGACCGGAACACAGGGGGACAGCAGATGAACTCGTGGCAGTACCGCACGCTTCTGGGCGTCGCCGCGCTGGCGGCGCCCTTCGTCCTGGCGTCGCCGGCGCCCGCCTCCGGGCCCGCGGACGCCGCGGGTGCGGGCCCGACGACGGCCGCCGCGCAGGCGGTGGCGAACAACGACCCGTCGTTCCTCCAGGTCTACGACGCCAACGTGGAGAACCTGCCGACCACGACGGAGTCCTGCCCCGGCGACTGGCACGACCTCATGTACTACATGCGGCTCCAGGAATACCGGCCGGACATCTACCTCGTCCAGCAGATCAGCAACCGCGAGCAGCTCGACCTGCTGCTGACGCGGATGGAGGAGCACTTCGGCGAGAGCTACGCCGGCGTCCTCGCCGAGGACGCCCCCAAGTCGGTCGACAACGGCTGCGCCGGGAAGAAGCTGCAGACCAACGGCGTCATCTGGCGCACCGACCGGCTCTCGCTGAAAACGTCGGCCTCCCCGGACAACCGGTGGCAGGCGCAGCGCGAGACCCCTCTCGGCTCGACGAACTGCGAGAACAACGACCAGCCGCGGACCAAGGGCGTCAAGGCCCTCCTCCTCGACAAGCGCTCCGGCAAGACCGTCACCGCCGCCTCCTTCCACTGGCCGCGGCAGTCGTACGGCGGCACGTACTGCAACGTCTCCAACGCCGCGGAGCTGAGCAACGAACTGACCGAGGACGGCTACGGCGTCGCCGACCTCTTCATCGCCGGCGGCGACGCCAACCACTCCGCCAGTACCACCAACGGCCAGGACAACTGGACCACCTGGTACAAGGCCGCCAACGGCGACATCGGCGGCGCCCACCGGTTCCGTGACGCCGTCTACGCCGGCTGCGCCGACGCGGGCGGCTCGATCCCGGACTGCCTGGCCGACAAGTGGACGCTCCACACGACGACGCCGCGCCGCATCGACTTCCTCCTCGCCCGCAACCCGAGCGGCGCGCCGCCGCGCACGAGCCACCCGGTCGTGCCGACCTTCGACGAGGGCGACGCGGCCGACCTGGAGCTGACCGGCAGCGACAACCAGGACATGGACTACTCCGACCACCGGGCGGTAGGGGCACAAATCCACTACTGACCGCGATCCGCCCCGGGCAGGGGACACGCGCCGGCGCTTGCTGCGGGCCGGCGCGCGTGGCCGGGGCCTGCCGGAGCCGGGCTCTCCCGGCTCCGGTACGGGGCCGGGGTCGGCGGTCGCGCGGGCCGCTGCCCCCGGCTCCGCACACCCGTCGGCTCCGCAACGCCCGCCCCGCGCCACCGCTCGGCGCGGGGCCGTGCGCGGCGGGGCCGGCGGGCCGTACCGGTTGAAGTGCTGTGGGTGGCGGCCCGTGCCAGGCCCATACGACAGGGGAGCACCGCCCCGCACGCCGCCGCGCTCAGCGCAGGAGTTCCAGGACCGACGCCACCGTGTCCGCCTCCGCCGCCGTCTTGTCGTCCCGGTACCGCACCACGCGCGCGAACCGCAGCGTCACACCTTCCGGATAGCGCGGCGAGCGCTGCACCCCGTCGAACGCGACCTCCACCACCAGATCCGGCCGCACCACCACCCCCCAGTCCTTCTGCGCCACCGCCAGCTCCTGCAGCCGCTCCGTCTGCCATGCCAGCAGCGCGTCCGTCATCCCCTTGAACGTCTTGCCGAGCATCGCGAACGAGCCGTCCTCGCGCCGCGCGCCCAGATGCAGGTTGGACAGCAGGCCCGTACGCCGCCCGTGGCCCCACTCCGCCGCCAGCACCACCAGATCCAGCGTGTGCACCGGCTTGACCTTCAGCCAGGCCGCGCCGCGGCGGCCCGCGCTGTACTCCGAGTCCAGCGCCTTGAGGACGACGCCCTCGTGGCCCCGCGCCAGCGTCGCCGCGGCGAACTCCCGCGCCGCCGCGCGCTGTGCCGCGTCCTCGGGGTCGCCGACCTCGATCCGGCGCACGCGGCGCGGCTCCGGCGTGATCCGGGCCAGCTCGGCGTGGCGCTGGCGCATCGGCGCGGTCAGCAGGTCGCGGCCGTCGACGGCGAGCAGGTCGAAGAAGACCGGGTACACCGGCAGCGTCTGCTGCCTGCCCGCCACGTCGACCCGGGAGCCCACGCGGCCGGCGACCTCCTGGAACGGCCGGGGGTCTCCGCCCTCCCCGAGGGCGATCACCTCGCCGTCGAGCACGGCCTCCGCCGACGTCAGCTCGCGGGCGGCGGCGACGACCTCGGGGAGCCTGGCGGTGATCTCGTCGAGCGTGCGGGTGTAGATCCGTACGTCGTCGCCGTCCCGGTGCACCTGGACCCGGATGCCGTCGAGCTTCTCCTCCACGGCGCACGGCCCGAGCCGGCCGATCGCCTCGTCCACGTCCTTCGCGGACTGGGCCAGCATCGGCTGGACGGGACTGCCGACCGACAGCCTGAAGTCCGCCAGCGCCTCCGGGCCGCGGGCGAGCACCGCCTCGGCGACCGTGCCCACGGAACCGGCGAGCATCACCGCGCGCCGCACCCGCGCCGGGTCGGCCTCCACCGCGGCCGCCAGGCCCTCGGCCGCGAGCGCCTCCAGCGCGCCCTGCCGCAGTTCGCCGCCGATCAGCCCGGCGAGGAAGCGCTGCTCCTCGGTCGTGGCGGCGCCCAGCAGTTCGTGCAGCAGCCGGCGCCGCTCGGCCTGGGCGCCCTTGCCGGAGACGGCGGCGATGGCGTCGAACGCGTCGTGCACCTCCCGCACGGTCAGCTCCGGCTGCCGCGCGGCCACGGGCGCGTCCTTGAGCGCGCTCCAGCCCACGCCGGTCCTGCGCTGCGGCAGCCGCCCCGCCAGATACGTGACCACCAGGGGCGCGTCGGCGGGCTCGGCCTCGCGGAAGAGCGCGGCGAGCAGCGCGGTCTTCTCCGAGCGGGCCCGGGTGGCGGCGATCTCCCGCGAGGTACGGGCGAGGTCGGCGAACAGCATGCCCCCATCGTCACCCACCCCGCTGACATCCGCCCCGCGACGGGCGCGGGGACGGCCGGAAGGGGAGCCCCGGCCGGGACAGGTCTGGGCCGCGGCCGGTCAGCCGCCGGCCATGAACCGGCCCAGCGGCGCCACCAGCTCGTCCTCCTCGTACGACAGGTGCGACAGCAGCGCCTCCGCGAGGAGGTCGACCGCACCGCGCAGCTCCGCCGTCCCCTCGGGGCCGGCGACGAAGGCGACCAGCGCGCGGTCGACGCGCTCCAGGACATCGTGGATGACGAGGTGCTCCTCCGACAGCCGGTCGAGTACGGGTGCGAGCCGCGGGTCGAACCGGCGCAGCTCCGGGAACAACCGCCGGTCCTCGGTGGTGTGGTGGAGGGTGACGAACCGGCAGTAGGCGGCGCAGTGGGCGCCGAGGGACCAGTTGTTCTGCCGCAGGGTCATCGTCGCGATGTGCGACCGGGCGGTGGAGGCGGTGAGGGCGCCGTCGGCCACCTGGAGGACCAGCTCGCGCAGCCGCGCCAGCTCGCCGCGTACGTGGTCGTGGACCTCGACGAGGTGGTGGCCCGCGGAGACGTCCTCGCCGGGGCGGGGCGTACGCGCCTCCGGCACGGTGGGGCGGGTGCTCTCGTTCCAGAGCGCTGCTCTCGAAGTGGACGGGCGCTCCCGGTCCGCCGTCCGGTGGTACGCGCCTCCGCCACCCCGCTGCGCCGGCACCCGGGTGCCCTCCCGCTCGTCGTGCACCGGTCAGGCCCCGGGGTGACGCGACTCGGCGACCAGCTCGCGCACGGCCGGCGCGACCTCGCCGAGGAAGCGCTCGATCTGCTGCGGCTCGCCGGTCATGATCAGGAAGGTGCTCGTGCCGTACGTGAGCGCGAACTCCGCGAGCTGGTCGGCCGGGTGCTCCTCCCCGAGGTTGAGCAGCCGCCGCACGTCCTGGGGCGTCCGGCCCGCCGCCACCGCCGCCTCGTCGATCACGGCGTTGCCGTCGGCGAGGGCGGCGGGCGAGTCGAAGTACGGCAGCGACGGCAGCCACCCGTCCGCCGCGCGGCCCACGAGGCGCAGCATCCGCGGCTTGTAAGCGCCGAGCCAGATCTGCATGTCGTGCGCCGGCCGCGGCCCGCGCTTGGCGCCCTGCACCCGGTAGTGCTGCCCGTCGAAGCGGATGCCGCCGCGGATGTCGGTGTCCCAGGTGTCGCGGATGATCCGGATTCCCTCGTCCAGTGCCTCGACGGCCTCGCCCGGCGTGCGCCGCGGCCCGCCGAGCGCGGCGATGGCGTCCCAGAACCCGCCGGCGCCGAGCGCCAGCTCGAACCGGCCGCCGCTGAGCAGGTCCAGGCTCGCAGCGCTGCGTGCCAGCAGGGCCGGCGGGCGCAGGGGGAGCGGGTGGACGTTGCCGGACAGGGTGACCGACTCCGTGCGGGCGGCGACGTAGGAGAGCAGCGTCCAGGTGTCGAGGAACGCGGGCTGGTACGGGTGGTCCTGGAAGGTGACCAGGTCGGCGCCCGCGCGCTCGGAGAGCTGCGCGAGGGCGACGGTCGCCTCCGGGTCCCGGCTGGAGGGGATGAGGTTGATGCCGAAGCGGAGATCGTGGCCGTAGTCGGGCATGGCGCGTCCTCAGCGGAGGGAAATTGGTTCGTGCTGCGAACCAGATTATTTCGTGCCACGAACTAGTGTCAAACTGGGCGTGTCCCCGGGAGGTGTCATGACGAGCGAACAGACGGCGCGGACGGCGGCACCGGCCTCTGCGTCGACGGCGACGGCGACGGCCATGGCCACGGCGGAGCGCGCGGAGCCGGCGGCATCGGCCGTCGACGCCGGCGCGGCCGGGCTGGCGAGCGCGCTGGTACGGCTCACGCACACCCTGCAGCACGTCCTCGCCGAGGCCGGCCGCGGGCACGGCCTCACCCCGCAGCAGGTCCAGTTGCTGTGCGCGCTCAGCAGCGGCGCGGTGGGGATGAGCGAGCTGAGCCGCTGGCTGCGTCTGGGCAAGTCGGGGCTGACCGGCCTGGTGGACCGCGTCGAACGGCGGGGCCTGGTGGCCCGGACCCCGGACGCCGACGACGGCCGCGCCTGCCGGATCGCGCTGACGGCGGCGGGGGAGGAACTGGCGGGCCGCGCGCACGCCGAGGTGACGGCCCGGATCGCCGCCATGGCCGCGGGGGTGGCCGCCGGCGAACGCGCCGCGCTGACGGCCGCCGTGAACAGCCTCCTCGACAACGCCCCGTGCCAGTCCCCGTCACCGGAGGCGTGGCCGGAGCAGGCGTGAGTCCGGCCCGTACGGGCTCCGTGGGAACTCCGTACGGGCTCCGTACGAGACCGACGGAGACCCGGCGGCGAGCCCGCGCGGGCCGTCGCGGCACCCTCGTCAAGCGGTGCGGCGGCTGCTACCTTCCTCCGCCATGACGCTGCGGGGAACTCTCAGTCGTACAGCCGTCGCCTGCCTCGGCGCGACGGCGCTCGCCGCCGGCCTCGGCCTCACCGGCGGCCCGGCGCACGCCGACACGGACACCGGCACCGGTACCGACCGCACGCCGGCCGGCCGGTATCTGCCCGGCTGGGAGCTGAAGGACACCGGCAGCAAGGCGCGGCTGCGCGGGCTGTCGGCGGTCAGCCGCGACACCGCGTGGGCCTCCGGCTCCGGCGGCACGGTGCTGCGTACGGCGGACGGCGGCCGGAGCTGGCAGGACGTGTCGCCGCCGGGCACCGAGGCGCTGGAGTTCCGCGACATCGAGGCGCTGGGCCGGCGCAGCGCGGTCGTCCTGTCCATCGGGCCGGGCGAGGACTCCCGCATCTACCGCACCGACGACGCCGGCGCGACCTGGACCGAGACCTTCCGCAACGACCACCCCGGCGCCTTCTACGACTGCGTCACGTTCTTCGCCGGCGGGCGCGACGGACTCGCGCTGAGCGACCCGGTGGACGGCCGGTTCCGCATCCTCTCGACGTCCGACGGCGGCCGGTCCTGGAAGGTGCTGCCCGACGACGGCATGCCGCCGGCGCAGCAGGGCGACGCGGCGTTCGCGGCGAGCGGGCAGTGCCTGGTGAGCGCGGGTCGCTCGGACGCCTGGTTCGCCACCGGCGGCGGCGCGACGGCGCGCGTCCTGCACTCCGCCGACCGCGGTCGTACGTGGACGGAGGCCGAGTCCGGCATCCCGGCCGGCGACCCGGCGCGGGGCGTCTTCGCCCTCGCCTTCCGCGACGCCCGCCACGGTCTCGCGGTGGGCGGCGACTTCCAGCCCGGCAACCCGTCGCCGGACGCGGCGGCCCGTACCGGCGACGGCGGCGCGAGCTGGACGGATGCGGCCAAGCCGCCGCCCGGCTACCGCTCGGGCGTGACCTGGCTGCCGCACAGCCGCACGGCGGCCCTGGCCGTGGGCCAGACGGGCTCGGACGTCACCTTCGACGCAGGGCGCACCTGGCACGGCTTCGACTCCGGTTCGTACGACACAGTCGACTGCACCGCCGACCTCGGCTGCTGGGCGGCGGGGGAGCAGGGCAGGGTGGCGCGCCTGGAGTAGCGGCGGGGGACTTCGGGACCTAAGACCGTGGTCCCGCCCCGGGCCCGTCCCTACGGTTGACCCGTCCCCGCACGGTGCCGACCGCTGGAGCTCGCCCGCGTGACCACCCGCACAGCAGCGCTCATACGCCGCCTGGACCTCGATCCGGGGGTGCTGCGGGTGCTGTCGGTGACCTTCCTGTGGGTGGCGCTGACGTGCACCGCGATGCTGATCCCCATCAGCCTCACGTTGCTCCCCGGCTACGAGGCGTGGAAGTTCACCACCCACGACATCGGCCCGGCCCTCGGCCTGGCCGCCGCCTTCACCCTCGCCGCCGCCTTCCTCGCCGGCTCCCGCGCGTCCGTGAAAGCCGCCGCCGCCCGCCTGATCACAGCGCTGGGCCTACGCCCCGGCACCGCCCGTACGGCCGCCGTGAGCCTGGCCGCCGGCCTCGGCGCGGGCGCCCTGTGCCTGGCCGCCGCCGAACTCCTCGTCCGTATCCCCGCCCTGTCGTCCACCCCCGCGTCGGAGGACCCCCGCCACACCGCCGTGGCCGGCACCTCCACCACCGTCCACCTGCTCGACGGCGCCCTCTCAGCCCCCCTCCACGAGGAACTCCTCTTCCGCGCCCCTCTCCTGCTCCTCCTGACCTTCCTCGCCACCCCCGGAGCCCGCGAGACGATCCCGGCCCCCTTCCTGCGCCGCACCACCTTCACCGCCGCCGCAACCCTCTCCGCCCTCGTCTTCACCGCAGGCCACGAGCTGGGCGGCCCCGTCAACCTGATCTTCGCCGCCTTCCTGGCAGCGGTCACCACGTCCCTGCTCCTCTGGCGCCGCTCACTCGTCCCCTGCATCGTCGCCCACACCGTCCACAACACCGCGATCACGGCCCTCTGGCTCTTCTGACCCCGGGAGACGGGCGGGGTAATCGGCTTTGCAGGACCAGGGGGTGGATGCGGTATGGTTCTCGTGCGCGATCGGCCGGGGCGAAACCCCAGGTCGTCCGGGCACCGGGACGTGGCGCAGTTTGGTAGCGCACTTGACTGGGGGTCAAGGGGTCGTGGGTTCAAATCCCGCCGTCCCGACGGTGCTGAAGAGGCCCTTTGAGCGGGAGAAATCCCAGATCAGAGGGCCTTTCGCGATTCACTGACATGCCGCCGGTCTGACGCTTCGTCAGGCCCTTGGGGACCACTTGGGGACCACGGATCGGGAAGAACCCCTGATCAGAGCGTTTTCTTGGGGACCAAGATCACTTCTGATCTCGCAGCGAATTGTGTGGTTCCTGCAAGGCCCGGAGTGTGGCCGCGAGCCCCTTCGAGGCGGGCGGCGCACCCGACAGGTGGGCACTGAGTGACTGCCCCGCCCGCGTCAGGGCCTGGAGGTCGGGATGCAGGTAGCGCTGGGTGGTCAGCAGTGAGCCGTGCCCGGCGAGGATCCGCAGCACGTGCAGGGGGACCCCGGCGTCGGCCATCCATGTGAGGCGGATGTAGCGGAGATCGTGCCGGCGGAGATGCTCGTAGCCGAGCTTGGTGACCACGTCGTCCCAGTGGGTGGCATCCCGCAGCACGGCGGTGGTGATCCGGCCGCCCCGCGGCCGGGTGAACAGCCGGGCATCCGGATCGGAGCCGGCGGTCAGGAGGCGCTGGGCCACCATGGGGCGCACCTCCTCGATCAGCGGGACGCGTCCGGCCATCTTTCCTTTGGTGCCCTTGTCGTCCGTGATCTTCCGCGGGGCCCCCGAACGCGGCTTGTCCACCAAGCTCTCCAGACGGTCGGCGACGAACCGCGCCCGCCACTTGCGCACCGTCTCCCGCGAGACCCCCAACTCTTCCGCCACCTGAGCATTCGGCCGACCCTGCGCGCACGCCAGCACGATCCTCGACCGCAACACAAGCGCCTGAGACGCCGTCTGCTTCCTCAACCAGCCCCGCAGCACCCTGCGTTCGTGATCGGACAACTCCAGCACCAGCGGCTTCGGACCAGGCGTCACCCCACCCTGTAACCGCTAACGAACTTCCGACTCAGGGGCATTAGTTCGTCGCGACTGGTCAGCGTTGGCGCTCGACTGATGTCGGCTCGGTATCCGGCCGGAAGGTGGGGTGTGCATCCCGGAAGTGGTCGTACGCCACCTGTACCGCGGCGAGGACCTCGTCGTAGATCTGGTCCATGAACGGGCCGGCGCAGACGGTCGCACGCCAGTGGTGGTGGTAGAAGAGGTTACTCCTGCTGGGGCGTTCACCGATCACCTTGGCGAAGAGCCAGCCGGCAAGACGCGCGGCGTTCTTCCAGGTGGCCTCGCCGACCGTCCAGTTGGGCGCCAGCGTTGCGTTCGCCATTTCGATGCTGATCGAGCTTTGGTTGCCGGCCGTGTTGCCGAGGGCCCAGGCGTACTCGTTCACCTTGACGTACTGAGCGACGGCGCCGGCGGCGTCCACGTCGAAATGAGCCGAAGCCGGACGTACCTTCCAGACGTCGAGCACACCCTGGTGCGAAAGCCGGCCAGCGTTGTGGTGCAGCGTGACCGACGTCTTCCGGTACGACTTGTGGGTGACGTGGCCCGTCGCGCTGAGCTCGTCGATGAAGTCTGCGACCGGACGGTCGTAAGGGATGGTGGCGGTCGCTTGAGAGCCGGCCTCCGCGTCGTCCTCGGCGAAGCCGATGAAGTCGCTCTCCGGAAGGTCGTCAAGGTTGTCGGTGCTGGGTCCATCGCAGGTGTCGGGCCTCTCGATGGCCGCCTTCACGTCCTCACCGTAGACGTTCTTCTCGGGCATGACGCCGTCCTTTCAGTTGCGCAACTTCGCGTGACCGATGGTCCGGGGCCGGACTGGGAAGAGATGCGGCACGATGGCCGAGCCTGTTCAGGCACGGCCCATCAGGAGTGCTCCGGGAGGGCCGCCTGGTGCTTGATCCGGGACAGCCGGATCGTGGCGTCGTCTGCCTACTCCGGCCCTTCCACGACCGAGGCCAGGAGGTTGGCGGCGAGTACGTCGACGCCGCGCGCCGTATCCGCGAACCGGCCCACGGGGACCCCATGGCGGTCGAGCGGGACACCGTCGTGCCTCGGTGACCCGCGACGGCTGCCGGCGGTCCGCGCTGTTGAGCGAGTGATGAGTGTCGATCCGGTCAGTGACCGTCTCACCGGCGGGCATACCGGCACTTGACGAACCGCCGTCGTCGGTGTGGGTGTGGTCGATGAACGTGAACGCAAGTCTGGTTGCGAAGCGGACTTCTGAGAGGCCGTTCAGCGCGTCTGATTCCAGGTTCGCCCCGTATGCAAAACCTGTCAATTCGGTCGGGACGTGCGTCCGCGTTGCGCAGCGCCTCCGGCCGCACACCACCCACTTCAGCGGTTCCGATAGCGGCCGCCCTGGCCGTCCGGGCGAGGTGCTGGCCCCCTGGGACTGGAGCCCTGCCCCCATAGCGCGCCGCTGCCTCGTGGTCGCCGTAGGAGATCTCGGGGCCGCGGCGCTGGCGATAGGAGTGCTGCTCGGTTTTGGTGGGCACCGTGTGCTCCCAGTCGCCGCTGGCGTTGCCCACGAGCAGCATCCGTCCCATCTGGGCCGGCACGCTCAGGCTGTCCGTCCGGACCTGGCCGCCGACCGGGTCCACGACGACGTCGAAGCAGCGGTCGCCGAGCGCCTCGGTGACGTCGTCGGCGGCGAGAACCTCGTCGTAGGGCAAGGCCGAGGCCCACGCGCGCTCCACCGAGGAGCCGCGCACCGTGCCGGTCACGCCGGCGACGCCCAGGGTGCGGGCCAGGCCCGGAAAGGCCGACGCCAGGCCGGCCAGCGCGCCGTGCACCAGCACGTGTTCGCCCGGCTTGAGGTGTGCCACCTCGGGCAGCGCCAGGTAGGCGGTCGCGGCGTTGGGTACGGCCGCGAGCGCGGGGTCGACGCCGGCTCCCTCCAGGCCGTCGAGGCTCGTGGTCATCGCGGCGTCCGCGACCGCGAGGGAGGCGTAGCCTCCCTCCGCCCCGGTGCCCGACAGGGTCACCACCGGTTCGCCGGCTCTCAGGCCCTCCACTCCCTCGCCCAGCGCGCGGACGGTGCCGGCCACTTCCAGGCCAGGCACGTACGGCAGCCCCGCCTGGCCCTCGTACAGGCCCTGTCTGAGGTAGACGTCGATCAGCCCCACCGCGGCGTGGGTGACGTCGATGGTGACCTGGCCGGGGCCGGGCACGGGGCCGGGAAGTTCGGTCGGCTCGAAGGTGTCGGGTGAGCCGGAATCCGTGACGACGGCGGCGTACATACAGGTCTTCGGGATCTCGATGGGATTTTACGCAATCTAATTGCGTAAAATCCGGCTACTACCGTCCCGTCCTTAACGCATCTAGCATGCGTTGATTTAGGCTCATGCACAGTCGCGCACGGTCCCCGGAGGCCAAGCTCCGCCGTTCCGAGGATCTCCTCGACGCCGCGCGTGCCCTCGCGACCGCCCGCCCGCGGGGGGATACGGCACGTGACGCTCTCGGCCGTGACGGGGGCCGCCGGCCTGCTCCCGTCCGCCGTACGGCGCTACTTCGCCAGCAAGGAAGAGCTGCTGCTGGAGCTGGCGGTACGCGGGTGGGACCAGTGGCGCGACCGCCTCACCGACCCCCTGGCGGGCGTCCGGAACCTGACCCGCCGAGTCCGCCGCCGCCGTGGCCACGACCCTCACCGCCCAGCCCCTCTTCTGCGACCTGCTCACCCACGTGCCGCTCAGCCTTGAGGGCGACGTCGACATCGAGCGGGCCCGTCGCTTCAAGACCAACTCTTTTTCTGCCTACGACGGCATCGTCGACGCCCTCACCACCTCCTCCGGCACCCTCACGACCCCACAGGCCCAGGAGCAGGTCGCGCGACGCTCGGACTCACCGCGCACTTGTGGCAGGTGTCCCACCCGACACCGACCCTCGCCGAGCTCTACGCCCAGAACCCCCGCTGGGGGCACGTCGCCCTCGACTTCGAACCGCGACTCACCCGGTTGCTGGAGGCCGTCGCCGTCGGACTCACGGTGAGGGACGGCGACTGAACACGACGGGTCCGGTGCCACGGCTGGGGGAATCGCCTGCCTTCTGGTCCGATCCGGGTCCCGCCGGTCCTCCTTCGTACCGGCCACCCGCCGATCCGGCGGCCGTCCTCGAAGGCTTCCTGCGGCTGCCGGGGGTGATGGGCAGCCGACTCGCTGGACTCGACCAGACGCGATTGGCCACGAGGTACCGGGATCTGCTGGCTCACCGGCGTGTACTCACCGTGCTCGACAACGCGGCCGACGAGGACCAGGTGCGCCCGCTGCTGGCGGAGAGACCCGGTCTCGCGTGCGATCTGGGGAGCTCCGGCGACGGGCGCGAGGCAAGGCTGTGCTGGTCCGGCTGGAACGCTGCCCGTCTGACAGCGTCATGGTGTCAGCAGCATCTGCACCGTCGGGGCGAACCGCCGCACCACGTCCTCGATCACCCCCGCGCGCAGCTCGGGGCCGCGCGCGATCCCGTACATCACGCCCAGGCCCACCAGCTGGGCCACGGCCAGCTCGGCACGCAACCCGGCGTCGGGGCCGGCCAGGCGGAGGGCGAGATGATCCACCACCTGGGTACGGAAGTTCACCCGCAGGACATCGCCGTCCTGGCCGTGCAGCGGAGCGAATGCGATCCGCAGGAGCGGGTCGACACCCCGTTCGCGCTGGCCTTCGAGGATGTGCCGGACCATGTGGGCACCCAGCTCACCGAGGGGGGCATCGAGCAGAGCACTGGCGTCGGTTTCGAAGGACATGACTCCGGCGAACAGGGCGTTCTTGTTGCCGAAGTACTTCACGATCAGCGGTGGGCTCACCCCGGCGCGGTCGGCAACGTCCTTCAGGGTGATGTCGGCGTGCGGGCGCCGGGCCAGCAGGTACCGGGCCGCGCGGAGGATGGCGAGCTTGCTCGTCTCGGCGTCCCGCCGGGGGGCGGGTGCGGGGGTACTCATGCCCTTACGCTCCCTTCTCGGTCCTCTCCGGGGCGGCGGCGGGGGCCCTGCGGCGTGTCTGGCGCGGCGGTTTGGCCGCCGCCGCGTCGCGCGGGATGACCAGGGCCGCGGCGCATGCCACGAGGGCGATTACGCCGGCCATGGTGAATGTCAGCAGGTAGCCGTGCAGCGTGGCGACTTGGGCACCGCCGACTTCACTGGTGTGGTGTACCAGGATGGCTGCGACGGCGGCGCTGGACGTGGCCTGGCCGATCGTGCGCATCAGAACGTTGACGCCATTGGCGGAGGCCGTCTGCTCCGCCGGGACGGCGCGCAGGATCAGGGTGGGGAGCGCCGAGTAGGCCAGGGTGGTGCCGGTCGAGACCACCGTTGCACCCGCGATGATCATCCACAGATCGCGGCTGTCGGCGATGCGCACCGCATAGCCGCAGGCGATGACGGCAGCGCCCAGCGCCAGGGTGACGCGCGGCCCGCGGGCCTCGGAGATCCGGGCGGAGACAGGCGAGAACAGGAGCATGGTGATACCGCCGGGCAGCAGGCACAGGCCGGTGGCGACGATGGACAGTTCGAGCCCGTAGCCGGTGGCCTCCGGCGCCTGCACCAGCTGGGCCGTCACCAGGGTGTTGGCGTAGAACGCGAAGCCGGTGAGCAGGGCGGTCACATGCGGCAGGCCGACCCGCGGCCGTGTTGCGAGTCGCAGATCCACCAGTGGTGCCTTCGCGCGCAGCTGATGCCACGACCACAGGGCCAGGACCACCACGGCGGCGAGGAAGAGGACGAGGATGCGGCCGCTGGTCCAGCCCCACTGCCCGCCCTGGGACACGCCCAGCAGCAGGCACACCAGACCAGCGGCGAGCCCCAGGGTACCGACGACGTCGAAGCGGCCCGGCTCGCGGACCGGCGACTCCCGTACCGCCCAGGCGACGGCTGCGACCCCCAGGGCGCCCAGGGCGCTGGTCAGCCAGAACATCACATGCCAGTCGGCGTACTGGATCACCAGGGCAGCCAGCGGCAGGCCGAGGGCGGCACCGATCCCGACGGTGGAGCTCATCATCGCGACGGCCGATCCGCGGCGCTCCGGCGCCAGTTCGTCGCGCAGGATGCTGATCGACAGCGGTACCACGGCAGCCGCCGCACCCTGGAGCGCACGGGCCGTGATGATCACGGTGATATCGGAGGAGACCGCGCACATCACCGACCCGACCGTCATCAGCGTCAGCGCCGAGATGAGCACCCGCTTCTTGCCGTACATGTCGCCGGCCCGGCCGAGCACCGGAGTGAGTACGGCGCCGGCGAGCAGTGTCGCGGTCACCGTCCAGGACACCGTTCCGGCCGAGGCGCCGGTAAGCCTCGGCAGGTCCGGAAGGAGCGGTACGACGACGGTCTGCATGACCGCCATCAGGATCCCGCCGAAGGCCAGTGACGGGATGGTGAACCGACCCCGCAGGCCGGGTATCGGGGCGGGTTCCGTCATTTACGCGCTCTCCGGCGAGTCGACACGATACGGTGAATTTCCATTCACCGTATCAGGTGAATGGGAATTCACCTATGCGGAACCAAAGTATCCAGTTCGCCGGTAACCCCAAGTCGTGCTCCCACACCTACGAGACCGCCGACCTTCCGGCCGAGGTCCACGAGGAGCGGGGAGCCGTACTCAACGAAGGCGTTGGGGCCGCCGATGTGCGTCTCCCGCGGGGGAACGGCGGCTGTGAGGACCGGTGCCGACGGTCAAGTGCACCGATGCCGGGGCCGGTCCATGGTCAGATGGGCTCTGCGGTCATCCGGTGTTCGAGGGGCAGACCGTCCCGACACGCGGGCCTGTCCGCGAGGCGATCTCGAAGTGTCGGCCGGTGGGTGGCTCCCGAAGAGGTCGCCTGTGTGGGTGCCGCCTCACTGGACGAGATCGCTCGCGCCCGCCGGTGTCGGCAACGCGACGCTCCGCCGACACTTCCCGAGGCGTCAAGCGCTGATCGCGGCCGTGTACGACGACCGGTTGCGCCGAGTACGTGCGGCCGCCGGGGAAACCTGCACCAACCAGCCGGCGTTCGAGGCGCTGAAGACCTGACTGCGCCTGGTCGTCGACCACATCAACCGCCTGCTGTCCTTGATCCTGGAGGGCATGCAGAGGTGGCCCGCGGTGCGTCGGCTGTCCGCTCTCGCTCCGCTCGGCGTGTGGCGGGACGGGCGAGGGTCACACTCGCCAAGGTCAGTGCCAGCCCCGCTAGTTGGCGTCCGGTCAGCATCTCGCCCGCGACCGCGGTGCCCAGCAGTACGCCGGTGACCGGGTTGAGCAGGCCGACCAGGCCGACGGTCGCCGCCGGCAGCCGGCGCAGGCCGGCGAACCAGGCGGCGAAGGCCAGCGCTGTGGCGACGAGGGCGACGTAGCCGAAACCGAGCAGTGCCGGAGCATCGAGCGCCGGTGGCCGGCCCTCGAAGGCCGCGGCCGCCGGGAGCAGGATCAGGCCGCCGGCCACAAGCTGCCATGCCGTCGTGGCCAGGGTGTCGGTGCCGTCGCTCCAGCGTTTGGCGAGGAGGTAGCCGCACGAGGACATCGCCATGGCGCTCGCCGATGCGAGGACGCCGACGGGATCGATCGACGCGCTCGCGGTCAGCAGCATGACGCACACGCCGGCCGTGCCCGCCACAGCCGCTGCCAGATGGCGTGCCCGCGGCGGCTCGCGGACCAGGGGCCAGGCCAGCACCGTCATCACTAGTGGGGCGGTGGCCATGACGGTCGAGGCCACGCTGGTCGGCAGGCGCTGCGCGGCCACGTAGACGAGGGCGAAGAACCCGCCCATGTTCAGCACACCGAGCACCAGGGCCCGCCACCACCAGGAGCCGCGCGGGAGCGCCCGGCGCACGGCGAGCAGCAGTAGCCCGGCAGGCAGGGCCCGTATCGCCGCGCCGTACAGCGGTCGTTCGGGCGGCAGGAACTCCCCGGTGACGTAGTACGTCGTGCCCCACGCCACCGGTGCGATCGCCGTGATCGCCGACCAGCGCAAGGTAGCTTCCATGGAAGCGAATATACCTTCCCTGGAAGCTAGTGCGCTAGCATGGCCCTTGTGGAGGAGAACAGCGCAGCGCCCCTGGACCATGTCGCCAGGATCCAGGCCGAGTGGGCTCGGGAGCGCCCGGACCTGGACGTCACCCCGCAGGCGGTGATCGGCCGGCTGCACCGGCTGGGTGCCCTGCTGACCCGGCGGCTGTGCCTCGTCTACGACCAGTACGGGCTGAGCGAGGGCGAGTTCGACGTGCTGGCGGCCTTGCGGCGGGCGGGGGACCCGTACGAGCGGGCGCCCGGCGAGCTGGCTGCGCACACCATGGTGACAACGGGCGCGATGACCAAGCGGATCGACCGTCTGGAACGCAACGGGCTGGTCACCCGGCGCCGCTCGGCGAGCGACGGCCGCGGCCGCGTGGTTGCCCTCACATCGGCCGGTCGCAAGCTGATCGACCGGGCCTTCACGGACCACATGCGCAACGAGCGCGGCCTCCTCGACGCAGTCTCCCCCGAGGAGGCGGCCCAGCTGCGGACCCTCCTGACCACGTGGCTGGCCCGTTTGGAGCAGTTGGACGGGACTTGACCATCGCGGGGCAGCCGAGTTGGAGCTGCGCACCCTCCTCGGCGCCGGGCTGGCCACGTCCACTTCCAGGATCATGGCCGCCGTGCGGCAGGCCTGGAGGTGACGGTCACCGACATCGACCGTCTCGACGTGGACCTCGGCTGAGGCCGGGCGGCGCGGTTGGTGACGGATGCGCTGTGCGACGGAAGGTACCAGCGGGCGATGTTCTCGCGGTCGGCCGGGTCGGGAACGGCTGTGCGGAGCCCTGCGTACTGGAGGCGCCGCACGGGGCGTTGTACGGCGCCGGCGACGTCGGAAGGCCACGCTTGCTCTGCATGGCAGCGTCGAAAAGGCGTCGAGGTTGAGCGGGGCGCGGTGCTCACGTCTCACGAGCGGCATACGGCCGCGGGCAACTCGGCCGACTGCTCGTTGAGGTCGCCGTGTCGGCGGCTGAGGTTGGGTAGGGCGAGGGCCCGAGTGTCGTCTCGGGGTGGCGCCGGGTTCCACTGCTCCGGGTATTGAGGTGGCGTCGAAGGACGGGGGATCCGTCGGTCGGCCGGTGTCCGGCAGTTGGGCGAGCCGGTCGGGGGCGGTGGTGATGTGGCTGGTGAGGGGCCAGTGGCGGGCCAGGCGGAGGATCCGTCGGCGGCCGGTGGTCACGAGTTGTTCCGCCGCGGTGAACAGGTGGAGCCGCAGGCGGCGGGGTTCCCCGCGTCTGGCCTTGCCGGACAGTGCGAGCATCGGCATCCAGGCCAGCAGGTCGAGCGCGATCTGCCCGATCTCCAGCCAGATGCGGTTCTGGGCGGTTGCGTGCAGGGGACGGTTTCTCAGGCCGGTGGCGCGGGCGGCGCGGATGCGGTCCTCGGCCCTCGCCCGCAGCCGGTGACGGAGTTCGAGTTCGGCGATCGGCCGGTCGGCGGTGCTGGCGAAGCAGGTCAGCCGCATGCCGTCCGCGTCGGTGAACCTCAACTGGGCTCCGGGGTGGGGACGTTCCTTTCTTGCGATCAGCCGCATTCCTTGGGCCAGCCGGCAGGACGTCGCCGGTGAGCTCGGCGACTTTGGCGCCATCGCGGATCTCGCCGTCCGACTCGACGGCCGGAGTCCAGGCAGTGGCCGGAATCTTCAGCACGTGCTCGCGGATCGCATCGGTGATCACCATGCCGACTGAGTAGGACAGCCATCCTCCGCGCCGGGCGAGCCAGGCGACGAAGTCATGGGTGCCGCCCGCGGAGTCGGTGCGGATCAGGGTCTGCCGACCGCGCCGGTAGTGCTTTCGGGAGCTGAGCCAGGGCCAGTTGGACGGCGGTGATGTGGTTCGTTTCCAGGTCGCAGCGGCGTCCTCTTTGTCCGAGTGCGCGATCAGCAGCACCCCGTCGAGGTCAACAGTCACCGCCCCGTCCCCGCTTGCGCACCGTCTCCCGCGAGACCCCCAACTCTTCCGCCACCTGAGCATTCGGCCGACCCTGCGCGCACGCCAGCGACGATCCTCGACCGCAACACAAGCGCCTGAGACTCCGTCTGCTTCCTCAACCAGCCCCGCAGCACCCTGCGTTCGTGATCGGACAACTCCAGCACCAGCGGCTTCGGACCAGGCATCACCCCACCCCGCAACCGCTAACGAACTTCCGACTCAGGACACTGAGCAACACGCCGGTCTATCGACGTACCTCAGAAGCGAATTGGTAGGTGCCCGAGCCGACTTCATAGATCGCGTACTCGCCCTGGGTCTCGATGAACGTCACGCCTTCAGCTCGGCCGGCCGGCCCGCCGCCTTCGGTGACGGTGTCGCTATCGCTAGTGGGCACATGGACCGTAGCCGTGGAGTTGACGGGGACGGTGACGCCCAGCGCAAACGCGTCCTCGTCGTGCTCCCACGCGACCTCGATCTCTCCGCGGATCGACTTGTACGTCGCATTGGCGTGCCTGAGCTCACCGAGACGTGGCTTGACGACGAATCTCTCGTAGCCGGGACCTGACGGATCTGGGGAGATGCCGGCAACGTCGCTGTAGAACCACTCGTCAACCGTGCCCAGCATGTAATGGTTGTTGGAACCGGGCCTTATGGGCCACCGTGACGGAATGGTCGTCGCTCCGTTCTTGATCCAGTGACCCCAGCTGGGGTCGGTGGTCTGGCTTGCGAGACGATGCGCAACGTCGTGGTGGCCGTGCTCAGAAAGCACGGGCAGCAGCACACTGGTGCCCAGGATGCCGGTGTTGAGATGCCACCCGCGAGCTTCGATGTCATCGACCAGGCTCTGGACGACCGACGCCTCGTGCGCCTCTGGGACCATGTCGAAGGCAAGCGGCACGGCATTGGAGGTCTGCTTGTACTCGATTCCTTCGAAGGTGTCGTAGTAGCCGTGCTCCTGGTCGAAAAAGGCATCATGGAAACGGTCCCGAATGTCGTCGGCCATGGTGCCGTAGCGACTTGCGTCGGTCGTTCGATCCAGAGCGGTGGCGATGCGTTCCATTTCGCGGGCCGACTTGTAGAAGTATGCGGTGCCGACGAGTCGCCGATCCTCCTCGGGGTTCGACCCGAACGGTGACGCGTGATCGCCGTACTGTTCGACGCTCATGATCCCGTTGTCGAGCTGGGTCTCCATGAAATCCATGTACCTGGTGAGGAACGCGTAGTGCTCGGTGAGCACGGTGCGGTCGCCGTAGCTGGTGTAGAGAGACCACACCATCGCGGGAAGTACCCCGGTCCATGCAGCGGAGATGCTGGTGGAGCGGGAGTCGTTCGGCCATGGAGCAACGACGGTCACCCGCCCGAGCCCTCGCTCGCGGTCGTCACTTCTGTTCTGTGCGGTATCGACCTGGTTGTCCTCAAAGTCGTTCAGCCACTTCTTGAAGAAGGCAGCCATGTCGAAGTTGTAGAGCATCGTCGGTAGCGCTACGTGCGCGTCCCCAGACCAGCCGCGCCTCTCGAATGTCGGACTGTCGGTCGGCATGCTCTGCAGGTTGTTGAGGATGGTGGCCCGCATCGCGTCGTGGATCTGACCGTACAGGCCGTTGGAGGACTTGAAGTCGCCGACCGAGTCGACGGCGTTGTGCACCTCCCGGCCCGTGATGGTGTCGGTGGTGGGCGGTTCGGGCAGGCCCTCAACCTGGACGTACTGGAAACCGGTGTAGCTGAATCCGGGCTCCCAGACCTCTCTGCCTTTGCCGCTGAGGGTGTAGATGTCGAGCTGTCCAGCCGCATCGCTACGGTCCGGATCGTGGTGTCCGAGGTTCCGCACCGTCCCGTCGTCATCCAGTTCCTCGCCATAGAGCATCCGGATCTCGGTGCCGGCCTGACCGGAGACCGACAGCCGGGCCCAACCAGCTGTGGTTCGTCCCAGGTCGAACACATGGATGCCGGGTTTCGGCTCCGTGATGCGCACCGGCTCGATGTCGGTCGCCGTGATCGGCGGCATCGACTGCGCCCGCACCACCGGCGCCGGCGGTGAGAGGACCGCAGCGCTCGACCAGTCCGTCTCCTCGTAGCCGGGCGTTGCCCAACCCGGCTGTTCCCGCCGGGCGTCGTAGGTCTCGCCCGTGGCGATGTTGTCGTAGACGGTCGGTCCCTCGGTCACCCTCCAAGTCCCGTCCGAGGCCACCGTCTGGGTGGTGCCGTCGGCATACTCGACCTCGAGCTGCAGCAGCATCTTGGTGTCGTCGACGAAATCCGCACCCCCGGCCGGCTCGACGAACCCGAGGTGACCTCGACCTAGCTCGGCGCCGATCGCATTGGCACCAGACCTGAGCTGTTTGGTCACGTCGTACGTCGAGTACAGCACCCGCCTGTTGTAGTCGGTGAACGCCGGATCGAGCACCCGGTCACCGATCCGCTCACCGTTGAGGAAGTACTTGCCATATCCGAGCCCGCTCACGTAAAGCCGCGCTCGGCTGACCCGTTTGGTGACATCGAACTCCTTGCGAAGCAGAGGTGCCGGCGGATGGGTCGGCCGAAGCCGGACCTGGTTCGGCCACGGGCCTTCTCCGTAGGCCGCGACCTCGAGCGCGCCGGACCAATCGGAGTCGTCGAAACCGGGCCGGTTCCAGCCCGATTCGTCCTGCCTCGACACTCGCCAGGACGAATCCGTCATGACCTCCACGAGCTGGCCGTCGGCCAGCTCGACCTCGAGTTTGGCAACCAGGCCCGCCGGGCCGACATACCGGTTGCGGGCCGACACCGCCAGAGTGTTGGATCCGGCGGTCAGTAGGCCATCGAGGTCGACCTCGATGGCCATGCGACCGCCGAAAACCCGCGAGTGGGAGCGTCCGGCCTCTGTGCCATTGACGTGCAGTACAAACGCATCATCCGCGGCCAGGACCATCGTTGCCCGCTTCACAGGTTGTGCCGGCAACTCCACCGTACGGCGGAAGTAGCGAGTGCCGGCGGCCACGGAGCTTGCTGGGTCGCCCTCCGGATTCCAGATCCAGGAGGCCCCGGCCGGATTGGTGGACCCCTCTGGGGTGCCGATCCACTCGGCCTCCCAGTCAGACTCGTCGAGCAACCCCATCTCCCACCAGGCCGTGTCGCTCCACGTCGAGCGATCACCGTCACCGTCGGCTACCTGAACCCGCCAGAAATATCGATCACCAGACTGCAGGTCCGGACCTGCATAGGCGACGTTGACCGACTGCGACGATGTCACCCAACCGGAGTCCCACACGTCCGGCCGACCGCTGGTCAACTGGTCCGCCGTGGACGCCACCTGGAGCCGATAGCCACTCTGCGACTGCGCCCGCTCGGAGGACTCCAACACCCAGCTCAAGCGGGGACGGGGCTCGTCAATACCCAACGGATTGTGCGCGTCCTCCACCGTCGTATCGGCGACGGCCAGCCCACGTCCGGCCGCCGGCGATGTCTGCGGCGCTACCGACGCCGCAGACAAGAGAACCGCTATCACGGGAATCACAATTACTCGGAGTCGGAACACAACACCGCCTATATCGGAATGTTTTACAGGGCCGTAGACGGAGATCGCAGGTGGTTGTGCCTTGTCGGTGGTCGCTAGGGGCTGGGGCTGAAACGCACGGCGTCGGCTCGGGAAACCCCGGTGTCGCCGGCGGTCAGTGTCACCGAGGCCGGTTCGGCGTCGGTGAACGCGAACTCGCCCAACGACAACCAGGCGCCGCCGGTGTCGGCCTGAGGTACGGGTACGTCGGTCTCGCCGTCGGCGTGATGGACGGTGTACGTGACCTCGGCGGCGCTGTTGGTGGCGCGTGGGAACCAGACCGACACGTTGTACGTCTGCGTGGCGACGCCAGTCGTCCAGGTCGCTGTGTCCCCGCCGGTCCGGGTGAACCGGGACGGCGTGCCGTCGAAGCCCGACTCGGCGCTTCTCGCCCACGTTCCGGTCTCTGCATACGCCGGACGGTCCGGGTCACACGTCGAAGGGTCGCCCTCGTTGGTGACCGTAACCACGCCGGACCCGCCGTCGTCCGGCGGCGGATCCACGGTGTAGCGCTCGGAGTGTGGGCCGGTGCCGACGTTGTTGATCGCCTGGACCCTATAAGTCCCACCTGCGAACTCAGTCGCACCGAGCGTCAGTTCGACCGCGCCGGTCGTTGCTCCGAGGACGACCTCTTCGTCGCTGGGGCACGCGCCGTGGCCACTGACCGACACCACGTAGGCACGGGCGCCGGCCGCAGCGTTCCATCGCAGGGCCGTCAAGCCGTCCGCGTCGTCGTGCGACAGGCCGGTGACCTGGTCGGGCAGTTCGGTATCGACCGGCACGGTGTGTTCCGCGCTGCCTCCCCCCGTGAGTCGGTAGTCATGACCGGCCGTGATCGGGAACGACAGGGCACCCGTGACCGGATCGACGTCGAACTCCACGACCTTGCGCGTCGAGGTGTCGGTGACGGTGAGGGAATCGGTGTCCCATCCGGTGTTGTCGTTCCGGATACGCGAGGTGTCCTCACCGTCGGTGAATTCGTAGGCCGAACCCGTCTGGATCGGGTACACGTGTGCCTGCAGGTCGCTGCCCGAGCCGGTGACGGTCACACCCTTACCACCGACGAACGCCGGCACCCGGTCGTAGCCGATCGCGTAATCCTTCAGGGTCGTCGGACCGTGGAAGACCGAACCAGTCTCGATGTCGATCCACTTTCCGGCCGGGAGATATACGTCGCGCGACGTCGCGGTCTCGAAGTCGGCGCCGAACACCGGGGTCGCCAGAACGGACTCGCCGAACATCCACTCGTACTGCCGGGTGGTGTTGTTGGCGAGGCCGTAGGTGTTTTCGTCGTCCGGGTAGGCGATCGGCAGCGGGGTCATGGCCGACGGGAAGCCCGTCTGATGTCCGTCCAAGGTGGCGTCGTAGATATAGGGCCGCATCGACTCGTGCCAAAGCGCCATCTTCTTCACCGCATCGGAATAGTCCCCGCGGCCCAACTCCCAGGGCCCGCGGCCGAACGCCATCACCGGGTTGAGCGCGCCGAGCTGAGCGTTTCGCACGTAGTACTTCGCATACGACGGGTCGTCCATCGGGACCTGGGGTGTGCCGCCCACGTAGTCGGGGTACAGGCTCGATACGCCGCTCGCAGCGTAGTTCAGCAGGTTGACCGGCATCCGGTCCGGATCGGTGTGGAAGTTCTCGCCGGTCCCATAGATCGTGTCGTTGATCCGCAGCGTGTCGCCCGGGAGCGAGTACGCGGCGTTCCTCGCCATCACGAGGTCACCAGCGTCGTGCATCGCCTTGAGGACTGGGTTCCAGGTGGCGTCCTGATGCAGCCGAGGTGTGTAGAGCATGGCGTCTTCCTTCCACCCGTCGACGTCCCACGCCTTCAACTGCTCGATGAACCAGTCGACCGCCTTCGGATTGGACCCGTCGAGCACATAGCTGTGGCCGTCGGGGAAGACCGCCTTCGTCACCACGGCCGGCGAACCGTCCGGGTCCTTGATCAGGTATCCCTTCTTGATCGCTTCGTGCACGAACGGACCATCGTTCTTCTCGACGAGGTTCCCGCCGTCGGATGGCAGCGCCTTGAAGTTGTTGCGGGCGCCGAGGAGAAGCTTGACGTCGTTGTCGGAGAAGAACGCCTTCAGCGTCTCCGGGTCGGGATAGCGGGGGTTCGGAAGTCCGTCGTCCCGACCTGGTTCGGCGGTGTCGTCCCACATCCCGAAGCTGTTCGTGGTGCCTTCGTCGGGAGTACTCCGCTCGCCGGGCCAGAACCCCGAGCCGACGACGCCCCACGACAGTGGATAGCCCTCGTCGATGAAACGTTGGACGGTCTCGGTCACCGAGGATTGGTAGGTGTCCCAGCTCAGCGCCCCGAACGCTTCCCAGCCCAGGCCGAAGATCTCCGGGTTCGGGCGCGCGTCCTGGTACCCGTGCTGGTGGCGGGCGCGTCGGTAGTCGCCGTATACCTGTTCGAGGTCGTCTCCGACGAAGTAGTAGAGGCCGTCGATGCGATCGACACCTGCTGCTCCGAGGCGGGTTTCGGTGTCGGTAAGGCCGACCCGCTTCTGACCGTCTTCGAACAGCACCTGCCCGAAGCGCTGCTTCGGGAACACTGTGAAGTTGCTGATGAAGCGCTGGCAACTGCCGCCGTTGGTGACATCGTCCAGCACGAGGCCGGTCAGCTCGGTGGACGGGCGTGCCTTCACCCGGCTGTTGCACGACTCGCCCTGCTCGCCGGAGTCGTCCGCCCAGGCGCCGTGGTCGCCGAGGCCGTACGCGGGAGCGACACCGCCGACGCGGAAATCTATCGCGCCGCCGTCGCCCGGAAGATCCTCGATCGAGAACCGGGCCGAACTGCCGGATGGGTGAATACGAACCTTGAGGCGTGATCCGTTCTCGAGCGCGACGTCGAACAGCGGCTTCCTGGCGTGCGGGGCCGAGACCAGATCAGCGTCGACTGCATCGACGAACCCCGTGGCGCCCCGGGCGCGGAACCGGAGCCCAGAGTCAGCGTGAGGTGGAACGATCTCGGCGCCGGATGGATCGAGAAACGAATATCGGAATCCGTCCTTGACGATCCGCAGGTCATACGTGCCGCCCCGCACCACGAGGACCTCACCGCTATCGATAACGTCCGTCGTGTCGGTCGCCGATTCAGCCGTCGCCGGCCCTGCCAGCACGGCGGTCGTCAGGACGAGAGTGAGAACCGGGGCAGCAGATCTCCTGCTCATGAGTCGGCGCATGGGAACTCCATCGTCATCGAGTCGGAAGATCACGGACGCAGGGACGCTAGATCAACGACCTCGGCCAGCCGTTCGCGACCTGCGTCGCTCAGATGCAGGTGGTCGCCCTTGTCGTATTGCGGGGCGAGCCGGAGAGGGTGCTCCGGGTCGGCCAGGGCGATATCGAAGTCGACCACGGCGTCAGCCGCGGAATCGTCGCGGATGTGGGCATTGACGGCCTGACGGACGGATTCCTTCTCCTCGGTGTACGTCGACGAGCCCTCGAACGGAGCCAGGGTGGCAACGACGACGCGTAGACCGCGATCGTTGGCTCGGCTGATGATCTCCTCGATACCGTCGATCAGCGGACCCGCCGCGGTGACGCTGCGTGACACGTCGTTGATGCCCTGGAACAGCAGCAGCGTCCGCACCCCAGGTTGGTCGAGAACGTCCCGGTCGAGGCGATCCAGGGCCCGCGGACCGTAATCGTCGTACAAGATGCGATTCCCGGACATCCCAGCGTTCAGGACGCCCATCTGCTCGTCAGATGGCAGTTCTCGGAGGATCCGCCGGGCCAGATGGTCGGTCCAACGCAGATTGGTATCCGGTACGTCCCCGCCGCCGTCGGTCAGCGAATCGCCCATCACGGCGACCGCGCCGCTGGCGTCGGTCGAGTCGAACGACACCCGGTCGAGCCATAGCCAGTGATTGAGTTCACCGGTGTAGGCGGCGCCGTCGGTATCTGCGGTGTGGTCGCCGTCGCCTAGGTAGGAGGTAGCCGAGGGGCGCAGATGTCCTGTCACGGTCTGGACGTCATCCGGAACATACGCACTGACCACCACGTCGGACTCCGGTTCCCACGTCCCGTCCACCGGGTCGCTGACCGCTGAACCGCCGACGGGAATGGTGATCGCGGACGCTCCACCGAAGGTCACGTCGCTCACGCTTCCGTCAAGCAGGTCCGCTCCAGACTTCTGCGCACCGACCGTCACCGGGCCGAACTTCACCGGACCTTGTCCGAAGGCATTGGTCAGCCGGATGCGCAGACCCGAGCCACCGATGCTGGTATGCACGACGTTGCGGACCGTCTGACCGGAGATCGTGATGTCCTCCAACAGTGACGACGAGGCTGTCCAGGTACCGGTGCCCGGATGCGGAGGGTCGTCCACCGCCGGTGCGAAGCGGACGGCGTCGGTCCGGCTTACCCCGTCGCCGGCAGTGATCGTCACCGACGCCGGCTCAGAGCCGGTGAAATCGAACTCGCCCAGCGACAGCCAGGCATCGCCGGCGTCGGCCTGGGGTATGGACACGTCGGTGTCACCGTCGGCGTGATGGACGGTGTACGTCACCTCGGCGGCGCTGTTGGTAGCGCGCGGGAACCAGACCGACACGTCGTACGTCTGCGTGGCGAGGTCCGCGGTCCAGGTCGCTGTATCCCCGCCGGTCCGGGTGAACCGGGACTTCGTGCCGTCGAAGCCCGACAACGAGCTCCCCTGCCATGTCCCGGACTCCGCATACGCCGGACGGTCCGGGTCGCACCGCGGGGGGGAACCCTCGTCGGTGACCGTGACCACGGCGGATCCGTTGTCGGTGGGGGCGACGGTGACCGGTTTCGACGCCGGACCGGACCCAAGCTCGTTGACCGCGGACACCGTGTAGGTGCCACCGGTCTTCGACGTCCCGAGAGGGAGCGTAGTCCCGTCGGTCGAGCCGACCACGCCGGAGAGACACCGCTCACTGCCGTCGACTTCGACGACGTAGTGCCGGGCATCGTCGACCTCGGGCCAGGAGAGCGACGTGCCCGCGTCGTCCGTGACGACGTCGACGGGGTCTGGTGCCGACGCCGGAGCTGCGTGGGGCAGCGGGATGGAGTGCTCGGCGTCGCCGCCACCGGTCAGCTTGTAGTCGTGTCCGGGTGTCATCGGGAACCGGATCGCCCCGGTGGCCTGGTCGAGGGTTGCTTTGACGGACTTGCCGGTGGTCGTGTCCGTGATGACCAGTGACTCGGGGTCCCAGCCGGTATTCGCGTTGACGATGGCAGAGCGATCCGATCCGTTGGTCCACTGGTAGGTCGAATCGGTGGCGATGGGATAGACCTCGGCGCGCATCCCCGCTTCGCCACGGGTCACCACGACGCCCTTGCCACCAGCGAACGCGGGCACCCGGTCGGTGCCGATCGCGTAGTCCTTCAACGTCGTCGGACCGGTGAACGCCGCCCCGGTGCTGACGTCGATCCATTTCCCGGCCGGCAGGTAAACGTCCCTCGATGTCGCCGTCTCGAAGTCGGAACCGAAGACCGGCGTGGCGAGCAACGACTCGCCAAGCATCCACTCGTACTGCCGGGTCTTGTCGTTGGCCAGGTCGTAGGTGTTCGGGTCATCCGGATACGCGATCGGGAGCGGGGTCATGGCGTGTGGGAACCCCGACTCGTGGCCGTCCACGATGGCGTCGTAGATGTAGGGGTGTAGGGCGTCGTGCCACAACGCCAGCTTCTTGACCGACGCCGCATAGTCGGACCGGCCGAGTTCCCAGGGCCCCTTCCCGAACGTCATCACCGGTGCCACCGCGTTGAACTGCGCGTTGCGTACGAAGTACGACTGATAGGCCGGATCCGACAGTGACGGTCCTGGCGTCCCGCCGATGATGTCCGGTGACAGGTTGGCGGCTCCCGACGCCGCTATGTTCAGCAGGTTGACCGGCATCCGGTCGGGGTCTTCGTGGTAGACATCGCCGGTCCCGTAGATCGTGTCGTTGATCCGGAGGACATCGCCGGGCACGGCGTACGCGGCGTTGCGCACCATCATCAGGTTGCCGTCGTCGTGTAGCGCTTCCTGGAGCGGATTCCAGTTGCCGTCGAGGTGTAGGTCGGGTTCGTAGAGCATGGCGTCCTCCTTGAATCCGTCGACACCCCACGCCCGGGACTTGTCGACGAACCAGTCGACGGCTTCGGCGTTCGAGCCGTCGAGCACGTAGCTGGCGCCACTGGGGAACTGGGTCCGGGTGAGGACGGTGGGGGAGTCGTCGTCGTCCTTCACGAGGTAGCCCTTGTCCATTGCCTCGGGCATGAACGGCCCGTCGGTCACAGGGTTGTAGTTGCCTCCGTCGTCCTTGGTCGCCGGAAAGTTGTTCCGGGCGCCCAGGAGGAGCGACATGTCGTTGTCGGCGAACAGCCGCTTCATCGAGTCCGGGTCCGGGTAGCGCGGGTTCGGCAGCCCGGGCTGGGCGTCCTCCCGTCCCGGTTCGAATGTGTCGTCCCACATGCCGAAGCTGTTCGTGGTGCCCTCGGTCGGGACGCCGCGCGGCCCGGGCCAGAAGCCTGAACCGACGACGCCCCACTTCAGCGGGTAACCGTGGTCGGCGAAGCCCTTGACCGTCTTCATCACCGACTCCTGGTAGGTGTTCCAACCCAGCGCGCCGTAGGCCTCCCAGCCCAGCTCGAACATCCTCGGGTTCGGAAGCACGTCCTGGTAGCCGTGGTCGCGCTGAAGTTCTCGGTAGTCGGCATAGACCTGCTTCAGGTCCCCACCGAGGAGGTAGTGGAGCGCGTCGACACCGTCAGCGCCGTCGACGCCAAGCCGGTTCTCGCTCTCGTTCAACCCGAACCGTTTCTGGCCTTCGTCGAACAGGACCTCCGCTGTGCCCTGGGCCGGGAAGACCGTGAACGTGGAGACGAAACGCTTGCAGGAACCCTGATTGGTGATGTTGTCGAGTTCGAGGCCGCGGAGATCGGTCGTAGAGCGTGCCTCGACCTTGCCGCTGCACGGGGTGCCCTGAACCGGCTGACCGTTCTCGATCGAGCCGTGGTCTCCCAGCCCATAGGCAGGTCCGTCGACCGGTCCGGTGCGGAGGTCGATGGTCGCCGGCTCGTCGACGTCCTCGACCTTGATGCGAACCGTCGTGGCGGTCGGCTGCAGCTGCACCCGTGCGACAGAGCCGTCGGACAGGGTGACGTTCAGGACGGCCGTCGCCGCGGAGGGTTTGTTCACCAGCTGGGTATCGATGGCGTCCGCGAAGGCGTCGGCGCCGTTGGTCCGGACCCGGAGCCCGGACTCGGCGTGTGGTGGCAGAGTCGCCTTGCCGTCGGGACCGGCGAACCCGTAGCGGAAACCGGACTTGGTGACCGTCATCGAGTACGCGGATGCCGTGACCTTGATCTGGTTCGGTGTCTCTGTGATGACCGGACGAGAGCCTGGGGCAGGCGCTGCAGCGGAGCTCGCTGCGTAGGTGGGGGCTGGCGCTAGGAATGCCAGGAGCAGCGCGGCAGACGCGAGCAGTCGCAATGGGGTGAACATCGTCGTCCTCCGCAGGCGCGATTGCTATGATGGATGGACTATGCAGTATCTGGAAATCTTGCGCACATGCTGCATCTTGTCAACCGCTAGCCTCGATCTCGTGTGAGGGTCCGTCGGCTTGCCGGCGGTTGGATTGGGGAGTCCCTGCAAGGCGCGGAGTGCGGCCGTGAGCGCCTTCGAGGCGGCCGGTGTGCCCGACAGGTGAGCGCTCAGCGACCGTCCCGCCCGCGTCAGAGCCTGAAGGCCGGGGTGCAGGTAGCGCTGGGTGGTCATCAGCGAGTCGTGCGCGGCGATGATCCGCAGCGCGCAACGCTCCGGACGGCGGCCGTGCGCGTGTCGATCTGGGTGTCGGTCCGCATATCGGATACCAACGGTGTGGCAGACCGGTCGGCGAGTCGGTCCGACCGGATGAGGGCCCTGGTAACCGGAGTGGACCGCGTGGCTATCACCGAACGACGTCTTTCGACCATGGTGCTGGTGATCGGCACCGGGGGAGCCGGGCTGCGGGCGGCTATCGAGCCGGCTGGGGCCGGTGTCGATGTTCTGGCGGTCGGCAAGCGCCCCCGGGATGACGCGCACCACGTCGCGCTGTCCGTGGTCGGTACCGACCGGCTGTAGGAGGGCGGCTACTTCCGTGCCAAGCAGGTTCAGGAGGACTTGACCCGGGCATCCGGCGTCCCCTAGCGCATCGTCCATGCCACCGGCGGCCGGGGCCGACTGCTCCCGGTCTCGGCGCCAGTGCCCCGGACGCCGACCTGGCAGGATCACCGGCTGCAAGGCTGCCCGGAATCGGCTCTGACGCGACGTCAGAAGGCCTCCGCCCGCGACCAGCACAAGCACCCGGAACTCCAAGACACCAGACCCGTACAAGTAACTTCACGATGCACACCGCTCATGGAGGATCCAGCCGAAGTCGAAGCCGCCGTTGGCGTATCAGACGCCGCGATTCATACCGTTTCTGGCAATATGCAACTCCTTGCCGGTAAGGGCTCCGGGTGCCAGGAGGAGGAGGAGCGGTGGAGGGATTCCGTTGAGCGTGGTGAAGGCTCCGTGGGTGCTGGCGGCATGCGTTCTTGTGGCCGGCGGGCTGCTCACCGCTTTCGCGCCCAAGCCGTACCTGGGGCTCCCGCTGCTGGCGGCTTCGCCCTTGATCGCCGCGGCGATGCTGTCGTTCCGCTTCGCCGTGTTCTTCGCGTGCGCCCCGGTTGCGGCCGCGGCGGGCCTGGACCTCTACCGGGAGCGCTCGGCGACATCGCTCCTGGTGGACGTTGCGGTGGTCGGCCTGATCGGGGCTCTGGCCCTGCTGGTGAACGTGCTGATGGAGCGCCAGGGGCGCAAGCTCGCGGATGCGAGAGACGTCGCGGAGGCCGTCCAAATGGCGGTGCTGCCACAACCTGCCGCCCAAGTGGGTTCCCTGGCGATCGCCGTCGGCTACACCGTGGCCCAGGCCGAGGCCCGCATCGGTGGCGACCTGTTCGCGGTGCAGGACACTGACTTCGGCGTCCGTATGATCATCGGGGACGTGCGCGGCAAAGGTCTCCAGGCCATCGCCACGGTGTCGGTGGCGATCGGCGCGTTCCGCCAGGAGGCCGAGTACGCCCCCGACCTGTCCGCCCTGGCGGAACGGATGGACGATGCGCTGTCCAGGGACGCCGGGCGCAGCCTGGAGCCCGGGATCTCCCCCGAGGAGTTCACCACGGCCCTGCTGGCAGAGGTGTCGGCGGAGGGGGATGTGCTGCGTCTGCTCAATCGTGGGCACCCGGGGCCGTACCTGGTCCACGAGGGGCAGCTGACGAGGCTCGATGCGGCTGTCCCGCAGCTGCCGTTGGGCATGGGGCTCGCTGAGATCGGGCCCCCCGTGGGGTCTGGGCATCCTGTGACCGAAGTCCTGCCCCTGCCCTTGGGAGCAACGCTGCTGATGGTCACGGACGGTGTCACCGAGGCGCGTAACCACGAGGGCGTCTTCTACGACCCCTGCCGGGCCCGGCTCGTCGGGGCCCATTTTGAGAACCCGGAATCCCTGGTTCGTGCCCTGACGGCGGATGTCCAACGCTGGACCGAAGGCGCGCAGCAGGACGACATGGCCATCCTCGCCGTCTCCCGGCGGCGGCACACCAGTGCCTCCCCGTGACCTGCACGGGGAGGGCGGTCGCAGGGACAATGTCCCGCCACGCGCGAGCCGTCGGGGTCACATCCGAGGACCTCACTACTCACGCAGATCGCACGAGGTCCGTTGGACGGGGTCACAGACGCACGATCTCCGGGCGTGGCCGACACCAACGCATCGCTGGGGGGAGGAGGTGGCCAGGGAGCCCCCAGCCCTACGGCGCGGCTGGCCACATCGACCAGGACGAGGCTGGATGCTCTGCAGGACCGGATGGTCACCGCCGGTGCTCGACTATGTGTCCAGGGCCCATAGACGGAACTTCGAGCGGCCCTGCGACGCGTTGCTCACTTGCCGGCGTGACCGGGGGCGATTCTGAGCACCCGGAACAATTCCGTTGGCCGGCCCGGTCGGGCCGCGAGCGCCCGGCCCTGCGGGCAGGGCCGGGCGGCGGTGTTTCGTCCGGCGGCGGCTACCGCCGGGCGGGGGTTTCAGGAGGTGGAGGACTTGTTCTGGCAGCCCTGATCGACCACGAACTGGGAGCCGGGTTCGACCAGGATGTCGCCGTCGGCCGAGTCGGTGATCGTGACGTTGCAGAGTGCCGCGCTGCCGCGGGCCCCTCCGTGTGCGCGGATACCGGCGCCGTTGTTGGACTTGGAGATCCTGACGTTGTTGATCTTCACGTCGGGCGTGGTGCCTCCGCCGGACTTGAACTGGATGCCGTCGTAGGTCGAGTCGTCGATGTCGGTGTCCCGGATGGTCACACCGGAGATGTTCTGGCCCTGCGCGAACAGCGTGATGGCACCGAACTCCTGGGCCTCTCCCCAGAACGCGCCGCCCGTGCGGTAGAGGCCGTTGTTGGCGATCAGGGTGGCCCCGGAGAAGGGCAGCGGGTCGTGGTCGGTGGCCAGCATGATGCCGGGGTAGTTCGCCGTGTCGTAGACGAGGTTGTTCTCGATGGTGTTGCCGTAGCCGCCGTAGACCGCGATGCCGTTGGCCCGCCAGGGCAACTGGATGGTGTTGTTCCTGAAGTGGTTGTCGTGCGCCACGTCCACGGACTGATCCTTGACGTACTTGTTCGCCCATACCGCCAGCGCGTCGTCACCGGTGGTGCGGAACGAGGAGTTGAACACCAGTGAGTTCCGCGTCCCGTTGGTGAAGTTGATGCCGTCGGCGTAGGTGTTGCGGATCCGCATGCCGGTGAACTCCAGGCCGTCGGCCGGCCCCCAGAGCTCCGGGATGTTGTCGTAGTCACGGCCGACCCAGGCGCCCACGTTGGCGTGCTCGATCCACACGTGGGAGATCTTGGTGCCCTTGCCGAACCGGCCGTTGAGGCCGACGCCGCCTTCGGCGCCGCCCGGACCGCCGCGGATCCGGCCCGAGCCGAAGATGGCGATGTCGGAGATCTGCGTGTTGCTGTCGATGTCGAAGCCGAAGTTGCCCTCGTGGGGGTGGTTGATGCCGCCCGCGAGGTGCGGCTCGGTCAGGGTGTAGAGCTGGGAGTGCCACATGCCCGCGCCGCGGATGGTGACGTCCTTGATGCCCACCTGGTTGTACTGCCCGCGGTTCAGCGGGTCGTCGGTGAGGATCTTCTGCTCCTGCCGCCACTGCCCCGGCGGGATCCACACGCAGCCGATGTCGCCGTTCTGGTCGGCCGTCACGGCCCGCTGGATGGCGGCGGTGTCGTCGAGTCCGTCGCCCGGCACGGCGCCGTAGTTCGTGATCGAGGTGCACCCGCTCGGCTGGCTCGCCGGGGGCGCCACCTGCTCAAGGTCGATCGTGTCGATGATGTAGAACGCGGCGGTGTCGGACGCGTCGCGCTGGAGCTTGAACCGGGTGCCGGGCGGATACGTGGCCGACAGCAGCGCGTTGGACTCGTCGAACAGCCGGCGGGCGTCGGCCTGGGGCGTGTTGGTCAGCGCCTCGGGTCCGTCCGTGTTGCCGTACAGCCAACTGTGCTTGGAGGAGAGAGTCAGCTTCCTGGAGAAGGTGTCGTTGATGTAGAGGCTGATGGTGGCCTCGGCACCGCCGCCGTTCGGGGCGTCGGGGATGGAGTTGCGCACCACGATGGAGTTCGTCGCGCTCGTCGAGGTGAACTCCACGAACTGGCCGGTGCTGTTCAGCCGCACGGATTTCCGGCCCGACGACTCGCTGGCGAAGTTGGTGTGCCCGAAGGTGCGCCGCGGGTCGGCTTCCAGCAGCGTGCCCTGATAGCGGCCGGCCTCCGCCTCGTATCCGACGTACGGGACGGCGGCCCCGCGTCCGACCACGATGGAGCGCGCGAACGCGTTGTTGGACTCGTTGGTCTCGGCGACGACGTTGGTCGCGTCGGCCGTCGCGGTGAGGGTGGCGCCGCCGTTGGTGGCGGTCCAGCTCCCGCTGATGGCAACGGTGGCCGTGGCGCCGGCGGCGATCGGCGGGGTGTTTCCGTTGAGAGTGGTGCTCCCGGCCGTCAGCCGGGTGACCGTGGTGGCGCTCACCGCGCTGGTTCCGCGGTTGTTGACCGAGACGGTGAAGGTGACCGAGGCGCCGGGGGCCGGGTTCGCCGGGTTGGAGCTGATGGCGGTCACCCGGAGGTCCGGTCCGGGGCTCTGGCCGACCACGAGCTGGTTCGCCGCGGTACGGCTGTTGTTGTCGTCGTTCTGCTCGACGATCGTGTTGGTGGGGTCCACCAGCCCGGTGACCGAGTAGCTTCCCTGCGCGCGTCTGCCGGCCTCGACCGTGACGGTGGTCGACGCGCCCGCCGCGAGCCCGTTCACCGGAGCGCTGCCCGCGACCTGGCCGGCGAGGCTGATGTTGACGGTCGTGGCACCCGAAGCGGCCGAGCCGGCGTTCTGCACGGTCGCACTCACCCGGATCGTGTCGCTCTCCACCGGGGCGGCGGGCGTCCAGGACAATTGGGTCACGGTCAGATCGGGGTTGGGCGCCGGGGTTCCGATGACCTGGAGGTCGCCGACCTGGCCGCCGGGCGCGCCGGTGTTGGAGAAGAACGTCAGCCGTACGTCGCTGACGCGCCCGGTGACCGGGATCGTCACGGTGTTCTGGTTGGTCGACGGGTTGAAGCCGTAGTCGGCCCGGGCCTTCAGCGAGGTGAAGCCGCCGGCGGACCGTTCGCGGCCGAGGATCTGGAGGCTTTGCGTTCGCGCGCCCCAGATCGGGTCGGGGTTGAGCCTGATCACGATCGAGGTGATGTCGGCGTCGGCGCCGAGCTTCACCGTCAGCGTCGAGGGGTACCCGTTGGACTCCCAGTAGGTCGTGACGTTGCCGTCGTTGGCGTTGGACGCCACATACTGCTGGGTCGTGGAGGATGCCTCGATCGGTTTCCCGGCGGCGAGGTCGGCCGCCGCGGCGGGGTTGCGGAAGTCATCGGAAGTCGCCTCTTCCGGCGGAGCGGCGGCGGAGGCGGCGGGCAGGATCCCGAAGCTGAGCAGAACGGCCATGGCCATGCCAATGATCAGCCGCCAGCCGTGTGGGTTCCGTTTCATAGGTGCCCTCGGTTCCGTTGCAGTGGGCGGAGCGGAACACTTGCCATGAACTTGCTAAGACCATCTCAAGAGATTGAGTGGTTCAGTCAATCTCTTGCGCAGGGCAGTCAAAGAGTTCAGCGGCGCCCTCGGCTTGTCAACGGTTACGGCACGACGGGTGCGGCGCCTTCTTCGCCGAGCACCTGGCTCGCGACTCCCGGCGCGGCCGGTGCCGGACGTGGAGCGGGGGCGTAGCTTCGGCTCCCGCCTGCGATGTAGGCAGATCAACAAGCCCCTGCAATCCATCTACTTAACAACGCATAATCCTGCGGAAGGCAAGATCGACACATGGTGCGGTGCGATGCGTGCGCACCATGAAGGAAGCCGTGGGGGCACCATCGTCTCCGGGCTTCGCGGGTGACCGCGGGCCACGACAACGTTGATGCCCTCAAGTCGCGACGCCCGCGCGGGGGTGGCCCCGGCGCGTACCCGGGCGTCCTGCGGGAGGTCTGCACCGCTCGTCCCGCCGGACGTGGGACCGGCCGGCGGGACCGTGCGGCCGCACGCCGGTCGTCCAGGGGATACGATCCACGCGCATCGCGGGCATCCTGGTCGTCATTCCGCGCGTGGAGGAAGCCGAGAGGGGACATAGGCCGCCGGCGATCCGGCGTGGCCCGAACCTGCCCCGCATGGGCGATTTCAACGAGGCCGTCATCCTGGACGCGATCCGCCGCGAACCGCAGGGGCTGAGCCGAGTGGAACTGGCGGCGGCCACCGGTCTGTCAGCGCAGACCGTCTCCAACATCTGCCGCCGTCTGCTCGACGGCGGTCTGGCGCGGGAGACCGGCAAGAAGAGTTCCGGCAGCGGCAAGCCGCGCACGCTTCTCCAGGTCAACGCCGAGTCGCGGTACGTGGTGGGCGCCCACCTGGATCCGGCGGTGATCACCTACGTGGTTCTCGATCTGCTGGGGCGGGTGGTGACGCACCGGCGCCAGCCCACCCCGCAGGTCGTCGCCCCGGACAAGACGATGGCCGGCATCGGCGCCTCGATCCACGCGCTCCTCGCTGACTCGGGCGTGCCGCGGGAGCGGATCCTGGGCCTGGGCATCGCGGCACCGGGGCCCGTCGACATCGAGGCCGGTCTGGTGGTGGACCCGCCGGAGCTGGAGGGCTGGGGGCGCGTACCGCTGCGTGACTCAGGTCAGGTGACTGTGGCCGACGGCTGGGGTTCGTAGAAGGTGCCGTCGCGGAGCATCGCGAAGAGGACGTCGGCCGGTCGTCTGGCGAGGCAGAGCACGGCCTGAGCGTGGTGCTTGCCCTGGGCGATCTTCTTGTCGTGGGAGACCCGCGAGGCCGGGTCGCCCCGGGCGCCACTTATGTGCACGGCCCCGCTTGTGGTTCAGGGGGTGGCCAGGGCCTCGGTGGGGGAGAGGCGGGAGGCACGGATTGCGGGGTAGAGGCCGGCGAGTGCGCCGATGGCCAGGGTGGCGGTGATGCCGCCGATCAGGGCCCAGGGTGGCACGACGGCGGGCCAGTTCTGGGAGCGCGCGAAGGCGGCGGTGGCTCCGCTGCCGAGGAGGGCACCGCCGAGGCCGCCGAGGACGGACAGCAGCAGTGATTCGGTGAGGAACTGGGTGCGGATGTGGCCGCGGGTGGCGCCCAGTGAGCGGCGCAGCCCGATCTCGGCGCGGCGTTCGAGGACGGAGATGACCATGGTGTTGGCCACGCCGACACCACCGACCAGCAGTGCCACGCCGCCTACGCCCAGCAGGAGGCCGGTGAAGGCCTGACTGGCGGCCTGCTTGGCGGCCAGGGCGTCGGAGGGACGGGATACCGTGACCTCGCCGGGTGCTTCGGGGTTGGCGGTGGCGCCCAGGGTTTCGCTGACCCGTTCGACGTGCGAGTCCTGGGTGCGGCTGAAGACGGTGGTCGGGCGGCCGTCGAAGCCCAGCTCGGTCTGGGCCACCGGCCAGCCGATCAGGGCGGCGGCGTCGAGTTCGGGCGCGAGCGGGGCCTTGTCGAGAATGCCGACCACGGTGAACCAGCGCTTGCCGATGAGGACTTGGGTACCGGGTTTGGGATGCCCGATGCCGAGGCGTTCGGCCGCGGTCGCGCCCAGCACCGTGGCCGGGTACGTGCTCATGGGGCTGTTGAGCCAGGTGCCGCCGCGGAGCTTCGCGCCGATGGTGGCGCGCAGGTCGGTGCGGGTGGCGTAGACGGACAGCCCGTTCGTCTCGATTCTGGGGGTCTTGTCGTTGCGGTAGACGTCGGCGTCCTCGATCTGGCCGACGGCGGATACCGATTCCACCTGGGGGATGCGGGCGATCATCCGCTCCGCCGTGGCGGGGAGCGGGGCGTCTCCTCCCGAGAGGGTCTGGCCGGGGGAGACGGTGAGCAGGTTGGTGCCCAGGGAGGCGAGGGTGCGGTCGAGTCCCGCCCGGGAGGACGAGGAGATCCCGACCACGGCGACCATGGCGGCGATGCCGATGGCGATCCCCAGCGCGGAGAGGAAGGCGCGCATCGGGCGGGTGCGCAGGCCGACCGCGCCGACCCGGACGACGTCGCCGGGGTGCAACCGGGTGGGCCGAAGCTCCTCGGTGTCCGCGCGCGGGCGGCGGGTGCTCTCGATCATCGGTGTGTTTCCGCCCGGTCGATGGCGGGTGCCTGACTCGCGTCGTCCGCGACGATGTGGCCGTCGCGCATGCGCACCCGGCGCGGCAGGCCGTCGGCGAGTTCCCGGTCGTGCGTGATGATCACGACGGTGGTGCCGGCGGTGTGCAGGTCGCGCAGGAGTCGCAGTACTCCGGATCCGGCGGCCGTGTCCAGTGCGCCGGTCGGCTCGTCGGCCAGCAGCAAAGCCGGCTCGCCCGCCACGGCGCGCGCGATGGCGACGCGCTGGCGTTCGCCTCCGGACAGTTGGTGCGGCTCGTGGTTCAGGCGGTGGCCCAGGCCGACGCGGCGCAGCACGGCCGCCGCACGGCGGCGGCGCTCGGGGCGGCGCCGGCCTGTGTACAGCAGGCCGTCGGCCACGTTGTCCAGCGCCGGGGTGCCGGAGGCGAGGTGGAACTGCTGGAAGACGAATCCGATCCGGCGAGCTCGCAGCGCGGAGAGATGCGCGTCGGAGAGGGCACCGACGTCGTGGCCGTCGATGCGCACCGTGCCGGACGTCGGCTTGTCGAGGGTGCCCAGGATGTGCAGCATGGTGGACTTTCCCGAGCCGGACGGGCCGACGATGCCGAGGAGTTCGCCGCGGCTGATGTCGAGACGGACACGGTCGAGTGCGGTGACCTCGCCGGGGTAGGTCTTGGTGACGTCGGTCAGGGTGATCACGTGGGCATCCCCACCGTGATGCCTTCGGTGATGCCGTCGCCGGAGATCTCCACCTTCCCGTCCGCGAACAGGCCGGTGGTGACGGAGACATAGCGTGTCGTCGACTTCGTCTCGTCGACGACTTCCACGCCGAAGCCGCCCTGGGGCAGTACGAGCAGCGAGGCCACCGGCACGGTGAGGACGTCCCTGCGGGTGCCGGTGGTGAAGTCCACCTGCACCGCGGCCCGCTCGTAGAAGGCAGCGGACTTCTGCGCGTTCTTGCCTTCCAGCCCGACGACCAGGTTGACCTTCGTTTCTGCTTCTTGCTTGTCGGTGGCCGGCTGTACCTCGGTGGAGACGTCGGTGACGGTGCCCGCGGCGCTGCTGTCGTCGGGAAGGCGGACGGTGACCTTCGTGCCCTTCTCGGCCAGCTGCCGGTCTGCGGAGTCGAGTTCAACGGTGACGGCTTTGGCTGTGCCCGTGTAGGTCAGTACCTCACCGCCCGGCCCGCTCTGCTGGCCCTCGGCGGCCTGACGGCTTTCGACCCGTATCTTCCCCGGCGCGAACACCACCCGTCCCAGCTCGACCCTGCCGGTCTCGGACAGCCCCTGGTCCTCCTGCCAGTCCTCGACGGCCTTCGCGGTCAGGTCGCTGTACTCCTCGTCGACGGTGAATCCGGTGTAGCCGAGTGCGGCCAGACCGGCCTCCAGTTGCCTGACGTCCGGCCCTACAACCCCCGCCGCCAGGTCCCGGAAAGCGGGCTTCGCGCCGTACATCAGCACCACCGGCCGGTTGTCCAGCTCGTACAGCATTCCGCCCCGGCTGATCCGCTTGCCCTCCGCGGGCAGCGCGGTGAAGGTGCCGGCCAGCCGCCCCGTCACGGCGGTGGACGGGCCGTAGCCGAGTTCACCGTCCTCGGTACGGGTGTCCCGCAGCGTCTGCTTCCTGACCGTGGTGGTCTCCGGCGGCAGCCCGTCCGTCTGCGAGCCCTGCGCGTCGTCGCCGCGCACGGTGAACCAGACGAAGGCCAGGGTGCCGCCGGTGGCCAGGGCCAGGGCACCCACGGCGATCCTCCTGCCGCGCCGGGTGCGGCGCCGGGGCGACCCGGATGCGTCGGAGGGTGACTCCTGTGCCGACTGCACGGCGTCCGGCTCGCCCATCACTGCCCCTCCGGGTCGGGCAGCTCGGCCGTGCACTTCTTCTCGGCGGCTTCGCGGTCCGGGTCGTCCATGGCTTCAGGTACAGGCGAGAAGCCGCCGTCGGTCTTGGGGTCGGGCCAGTCCTCCACGCCGTTCTCCCGCAGGCACTCGGCCATCTTCAGCGCACGCTCCACTTCCTGCTGCTGTCCCCCGCCATCGCCTGTTTTCGGCGGCTGGTACTTGCGGCATGCCTGCATGGCCTTGTCCATCTTCCGCGGATCCACGTCCTTGACCGGGGCCGGAACACCGTTCACGGGGTCCTCCACGTCCAAGCCCTGCTCACGCAGGCACTTCGTGAGCTTCAAAGCCTGCTCCTGGAATGCGGAGTCGTCCGACCCCCCGACGCCGCCGGCCCCGCAGCCGGCCAGGAGCAGCGCCAGCGCGGGCGCCGCGAATGCCGTCACCGCCCGGCTCAGAGTTCTTCCCATCTTTGGCACTCCTTGTCGTCCCGCTACGCGGTCGGCCCGGTCGGGCCGACCCGTGTCGTACGAGCCGGAAGAGTGCCGGAGCAGGATCAGCGCGTCCTCAGCGGAACCTCAGAGTTCCCTCAGGCCCGGATGCCCGATGAGGCGACCCGCTGCTGCATGCCCTCACCGGCCACGCCCGTCCCACCGGTGGGCTGAGCGGGCATGCGCGGATGAAAGTGCGCGCCGGAACGCTTCTCCGGCCCTGCCGCAGGAAGATCCGCCCCGCGGGCGCGGTGGCTTGGCGCCGGCGGACTCTGAGTCAACTCTCAGTAAACGCTCAGCTTGGCGGGCCATGATGCCCCTCCGGCCGAGAACGCACCCGCGCAGGGGAGGCATCGATGAGCGAGGCGGGCACGGCACATCGGCGAGGGCCGAAGCCGAGGCTGCTGGTGGTCGAGGACGAGCCGAACCTCCTTGAGGTGCTGGCGGGCAGTCTGCGCTACGCCGGATTCGACACGGCCACCGCGGCCACCGGGCAGGAGGCGCTGGCCGAGGCCCGGCGGCATCGCCCCGACGCGGTCGTCCTCGATGTGATGCTGCCCGACATGGACGGCTTCGAGGTCCTGCGCCAACTGCGCGCGGAGGTACCGGTACCGGTGCTGTTCCTCACCGCCAGGGACGCCACCGAGGACAAGGTCCGCGGTCTGACCATCGGCGGCGACGACTACATCACCAAACCGTTCAGCCTGGACGAGGTGATCGCCCGGATCCACGTCGTGCTGCGCCGGCAGTCACACGCCGGCGGTGACCTCCCGGCCGCCCGGCTGTCCTTCGCCGACTTGGAGCTTGACCAGGAGAGCCACGAGGTGCGGTGCGGCGGTGCGCGGATCTCCCTGTCCCCGACCGAGTTCAAGCTCCTGCGTTACTTCATGGCCAACCCCGGCCGGGTGCTGTCCAAGGCGCAGATCCTCGACCAGGTGTGGAGCTACGACTTCCGCGGGGACGGCGGCATCGTCGAGACCTACGTCCACTCCGTGCGCCGCAAGATCGGCGAGCCGCGAGCCCGGCTGATCCACACCGTTCGCGGAGTCGGCTACGTGCTGCGGCCGCCGTCGTGATCCACCGCGGGCTCGGGCGGTTGTCACTGCAGTTCCGGCTGGTGGCCGCGATCCTCCTGCTCGTCGCCGTGGCGCTCACGGCCATCGGCACAGCCGGAGTGGTCGTCCTGCGCGGGCAACTGCTGGACCGGACCGACGCCCAGCTCGGCCTGGTGGCTCTGGGGTACCCCGACACACCGATCAGTGCCGGCTCGGCAGGTAGCGATACCGAAGGCAAGCCCCAGGTGGCTGGCGTGGGGCTGTACCGGGTCCAGCGGCACGACGCCGACGGGAGCCTGGTGCGCAACCCCCATGAACCGGAGCCCGAGGCCGGGCGGGAAGCGGCGGCATTGGACGTGCCCGAGGACGCGGCCTGGCTGAAGAAGCACGAGGGACACCCGATGACCGTGTCGTCGACAACCAGCGACGGCGACTGGCGCATCCTGGTCCAACCGCTGCCGGACACCTCCGGGTGGATCGTGGCCGCGGCGGCACTCGGCGACCACCAGGCCGTCGTCTCCGAACTCGTGACCGTGGACGTCACCGTGGGTGCACTTTGCCTGCTCACCGTCGCCGTCGTCGGCACGGCGCTCGTACGAACCGCCCTGCGACCGCTCGTCAGAGTCGAGAAGACCGCGGCCGCCATCGCCGCCGGCGACCTCACCCAGCGGGTCCCGGAACATCCGCAGAGGACCGAACTGGGCCGGCTGGGCCGCGCCCTGAACGGGATGCTCGGCCAGATCGAAGGGGCGTTCCGGGCCCGGGCCGAGTCGGAATCGACGGCCCGGCGCTCGGAGGAACGCATGCGTAGATTCGTAGCGGACGCCGGCCACGACCTGCGCACACCGCTGGCGGTGATCCGGGCCTGGGCCGACTACTGCCACCGCGGACCCCGCCGGGACCGTGCGGAACTCGAGCAGATCCTGGCCACCGTGGGAACCGAGGCGACCCGGATGGGCACCCTCATCGAAGACCTCCTGCTTCTGGCCCGCCTCGACCAGCAGCGACCCCTGCGGCGCAGCCCGGTCGACCTGCTGGCCCTGGCCGCCGACGCGGCTCGCGACGCCTGCCTGCTCGCTCCCGACCGGGACATCCGGCTCACGGCGGACGGCAGTACCGCCTACGTGGTCAGCGGCGACGCAGACCGGCTCCGTCAGGTACTGACGAATCTGACCGGCAACGCGCTCACCCACACCCCACCCGGCACACCGGTCGCGCTCAGGCTCCGCCCCGGCCGCCTCGACACCACGGCCGCCGTAGTCCTGGACGTGGCCGACGAGGGCCCTGGCCTCACCGCCGAGCAGGCCGAGCGCGTCTTCGAACGCTTCTACCGCACCGACACCTCACGCACCCGCAGCACCGGCGGTTCCGGTCTGGGCCTGGCCATCGTGGCGTCGCTGACCGCCGCCCACGGAGGAACGGTGATCGTGGACACCGAGCACGGCGCTGGGGCGACGTTCCGCGTCACGCTGCCACTCGCCGGCCCAGCCGCGTCTTCGGAGCAGGAGTGAATGACGGCACGCGTACGAAAGTGGCGCGCACTGCGGCGGGGTGGCGAACCGGGCACGAGACCCGAGGCGACTCGCGAGCGCCTGCTGTGGAGACCTGCCGGTCAGGATGGTCGCCCGCTGCCGGCCGCGAACAGCCGCCCCAAAGGGGCGCGCGGGTGCAGGGCGGCGGTCAGGGTGTCTCGTCGTCGCGCTTGCCGAGCCTGCCCGCCAGCAGCATGAGGCCCAGGCCGATCGCCACGCCGCACGCCGTCCACAGCACGCGGTAGCCCTCGACGGCGTAGTCGCTCCGATGCGGAAGGCTGACCAGGACGAGCACTCCCGCGGCGACGGCCGCACTGGAGAGCGCGTAGTTCCAGAAACGGATCGCCACCGCGTGCATCAGCAGGACGAGCGCGACCACTTCGAGCCCGCGGATCATGGCGAAGAGCTTGGTCCCGGTTTCGCTCGCGGGCAACAGGATCAGCAGCGAAGCCGCGGCAGCGCCGATCAGAGCTCCGGCGAGGCGTTGTGCGGCGACGAGCGTGGTCTGCTCCAGACTCGGCTTCATCGCGATGACGGCCGCGATCGGAATCCAGTAGCCGTACGACAGTTCCAGCCCGAAGGCAAGCGCACAGGCCGACGCCACGCCCCCGGCGCGGATCACCGCGAACGTGATCACCGGCCCGGTCAGCCGCTGCCGTGAGGTGTCATCCGGCAGTTCCGTGACCGGCTGGGGCCGGTCCTCGCGCCCACGGATCAGCCACACGGTGAAGGTCACCGCGATCCACAGCGCCGCTCCTCCCGACCAGGCAAGGACCTGAGCCCAGATGTGGCTGGTGGGACGAGCGTGCTGATGGAGCTGGAACGAAAGCGCGAGCGCGACGATGAACCAGACGTTGAGCAGCAGGGCGGTGGCGAACCTGCGCACCCCGAAGGCGACCGCCAGACCGGCCGCGAGCGTGACCGCGAAACCCACGACGACCAGCCAGCCCCAGGCGGTCCCCCCGATGGCGAAGCCCAGCGCCGTCAGCCCTGCGCCGACCAGCGCGAAGACCGCGATGCGCGCCGCGCGGCGCCCGTAGCTGCCACCGGGGTCGTCCAGTGCCGCGAGCAGTAGGCCGAACAGCGCGCTGAGCAGGTACTGCTCGTGCCCGATCGCCCAGAAGACCAGCATCGGCACCAGCGCGATGTCCAGGAACAGGATCGCCCGCGGCCAGTCGAGGCCTGCGGCGTGGAGACTGAAGATCTTCGACAGCTCGCCCGCGACCTCCTTCCGGATGGCCGGGGTCTCCTTCGGAGTGGTGGAACCCGCCATGGCCGCCTCGCTCGTCTGGTCTCCGCAGATGCCGCTGCGGTCCCGCATTCTCCGTCCCCGCCGTGCTCGCCGCGAAGGGACGCGCAGGCCACGGTGACATGGGGGGCGTCTACCAGTCGTACGGCGGATGCGGGCGTCCCGGGGCAGGGTGCGGACGCGTACCCTGCCCCGGGACGGGGCGCGGCCGGGTCAGCCGGCGAGGGTGCCGCAGAGCCGGGTGAGGGCCCGGTCGAGGTCCTCCCCGGTGATGACCACGGGCGGGGTGAGGCGGATCGTGGGGCCGCGGGTGTTGACCCCCGCGGGCCGGGCGTATGCCCGGGTACGCGTCAGGCGTCGGCGAGGAGCGGGTCGTACGGGGTGCTGGTGCGGCGGCCCGCCATGAAGGAGAGAAAGTCGCCCACGAAGGCGCTCCGGCCGTAGGTGCCGTCGGTGGTGAGGTCGCGGTGGAAGGCGGTGCGGAAGAGGGTTCGGTACTCGTCCGCGTCGATGCTCCCGTTGCCGTCCTTGTCGGTGGCGTCGAAGAGGACCTCAGCAACGCGGATGAGCGCGGGCCCGGCAAGGGAGGGGACGGCGGTGGCGTACTCCTCGGCGCTGACGCGGCCGTCGCCGTCCGTGTCGAGGGCGGCCTGGAGCTCGCGCCACCAGGCGGCGAAGGCGTCGTAGAGCCGGGCCTCCTCGGGTTCGTCCAGGTCGAGGCGGGTGGAGAGTTCGCGTGCCATCGCGGCGAGGTCAGGCCAGTCGAGATGGCCGTCGCCGGTCTGGTCCAGCACTCGGCGGAAGAACTCCTCCGCCGAGCGCCGGCCCTTTTCTGTGGCCGCCGCAGGTGCCGGGCCGGGGCCGGTGTCGCCGCCCAGTGGTGTGAGGAGGCGGAGGAGGGCCGATGCCTGCTTCATGCGGGCGCGCAGGGCGGTTACGGTGCGGGCGCGGGGGTCGTCGCTGTCGGGCGGGAGTGAGAGTGCTTCGATGATGCTTTCGGCATTGATCCAGCGCTCGGGCAGGAATCGGGTGAGCCCGGCGGCGAGGTAGGCGCCCTGCATGAGGGTGGGGGCGCCGGGCATCTCGGGCAGGCCGGCCCGGCGTCGGTAGGGCTCGGGGAGCGAGGCGACGGTGATCGCGCCGATGAGCGGACCGGCGACAGCGCGGCCGGCCGCCCAGAGGGTCGGCGCGCCGTCGAGCAGCGCGGGGGCGGGCAGGTGGTCGAAGAGCCGGTAGAGGATGACGCGGGCCGCCTCGGTGTTCTCCAGCTCGTTCTCGACGACCCGGTCGAAGTATCGCCAGAAGTCGTTCAGGTCCTCGGGGAGTTCTGCGGCGTCGCCGTCGAGCGCGGCCAGGAACGCGCGGTACTCGGCGTACATCCGCTCCATCGTGTCCTGCCCCAGCGGCTGGCCGCTCAGCCGGCACATGGTGACGGCGCTTTCGAAGAGGGTGGCGACCACCCAGGCGCGGGTCGCGCGGTCCCTCGCGTCGTAGGCGCGGCCGCGGGAGTCGGAGCCGCTCATGCGGGCGTGCAGCCGGTTGAGTCGGGCGGCCTCCCGTTCCCGTACCGCTGGATCGGTGCCGAACATACGACGCATGCTGAGGAAGGTGTTGCGCAGTCGGCGCCAGGGGTGGGCGACGAAGACGGAGTTGTCGACGAGGGCGGCGCCGATCTGCGGGTGAGCGGCCTCCAGCACGGTGGCGCGGATGATGGCCAGGGCCCAGCGCGGATCGTCGAAGAAGGCGCTGAAGTGCGATTTCGGGCCGAACAGGAATGCGTCGTCGCCCGTTCCCGTGGTTTCGGTGGTCATGATGGGTCTCCGTTCGTCCGGGCGGGCACGCCGCCGAAACGGCGGTCGCGGCGCCGGTAGGCGTGCAGGTAGGCGAGGAGGTCGGGAGCCCGGAAGTCCGGCCAGAGCACCTCGGGGAAGACCCACTCGGCATAGGCGACCTGCCAGAGCATGAAGTTGGAGATGCGCTGCTCACCGGAGGTGCGGATGACCAGATCCACATCGGGGGTGTCGGGGAAGGGCAGGTGGTCGGCGAAGAGCCGCTCGGTCACCTCGTCGGCCGGCGTCCCGCTGCGGATCAGCGACCTTGCAGCCTCGACGATGTCGCGGCGCCCGCCGTGGTCGAAGGCGACGGTCAGCGTCATCCCCCGGTTGTCGGCGGTGAGCGCCGATAAGTCATAGAAATCCTGGGTCAGTTCACGGGGGATGCGCGGGTCGGCGACCCCGAGGAAACGGCAGCGGATGCCGCGCGCGAGCAGCAGCGGCGCATGCTTGCGCACCACCCGGCGCACCAGACGCATCAGGAATTCGACCTCGGTGCCAGGGCGGGTCCAGTTCTCGGTGGAAAAGGCGTACAGGCTGAGCCACTCCACGCCGGCGGCCCGGGCCGCCTCGATGACGTCGATGACGGCGGTCTCCGCGGCCCGGTGACCCGCCGTACGGGGAAGCGAACGCCGCTGCGCCCAACGGCCGTTGCCATCCATCACGCAGGCCACGTGCCGCGGGACCGGACGCGCCGCCCCCTTGTCCAGCCGCTGATCGCCGGCTCCGCCACCGCGGTGTCGCCCGTCCGGCCCGTCCTCCGTCACCGCGCGTGCGCGCGGGACGCCGTAGTCCGTCACGCCCGGCCCCGCCCTGTCCGGAGCGGCACGGCCGGCCGTACCGCGCTCGGTCACGCCCACCCTGCCTCGCCGCTCCCGCCTCGCCCACGCCCCACCGGCGCGTTCTCTCCTGGGAGTCTGACAGCGCGAACGGGTCCGCCACGGCCGAACGAGTGGCCGTCACCCTCGACGCGTATGTTCGAATATGTCCGACTCGCGCACGCGCGACTGCCGCCTGCGCGGCGAGGGCGTCCGCCAGGCAGTGTCCGGAATCGCCCGCGTGCATCATTTACGGGACAGCTCTGAGTGCGGTGTCGAGATGGCGCGCATCACCGAGGCTGACAACATGGCGGTTGTGGAAGAAGTCGTCCTCGCGCAGCGTGGTGATGCTGCCGGAAGGAGCCCGGAAGCTGACGTAGCCGGCCGACTCGATCGGCATCTTGATCCAGGAGGCGATGACGAAGGTCAGCGAGCCGCCGTGCGTCACGACGATCTGGTGTTCGCACGGACGCTGCAGGATCTCGCCCATGGCCGCGTAGCTGCGCTGCGCCCACTCCGCCTTCGTCTCGGCACCCTCCACACCCTCGTCATGGTCCATCCGTTCCCCGACGGCTGGTGGCGGGACAAAGCGCCGGTCCAGCCACTCCTGCGGCTTCCCTTGCGCCTGGCCGTAGGACTTCTCCCGTAGCCTGCGATCAGGGATCGGGGTCACGCCGAACAGTTCGGCCACCTCCTCGGCGGCTTGCCGGGTGCGCTGCAGATCCGAGGAGAACAGCTCGACCTCGGCGCCGTCCGGGATCCGGGCCCGCAGCGCCTGGGCGAGGGAGGCGGCTGCTCGGAGGCCGGCCGGTGTCAGGCGGGAGTCGTGCCATCCGCCGACGGCTCCCTCGACGTGGTGTGTCGCCTCCGGGTGGGTGACGACGTGGACAGTGCGCACGAGTGCCGGCCCTTCGTGTCGTTGGCAGCCTGCTGATCGCGGCCCGCCACCATAGCCAACGCGATCACGAACCGGTCTTCCCGAGGTGCAGGCTGTGCTCGACCGTGAAGGCCACCGCTGTCGTCCCGGTGTTGGTGCAGACGAGTGTGACCAGGCCGCCCCGGGTGCTGCCGAGAGCGGCGGAGACCTCCGCGGTGGCGCCGTCGGCGTCGAGGTCTCCCGTGAGTCTGCGGGCGAAACCGTCGGGGCCGTAGCAGGAGAGGTCGTACGCACCGCCCCCGTAGATGCGGACGTCGAAGGAGTCGGAGACGGTGCGCCCGGGGGCAGCGGCAGCGCAGCGGCGGACCCCCATGACCAGCGGGCGCCGCATCTGGGTGAGGGCGTGTCCTGCCATGGCAAACAGGACGACGGCCAGCGTGGTTGTGGTGACGCCGACGACCAGGCTGTTCGTCAGCCGCTCTTACCCCCCGGACCTTCCACCGCGGCCGGGGGAGAGCGGTCACGACCGGTCGGAGGTGGTGGCGGGGGCGGGGGTGTGCGGGGCGGCGTCGGCGCTGCGCCGGGCGTGTACCGCGCCGGTGTGGGCACGGGCCTGCTCGGCGTTCTCGCCGGTGGTGGCGGCGACCTCCCCGGCGCGTACGTGGTGGACCAGCGCCTCCGCCGGGCGCCCGGCGCCGAGCAGAGCCTCGCCGAGGCCGTTGAGTGCCGCCGCCTCGCCGTAGCGCTCGCCGGTGGTGCCGAACAGCCGCAGCGCTCTGCGGTGGTGGTCGGCGGCATCCGCGTACCGCTCCTGCGCCAGGTACAGGTCGCCCAGCGCACTGAGCGCGTACGCCTCGCGGCCCTCGTGCCCCAGCGCGCGGTAGAGGTCGAGTGCCTGGCGCAGGTGCTCGGCGGCGGCCGTCAGGTACCCCTGCCGCAGTTGGACGCGGCCGAGGAACATCAGCGTGCGGGCGCGGCCGGGACGGTCGCCGGTGACGGCGTGCAGTGCCAGCGCCCGGCGCTGATGGGCGGCGGCCCCGGGCAGGTCGCCGCGGCGGAGACTGACGTTGCCGACGTTCGTCAGCGTGCGGGCCTGGCCGACCTGGTCGCCGACTTCTTGGTAGAGCGCGAGCGCGCGCTCGTGGCAGTCGGCGGCGCCGTCGAGCCGGCCGAGTCGCCAGTGGACGTTGCCGAGGTTCGACAAGGCGCGGGCCAGGCCGGTGAGGTCGCCGGAGCGTTGGTGCAGCACGATGGCCCGCTCCAGGTACTCCTCGGCGGGCAGGTGTTCGCCGAGTCGCCAGTGGACGGCACCCAGGCTGGTGAGGGCGTGTGCCTCGCCGGAGATGTCGCCGGTGCGTTCCGCGGCGTGCAGCGCGTGGGTGTGGAAGGAGAGCCCCTCTGCGTGATGGCCGCCGTCGAGGTGGCGGAAGAGCACGGCCGAGATGCGGACCGCGTACTCCGGCAGCGGCCCGGCTGCGGCCGCGGCGCACACCGCGCCCAGCACCGGCAGCTCCGCGGTGAGCCAGTCGAGGGTCTCGGCGGGTTCGCGTACCGGTGCCGGGGGCAGCGGGCGGGCGCTGGCCGGGCGGTGGTGGCGCTCTGCCGGGTAGAGCTGGTCCATTGCGGCCATCGCACCGGCCAGGTAGTGGTCGTAGAGGCGGACGCGCGCGAGCCCGCGGTTCTCCTCGGTATCGTGCCGCCGCGCCATGTCCTCCGCGTACGCGCGCAGCAGGTCGTGCATCGCGAAGCGGCCGGGCCGCGGGGACTGCACGAGGTGCGCGCGACGCAGCGTGTCGAGCAGCCGGGTGGCGTCGTCCTCCGGCGCGTCGAGCAGTGCCGCGGTGGACCGGGCGTCGAAGTCGGGGCCGGGGTGCAGGTGCAGCAGCCGGAAGGCGTGCGCGGCGGCGGGCGGCAGATGCCGGTAGGACCAGGAGAGCACCGACCGTACGGCCGCCCGGGGGTCGCCGCCCGCGTCCAGCAGATCCAGCCGCCGCCGGTGGTCGCCGAGCTCCGTCACCAACTCCGCCAGTGCCACCCCCGGGTGCTTGGCCGCCAGCTCCGCCGCCACCCGCAGCGCCAGCGGCAGCCGCGCGCACTGCTCGGCGAGCGCGGCGCAGGCCGCGGCATCCGCCGGTGCTCTCTCCCCGATCAGCCGCCGGAGCAGCGCGATCGCCTCGCGCCGCGGCAGCGGACCCAGGGCGAGGCGGCGGGCACCGTGCAGCGCCACCAGGCCCGCCATGCTGTCCCGGCTCGTGACGAGCACGGCGCACGAGGGCGAGCCGGGCAGCAGGGGGCGTACCTGCTCGACCGACAGCGCGTTGTCCAGCACGACGAGCATCCGCCGCCCGGTGACCTCGGTGCGGAAGCGGGCCGCGCGCTCCTCCGGGTCGAGCGGGATGTGCGCTCCGCCGAGGCCGAGCGCGCGCAGGAAGCCGGTGAGGGCGTCGGCCCAGGGCAGCGGGCTCTGCGGGTCGTAGCCACGGAGGTTGACGTAGAGCTGGCCGTCGGGGAAGCGGCTGCTCGCGCGGTGTGCCCAGTGGACGGCGAGCGCCGTCTTGCCGGTGCCGGCGGTGCCGGAGATCACCAGGATCGGCAGCGGGCCGAATCCGGCGGACAGCGGCTCGTCGAGCGTGCGCAGTTCGGCACCGCGGCCGGAGAAGCCGTAGACGTCGGCGGGGAGTTGGGACGGCACGGGGTGTGGGGGAGGCGGCGCCGGCCAGACGGGCACCGGCTGTGGCACGGCCGCCTGCCGCTCCGTCGACCGCGCCGCCGGAGGCTGCGGGTTCCGGGACCGCGGCGGGCGGACCGCCGAGGGCGGCGCCCCGCCCCGCGCCCTGCTGCCGACGGCGGACGGCGTCGTCCGCATCCGCTCGCCCCCGGCGCCCGATGGTTCCCGCAGCAGCCTCGTGTACGCCGCGGTCAGTTCGGGCCCGGGGTCGACGCCCAGCTCGTCAGCGAGCCGGCGCCGGGTGTCGAGGTACGCGGCGAACGCGAGATCGCGCTGCCCCACCGCCTCGTACGCCCGCACCACGCACGCCTGCGTGCCCTCGTCCAGCGGATGCCGCCCCGCATACTCCACCAGCAGCGGCAGCGCCTCCTCCGCCTTGCCCGATGCGACCATCGCCGTCCCGTACCGGGCGACCGCCGTCCGCCGCTCGCCCGCCAGCGCGACCAGCGCCGGATGCCCTGCAAGCAACGGGAGGTCCGCCAGCGGCGGCCCGTGCCAGAGCGCGAGCGCCTGGCCCAGCAGCAGGGCCGAGCGCCGGGGCCCGTGCTCGCGCTGCGCCGCCTCGCCCTGCGCTGCGAGCCGGCGGAAGTGCGTGAGGTCGACGCCGTCGCCGTCCGCGTCCGCGGTGGGCACCCGCAGCGCGTACCCCTCACCCACCCGCGGCAGCAGCTCGCTTGCGGTGCGCGCCGGCCGGTCCGGCTCCAGCAGCCGACGTAATCGCTTCACATACGTCTGGATCAGGTTCGCGGCGCTGCGCGGCTGGGCGTCGCCCCACAGGGCCTCGGCCAGTTCGCCGCGTGAGAGCGGCCGGCCATCCGCAAGCACCAGCAGCCCGAGCAGCGCCCGCTGCTGCGGGGTGCCGAGGGGGATGCGCACCGCGTCCCGCCACACCTCCAGCGGCCCCAACACCTGCACCCGCATGTCGTACCCCCTCGCTCGCCCCGTGCGCGACCCCCCGCGGCACAGGATTCTGCAGACGCACCATGCCGTCCAGCAGTTCGAAGCCCGGCACGGCTCCGGATCGCCGCCGGGGCACAGGGGAGAGCCCGCCCCGGACGGACCGGGGCGGGCTCGGGGGCGACGCGGCCGGCGCGGTGGCCGCGAGCGGTGTTCAGTAGGAGCCGAGCTGGATGGCGATGTCGCTGATGGCCAGTGGGAACTGGCCCAGGCTGGTCGTCTCGCCCGTGAGCAGGTTCACGTCGTACAGCGAGTACGGGCCGCCGCCGGCCGGCTGAAGGCTGGCGAACGCGGTGTTCGTCTTCGTCTTGCCGTTGACGAGGTCGGCGTAGACGTCCAGGCCCGCGTTCGGGCCGGCGTCGAAGCCGAGCGACCCGGTCGGGGCGAGCGTGCCGTTGTTGGCCGGGGACTGGATGACCACCTGGTCGGTGCTGGTGTTGATGCCGAACAGGGAGGTGACCGTCTGGTTGTTGAGATCGTTGTTCGTGTAGCCGGAAGCGGTCACGCCCCGTGTCGTGCCGCCGGGCGGCGTGGTGAGGACGAGGTCCTCGACGGTGGTGTGGTCGTTCAGGTTGTGCCGCAGGTTCTGGCCGTTGTCGCTGACCACCCGCAGCCGGTCGGCGGCGGGGTTGAAGTCGAAACCGAAGTTGGTTCCGTACAGCGGGACCTGCAGCTGCGAGACCTTGGTGACGACCACGTCCGGCGTCTGCGGCGGGGTGCTGATGGTGTAGATCCCGCCCTGGTTGCCGAGGCCGTACATGGTGCCGTTCTGGATGCGGTGGTCGATACCGAGCAGGGCCGTGTCACCTTTCAGCCCGGTGATGACCCGGACCCAGTCGAGCACGGTGGGCCGGTCCGTGGTGAACATGGCCATGAGCGTGCCGTCGCTGGAGATGCCGTAGCCGCGGAGGCTTGCCGCGTTCTGCGAGGTCGAGTTGCCGGCGGCCGGGGCGGCCACGGCGAGCGCCGCGACGGCGGACAGCGCGGCGACCGCCGCGACGGCTCTCTTCTTGATCCCTATCACTGGCTTTCCCCCTCGTGGTTGGCGAGCAGGCCACAAGCTACGCAGGGGGACTGGACGCCGATTGGACGCCGGCTGGCCATACCGGCGGTACGGGCCGGGGGCTTGAGCCGCACGAGGACGAACTCGGGCCGCCCCGCGGCGTACTGACCGCGACGGTCCATCCGGTCAGCAAGACGATCCGAAGGAAACGGCCTGGGCCCTGCCGTCCCCACGACGGCCGGCGGTGAAAGTGCCCGTGCACCGGCGGACGCGGCCCGCCACGCGTCCGGTTCGAAGGGCGCAGCAGCCTAGCAGCCTGCGCGGGTGCGGCCGGAGTTTCCGGAAATGTACTGCCTCTTCGGGCTACGTAAGGAGCAGAATGGTGACGCTGCAACGAGAAAAGGGGGGATGTAGCGTGACGACGCCATATACCGGTGCCGGTGGGACGGACGACGCCCGTGTCGCGGGCGGGGGCGTGTTCGGGCCTCCGCCGCAGCCTGCCGGCCCGCCCCTGCCGGGAGCGACCGGGGCGGGAGTACCGGGGCAGGAGGACTGGAGCGCTTCGACCCGGTACATGTGTGCCGGGGCCCGGCTCGACGAGGGCTTCGCCCGGCGGGTGGTCGAGGAACTGCTTCACCAGCGGTACCGGGCGCGGGCGTCCTCGCCCGGCGTCTACCTGGAAGCCGTGCGCGCCCACGCCGAGCGGACGTTACGCGACCTGCGCAGGCGCGACCTGGCCGTGGGCACGGCGTTCCTCCTGTCGCTCGCCCTCGCGCCTGTGGTCACGGTCGTCTACTGGGTGGGCACCGCGCTGCTGTCGGGCAGCCACGGCGCGGAGCCGCTGTCGGTGTTGGGGCGGCGGCGGGACCCGGACAGCCCGCACCCGGACTCGAACGTGCGGGCGGTCGTGCTCGCCCTGCTCATGTCGGCCGGGCTCCTGCTGATCGGCACCCTCGGCTCCGCCGGACTGCCGGTGTGGCTGAACTCGGAGCCGATAGCGGTCTTCCTGCTGACTCTGATACTGCTGGTGGTCTTCCCCTGGATCATGACCTGGGGACAGCGGGACGCGGCGAGGAGGGCGATCCGCGAGGAGCTGACACCCGAGTCGTTCCAGGCGTTCCGCGGGGACGGCCGGGGCCGGCGGGCCCGGCCGCTGGACCCGGCGGCGCTCGCGGACAACACCAACCTGATCCTGTACCGCGGCTTCCAGCCCTTCGTGGGTGCCGGCGACGAGGTCACGTCCTGGTCGTTCGCCATGCGCCTGCGGCCCGAGGACCAGGCGCTGGGGTCCGGGCCGGAGACGGAGCGCGAGCAGTCGCCCGTGTCGTTCGATACGGATGAACTCGTCCGGCGCCTGGCGGCCGACCTCGACGCCTTGCGGACGGCCACGGCCTCCGCCACGGAGCGCATCCCGGGTCTGGAGGTCACGGAGAAGGTGTTCGTACGCGGCACGGAGCTGCGGCAGAACGCCCTGCTGCCCGACCACGTCTACTGGCCGGACGCCGCCGGTCGCTGGCCGCCCGAGGGCCCGCCGGCCGACCGGCTGTCGCCGGAGTACGTCGCCCTGGCCCGGGGGCGGATCGACGGTCCCGTACGGCACTGCCTGTGCGCGCAGGTACGCAGCTGGGGCACGGACCTGGTGCTCTCGGTCTACGTCCAGGTCGCGGTGAGCGGCGCCACGCTGTACCTCCAGGCGAACGCGCTGGTGCTGACGCCCGTCAGGGAGGAGTACCGAGTGGCCGACTCGATCGCGGACCCCTCAGCGGCGGACACCGTCTCGCCCGGCCTGGCCGACGCGCTGCTGCACAGCCGCGGAGTGCTGGTGTCCGCGCTGTCCCACGCCTTTTCCGAGCTGCGTACCCCGGCCCGGCGGCGGCGCAGGCTGCAGGACGAGCGCAAGGCCGTCGAGATCGACCGGCGCTTCGACTTCGGCGCCGGGCAGAGTCTGCGCGAGGCGGCCTCCTCGCACGCGTACAGGGACTTCTTCCAGAAGACGGACGTCAACCGCATCACGAAGCAGATCGACGAGCAGCTCTTCGAATCGGTGGCGTCGTTCCTGAGCGAACACGGACTGGATCTCGGGGACCTGCGGCAGCAGCGCAACGTCATCCTCAACCAGGGCATCATGATGACCGGCGGCTCCATGAGCGGCAGCATGGCGGCCGGCGCAGGGGCGACGGCGGTCGCCGAAGGGCTACGTCCGCAGGCGCCGACGGGCGGCGCAAGGGCCGGCGGCGCACCGGCCGGCGGGGCGCCCGGCAAAGCCGGAGGGGGTGCGGCATGACCGGGGAACAGCGGGTCAACAAGGGCATCGTCATCAGTGGCAACGCCCGCGTCAGCGACTCCGCGCTGGCCGCGGGCGACCACGCCCGGGCCGTCCGGTCCGGCGACGGCGATGCCGCGGTACGCGACGCGCTCGAAGCGCTCGCTGCGCTGCGCTCCCGCCTGGACGAACTGGAGGCGGCCGATGCGGAACAGGCGCGGATAGAGGCCGACGCACTGGCGGCTGAGGTCGCCGACGGCAGCGTGGATGCCGAGATCGCCACCACCCGCCTCACGCGGCTGCGGACGTACGTGGGCGATGCCACGGCGCTGGCGAGTATGGTCACGGCGGTGCAGGAGAGCGTGCGGGCGATCACGGGTGGCTGAGCCGTTTCTCCCTGGATCGTCCTGCTGGCGGGATGAAGACGGCGGCGACGTGGAGTGCCGGATCAACGGGCCTTCACCGGCGCAGGCGGCGGTCCGCCGGTCGCCGGCGAACCTCCCTGCCACGCGGGCAGGGACGAGGTTTGCGGCCCGCCGGCCACGGTGACATTGTGGTGCGCTCGATCGAGTACGGGTGGGGGCGCTGATGCGTACGACGGGGTGGATCGCCTGCGTGGCGGTGGTGGTGGCGTTACCGGCGGGCTGCTCGGACTCCGGAGGAGGCGAGGAGAGCCCCGGGGCGAACGGGGGCAAGCGCACCGGCCCGTCCCCGGGTGCCGAAGCGACACCGCCCGGCACGCAGTTGGAGGTGCCGGCGCTGTACGACACGGGGCGCGGCTGGGAGTCGACGGAGGAGGGCACGCAGTTGGTGCTCCCCCGGAGCGGCGCCGTGGCGGTGCACGGGGAGCGGCAGGGCGAGGGCGGACCCGGCGAGCACGGGTTCACGGTCCTGGACGCCGCGACCGGCGAGAAGCGCTGGAGCAGCGTTCCGGTCAGTCCGCTGGGCAACACGGACTTGCCCGTCATCAGGATGACTGTGGACGGCAAGGAGTATCTGGCCGCCTGGTCGTCCGGCACCACCGATGCCGACGCCGTCAACCGGGGCAAGGAGGTCGTCGCCCTCGACATCTTCCCGGTCGACGCGTCCGGCGAGGGCGTACGGCCGGTCCACGTCGAGGTGCCGGGTGAGGGCAAGGTCCGAGGCGGCGGCGCAGGACTGCTGGTGTCGGACGGCGGCGACACCGTGGTGGCCGTCGACCCGGCGACCGGCGACACCACCGAGTACGGTGTCGGCGACCAGGAGCCGCCCGCCGACTGCCCCGAGTGCGAGAGCAGTTGGGAGGTCCAGGGGCTGACCGACAACGGTCTGCTGATGGGCACCAGCGTCGACATCGACTACGACGGCTTCTGGGTGCCCGGCGGGTGGACCGCCGCCGACCTCCGGCCGAAGGGCGCCGACCCGGAGGCGTCGCCCATCGCCCAGGTCATCGCCGACGATCTCCTCGTCGTGGACTGGGGCCGGGAGCGGACCTCCGACGCGGTCGTGTGGAGCGCCGTCGACAGCGCCTCCGGTGAGACGCTCGCCACGGTCCGCTGCAAGGGGGACTCGACCCCCATCGACGACCACCTGTCGGCCGACGGCCGCTATCTCGCCCACGGAGGCCGGGTGTTCGACCTCGAAGAGGGCACAGGCGTGTGCTACGAGCGCACCGACTCCACCAATCCGGTCGAGTTCCAGACCGTCACCGACGAGGGCGTCGCGTTCGGTTACGCCATCACGTCGGAGGGCTTCAGCTCGGCGGGCACGCCGGTGCAACTCGACATGAGGACCGGCAAGATCGAGGAGTTCGACGACGTCAACACCGAGTTCCCGTTCGGCGACACCGCCGGATTCGGCCTGTTCTGGGACGAAGCGTCGAACACGATGGTCGCCTACCCGCACGCGAGCTGACGTGCGGCACGGTCCGCCGTGCCGACAGGTCGCCGACCGCGGGGCGAGGGCTCACGCGTACCGGGTAGCCGGTACCCGTCGTCGGTGGCGGAGCGCAGGCGGGTGTCCTTGCGGTCGCCGTCGCCGGTCAGGCGGACACCCTCGCCGGCCTTCAGGCCGAACGCCGGCGGACCTGCCGCCGCGTAGCGCGTCCGGCGAGGCCGACTGCTCCGTCACCCGCCGCGGGGCAGCGCCCGGGCCGGGGTCAGGACCGGGCACCTGACGGTGGCGGCCGGCGACCACTGGGGGTACGCCATGCCGGCCCTGCCCTCCTGCCCGTATGGACCACCGCCACGTGCAGGGACAACGGTGCCGCCGCAGACTGAGCATGTGTCCGAGCAACGCGAGCGGCGGGCCCGGCCCGCCGCGAAATCCATCTCGAAGCGCGCCTCCGGTACCAAGGCCGCCCATGCGGTCGACGGGCCCGAGGAGGCCGCTCGCCGTGCGCGCCGCAGCCTGGCGCGCCTCATCAGCCACGAGACCGAAGGCGTGTCGGCCGTGCGCCGGGCCGCGGAGGGCTGGCGGGTGAACGTCGACGTGCTCGAAGTGCCTCGGATCCCGGATACGACCAGCCTGCTGGCGACCTACGCCGTGGAACTGGACAGCGCGGGACACCTCGTCGAGTACGAGCGGATCAGGCGCTACCGGCGCGGCGCGCGCGACGACTGACGGCAGCCACGCCGCACCCCTGGAAAAGGAAGAGCCCCATGGCGACGACGACCACCACGTACAACGAGGCCGCTGTCTGTGTCCCGCGCGCCGGAACCCTTTACGACGTCCTTGAGCTGATCCTCGACCGCGGCATGGTCATCGACATCTTCGTCCGGGTGTCGCTCGTCGGCATCGAGATTCTCAAGATCGATGCCCGCATCGTGGTCGCCAGTGTCGACACGTACCTCCGCTTCGCCGAAATCTGCAACCGGCTCGATCTCAACGATGATGCCTCCAGCAGGACGGTCCCCGACCTCTTCGCCGGCATGTCCCGCAGCGCCGTCGCCACCACCGGCGCCAGGAGGGCCGCCAAGTCCCTCGGCGGCCGCGTCAAGGAAGCGATCGGCATAGACGAGGACGAGGACGAGGACGAGGACGAGTACGACGAGCGGGACGAGGAGGAGGCGGAGAAGGCACCGCCCCGCAAACGCAGCTCGGGCACCCGCTCCAAGCCGGCCAGGAAGACCGCCTCGAAGACTCCCGGCCGTTCGAGCCGGCGCACCAGGGCGGCGTGAGCGGTGGCCCCCTCTCCGCTCTATGTGTACGCCGTCGTCAACGCCGGCCTGGTACTGCCGCTCGACCTCCGCGGGGTGGGCAGGCCGCCGGCCCCGGTCCGGCTGCTGCCCGCGGGCGAGCTGGCGGCGGTCGTCAGCGACGTACCGCCCGATCTGCGGGCACGCAGGCGCGATCTGACCGGCCACCAGGATCTGCTGCTGGCGCTGTGTGCGGTGGCCCCCGTGCTGCCGATGCGGTTCGGGATGGTCGCCGACTCGGCCGAGACGGTACGCCGCGCGCTCGACGCCGCGGCTTCGACGCACCTCGCCACCCTCCGGCGGCTCGATCGCCGCACCGAGATGAATCTCAAGGCGATGCCGGCACAAGGGGGCGTAGCAGCTCTCGTACGAGAGGACCCGTCCGTACGGCGGCTGGCCGCCGACGTCCGCCGGCATCCGTCCTATGAGGGCAACGTCCGCCTCGGCTCGTCTATTGCCGAGGGCCTCGCCCGGCGGGCCGCTCAAGCCGCCGAGGGTGTCGCGCAGGAGCTGGCGGCGCTCGCCGACGAGTGCGTTCAGGGCGGCGAGGTGCCCGGGTGCGTGCTCAACACCTCCTATCTCCTGCCGCGTGCGCACACGGAGCGGTGCAGAGAGCTGGTCGACCGCAGGGCGGCCGAGCTGCGGGACCGGGTGGAGCTGCGGCTGACGGGCCCGCTGCCCTGCTACAGCTTCGTTCCCCGGGAGGGCAGCCGTGCCACCGCCGGTGCCGCCCCGCGACCGGTAGCGGTGAGGAGCTGACATGGGTCTGCTGAGCGGGGTGCTGCTGCTGCCGCTGGTGCCGGTGCGGGGCGTGGAGTGGGTGGCGGGCCGGCTGCTCGACGCCGCGGAGCGCGAGCTGTACGACCCGGGCACGCTGCGGGTTCGGCTCGGCGAGCTGAACCGGGCGTACGAGGCCGGAGAACTCGGTGAGGAGGAGTTCGAGCGTGAGGAGGAGCGCATCCTCGACCTGCTGGAGCAGCCCGCCACTGTCCACCCGGCGGCACCGGCCGATCCCGGTGGCCCCGACCACACCGACAACCCTCTGAGCACAGGAAGTGGGTCATGACGGATAGTTACAGGACGACCGTCCTCGCCGGAGTCGCCGGAGGCTATCTCCTCGGCAGGACGAAGAAGGCCAAACTCGCCCTCACCCTCGCCGCCCTCGTGGCCGGGAGGCGGCTCGCCCCGCAGGACCTCTTGGGCAAGGGCGCCCGCAAGGTCGCCGGCAGCCCGCAGCTCTCAGGGGTGGCCGACCAGGCCACGGACCAGATGGTGACGGCGGCGCGGCAGGCGATCGGCTCGCTGGTCGACCGCCGGGTCGCGTCCCTCTCCGACTCCCTGCGCGAGCGTACGGACCGCCTCGGTCTCCTTGGGGAGGAGCGGGAGGACCGTGACGCCGATGAGGGACGTGACGAGGAGAACGAGGAGAACGAGGAGAACGAGGAGAACGAGGAGAACGAGGAGAACGAGGAGAACGAGGACCGCGATCGGCGCGGCGACGCGTCGAAGCGGAGGCATGCGGCTCGCGGGAAGACGGCGAGCAGCGCCCGGCCCGCGGCCTCGGGGCCGCGGAAGAAGGCGGCCGCCGGCGCCGAGCGCGGCAGCCGCGGCACCGCGAGGAGCACCCGTACGGCGGCGGCCGGCCGACCCTCCAGGAGGCAGCGGTCATGACACCGAAGCGAGGAAGTACAGGAACCGAGGACAGCGCCGGCCCCGCGCCGCTGGCGCGCTTGCGCGACGAACTCAAGGAGTACCTGGGTGCGGTCGGCAAGCACGCGGTCAGCAAGGCCACCGACAAGCTCACCGACATCGCCGACCCCAGCAAGCTCGCCAAGGGCGGCGGCCCCCTGGCCGAGACCGCCGCCCGCGCCGCCAAGGGGGAGAACCCCGTGAAGGCGCTGGCGTCCGAGAAGGCGAAGGGCGCGAAGGACAAGGTCGTGGGCAAGGCGAAGGAGGCCGTCGGCGCGGACGGCGGCGGGAGCAAACCGGGCGACCTCAAGGCGATCAACATCATCGAGCACGTCGACATCGGTCGCCCGCTGCGCGTGGTCTACGACCACTTCACGCAGTTCGAGGAGTTCGGCGGCTTCATGAACGGCGTCAGCAACGTCACCCGGGACGAGGAGGACGAGACCAAGACCACCTGGAAGGTACGCGTCTGGCCCTCCTCCCGCAGCTACGAGGCAACCGTCTCGGAGCAGGTCCCGGACCAGCGGATCGTGTGGTCGTCCGAAGGCTCGAAGGGAACGACAAGCGGCGCCGTGAGCTTCCACCGCCTGGACGACGAGCTGACGCGCGTGGCGGTGGTCGTCGAGTACTACCCGTCCGGATTCGTCGAGAAGACCGGCAACATCTGGCGCGCCCAGGGCCGTCGGCTCCGGCTCGACCTCAAGCACTTCCAGCGCTACGTCACGCTCCAGTCGGAAGAGGCGGAGGGCTGGCGCGGTGAGATCCGCGACGGCGAGGTCGTGCGCAGCCACGACGAGGCCGTGGAGGAAGAGGAACGCGAGGAGGACGAGCAGTACGACGAGCACGAGGACGAGGACGAGGACGAGGACTACGAAGACGAGGACGGAGAGGAAGAAGAGGACGAGGAGGAGGAAGAAGAGGAGGAAGAAGAGGAGGACGGCGGGCGCCGGAGAGGGGGCCGGAGAGCGTGACGGATCACGTCGCCGAACGGCCCCTCACCCATGTGCCCTCCACCCCCTCGGGACCGGCCAACCTCGCCGACATCCTCGAACGGGTCCTCGACAAGGGCATCGTCATCGCCGGCGACATCAAGATCGACCTGCTCGACATCGAGCTGCTGACCATCCGCCTCCGCCTGTTCGTCGCCTCCGTCGAGACGGCCAGGAAGGCGGGCATCGACTGGTGGGAGACCGATCCGGCGCTCTCCACCCGTGCGCATCGCGATGCCGTCGAGGAGGAGAACGCGCGGCTGCGCGAGCGGGTCGCGGAGCTTGAGTCGGGCGGGGAGGCGGACCGGCACCAGCGTGCCGGGGCGGAGGGCTGGGAGTCCGTACGGAAGGGGCGCCACTGATGACCGGGACGGCATGCGGGGCGGCGCCGCCGGGCGCGCCCGCAACCACGGCCACGTACGTCTACGCGGTCTGCCGCGGCGGTGACGAGTCCGCCCTGGCCGGGCTGCCGGGGCAGTCGCCCGGCTCCCCCGTGCGGCTGCTGCGGTTCGGTGATCTCGCCGCGGTGGTGCAGGACGTGCCGGCCGCGGAGTTCGGCGAGGACACCCTGCGCGAGCGGCTGACGGACCGTACGGAGCTGGAACGCTGCGCCCGCGCCCACCACGCCGTCATCGCCGCCGCGGCCACCACGGCACCGGTCCTCCCCCTCCCACTGGCGACGCTCTATCGCGGCGACGTGCGGGCCGAGGCCGCGCTCGGCGCCGACCGCGACCGCTTCACCGCGGCCCTGAGACGGATCGCCGGCCGGGCGGAGTGGGGCGTGAAGGTCTACGCCCGGCCGGCCGAGCGCCCCTCCGTGCCTGCCGCACACGCGCCGGAGCGACGGGACGACCGGCGCGTGGCGGCCCGCCCGGGCCACGCGTACCTGGACCGGCTGCGCGGCGTGCGGCACGAGCGCGAACGCCGGCAGGAGGCCGGTCTCCAGGTCGTCGAGGAGGTGGAGCGGATCTTCCTGAATCTCGCCGTCGCCGGACGGCGGCTGCGTCCGCATGACACCAACCTCACCCCGGGGCGCGGGGCGCATCTCCTGAACGGCGCCTATCTGGTAGACGAGACGCGCGCCGGCGAGGTCGTCGACGCGGTTCGACGGCTGCGGCAGAGCCCGGAGTGCCGGGACGTCGAGATCGAACTGACCGGCCCGTGGGTGCCGTATTCGTTCGCGGAAGCAGGTGTGACCGGTGCCGGTGGGTGAGCACGTGGGCGAGGTCGTCGCCTGGGAGGAACCGGACAGCGGTGCACCCATCGGGGTGCCGCTGGTGGACCTGCTCGATCGCGTCCTCAACACCGGCGTCGTGGTCAGCGGCGACCTCGTACTGGCGATCGCGGAGGTGCCGCTCGTGCGCGTTTCCCTGCACGCGCTGCTGTCGTCCGTCAACGAGCGCGTGCCCGCCCCGTGGGGAGACGGTGGCCCGCTGTGACACTGACCTCGCACCCACCGGCCCCCGGCCCGGCGGCCGGCCGGCTGGATCTCGACCCCGACCGGGTCGGCCGCGACCTGGTCTCTCTCGTTCTGACCGTCGTCGAGCTGCTCCGTCAGCTCATGGAGCGGCAGGCGCTTCGCCGCTGCGATCAGGACGACCTCACCGACGAGCAGGTGGAGCGGGTCGGCACGACGCTGATGCTGCTCGACCAGCGCATGGACGAACTCTGCGCGGAGCACGGGCTGACCCGCGACGACCTGAACCTGGACCTCGGGCCGCTCGGCACCCTGCTCGAACGCTGAGCATGCCCGCACGCGGTCCGGTGTGACAGGGCGCAGCGGGTGGGTGGCGGTGCCCGGGACGGGGCGGGTCAGTTGTTGGGCGTCGCCATGCTGATGTCGCTCAGGGCGGACATCGGATCGCGTTCCACGGCGACGTCGCCCAGGGAGACGACCCCGAGGACGCCCCCGCAGTCGTCGACGACGGGCAGCCGGCGCAGCGCGTGCTTGCGCATCAACTCCACCGCGCGGTCCACCCGTTCCCCGGGGCCTACGCTGACCAACTCCTGGCTGCAGGCGTCGGCGACGGTGGTGTTGCCGGGGTCCCGGCCGGCGGCCAGGACGCGCACGACGAGGTCGCGGTCGGTGACCACCCCGCGCAGCTCGCCGTCGTCGGTGACCAGGACGGCGCCGATGTCGTGGTCGCGCATCCTGCGGGCGACCTCCGGCACCGCGGTGAGCGTGCCCACCGCGACCGGGGCCGCGGTCATGATCTGGTGGACCTGCTGGTCGGCCATGGCTGTCTCCTTCGCCTGGGAAGGGGGCGACGGCCCGGTGCCGTCGCGCCGGACCTTCCCGGTACCCGCCGGCCGACGGTTCAGACACCCCGTTGCCGCCCGCGCGTCAGGCAGGGGCGCGCCCGCTCAGCGATGAGCCGCCGGCAGTTCGAGCGCTGGGTGACGTCCCGGTACTCGCGCCGGCTGCTCGTCAGGAGTCCTGGCCCGAGGGGAGGTGCTGCTCGGCCCAGATGGTCTTGCCCTGCCGGTCGTGGCGCGTGCCCCATCGTTGGGTGAGCTGGGCCACCAGCAGCAGCCCTCGGCCCCCTTCGTCGTAGGCGCGCGACCGGCGCAGATGCGGTGCGGCGCTACTGGCGTCGGAGACCTCGCAGATCAGGGTTCGGTCGTGGATCAACCTGAGCCGGACGGGGGGCTGTCCGTGGCGGATCGCGTTCGTGACCAATTCGCTGACCACCAGTTCCGTGGTGAAGTTCAGCTCGTCCAGCCCCCAGCGGGCCAGCTGTTCCGTGACCTTCCGGCGTGCCGGGGTGACGGCGGCCGGGTCGGAGGGAACGTCCCAGGTCGCGACCGCCTCGGAACCCAGCACGTGGGTACGGGCGAGGAGCAGCGCGATGTCGTCGTCGGTGCGTTCCGGCGGAAGTGTCTCCAGCACGGTGTCGCAGGTGGCGTCCAGCGATGGCGCGGGGCGGGCGAGGACGTCACCGAGTGTGGCCAGTTGTGCGTCGAGGTCGTGCTCGCGGGTCTCGATCAGCCCGTCGGTGTAGAGAGCGAGGAGGCTCCCCTCGGGCAGGTCGATCTCCACGGGTTCGAAGGGAAGCCCGCCGACGCCCAGCGGCGGCCCCGTGGGAAGGTCGAGGATCCGCGCGGTGCCGTCCGGGGTGACCACGACGGGCGGCGGATGGCCGGCGCTGGCGACGGTGCACCGGTGGGCTATCGGATCGTAGATCGCGTAGAGGCACGTGGCGCCGATGTCCACCTGCGTTCCGTCGCCGTCCCAGGTGTCGACCTGGGTGGCCTGCCGGAGGACGAGATCGTCGAGGCGGGTGAGCAGTTCATCACTCTGAAGCTCGGTATCCGCCAGGCTCCGCATGGCGGTGCGCAGCCTGCCCATGGCCACGGACGCCTGGATGCCGTGGCCGGCGACGTCACCCACGACGAGGGCGACTCGGGCCCCGGACAGGGGGATCACGTCGTACCAGTCGCCGCCGACCCCCGCCTGGACGTCGGTCGGCAGGTAACGCGCGGCCAGGTCGACGCCGGTGTGGTCGGGCAGTTTCCGCGGCAACAGGCTTCGCTGGAGGGTCACGGAGGTCTCGCGTTCCCGGACGTACTGACTGGCGTTGTCGATACAGACCGCTGCCCGCGCGGTGATCTCCTCGGCGAGCAGCAGGTCGTCCTCGACGAACGGCTCCTCGTGGCGGTGACGGCCGAAGCACGCCACGCCCAGGATGACGTCGCGGGCCCGCAGGGGCACCACCATCAGCGAGTGCGTCCCGATCTCGCGTATGTCGGCCACCAGGGCCGGGTCCCGTACGGACCAGTTATGGATCAGGGGCTCCGTCACGGTGTACCGGGCCGACCGGCCCGTCGTCAGGCACTCGGCAAGGGGAGAGGCCTCCGGGTGGATCACCGTCTCCTGCTCGTGGCCCCGGTTTTCCGGCGTGCCGGCGAGGGACTTCTCGGCGTAGCGGCGCACGGTGACCGGGCCCGCGGGTGGCTCGGCGGGCGGCTTGTCGCCGCGGTGGAGGAAGGGCAGCAGGTCGACGATCACCCGGTCCGCGAACGCCGGGACGGCCACCTCGGCCAGTTCCCGGGCCACTTGCTCCACATCCAAGGTCCTGCCGATACGGGCGCTGGCCTCATTGGTCAGCTGCAGCCGACGCCTTGACCAGTACTGCTCCGTCCTGTCACGCGCCGAGAAGAGCACGCCGCAGATGTCCCCGTCCACATCCATCACCGGCGAGATGTCGACGGCCCACAGGTGCTCGTGCTCCTCGCCCGGCACACGAAGGAAGTCCTCGCGGTACTGGCTTTCGCCCGTCGCCAGCACCCGGCGCATGGTCCGCTCGTCCTCACCGACGACCGGGTGGTCGACGGCCTGGCGCGGACGCAACCCCCGCAACTGCTCCTCCGTCATACCCACCGCGCGCTGCATCGCCCCGTTCGACCACACGACCCGGAGATCGACGTCGCAGACGGCCAGGGGGTGGGGGTACTCGTAGAACGCCGCGCCCAGCAGCCCGCCGGTCCCGTGCATGCAGCGGCCGGCCTCGACGCACACCAAAAGCCATTCAGGATCCCCGTCGTCCGTCATGCCGCGATGAACGACAAGCCCGGCCTCGACGAGGTCACCGTCGCGATGACGCAAGACCACCTTGCCGCACCATCGAGCGCCGTCCGTCGGTGAACCGCGGACAGCATCAGCCACATCCTGAGCGCCCTCGGCGATCAGGGAAATCACCGGACTGCCGAGCACTTCCTCGCCGGGGTGCCCGAGCAGGTGCTCGGCACCCGCGCTCCACGCCGTCACACAGCCCCGGCCGTCGACGGTTACGGTGGCCGGACACGCCATGTCAGGGGTCCTTTGCTGCCTGTAGCCCATGAGGGCGGTGCCACCCCCAGCCTACGATCCGACGGCTGGCGGTGCACATCAGGGATGAAACGGTGCCCTCACGGCAAAACGGCGTCGGCTCGCGGACTCCTGTGCGTGCTCCGCGCTCGTAGGATGAGGCGGTGCGCGTCGGCGCCGTACACCGCCGAATCACGCCCTGCTGGGCGGGAGGACAGGGGAGCGGCTCATGGAAAGGTTCGAGACGGAGAGTCTGGCGCTCATGCCTGGCCAGAGGGTTCGGGCCAGGATCCTCAGCCATCACCCATGGGGCGTGATCGTCGAGATCATCGGTTACGAGAACGCCGGGTTCTCAGCCTCCATCGACATGATCCAGCAGTTCTCCCGGACCACGAGCAGCCATGACGAACTACTCGCGCTCTTTCCGCCGGTCGGTTCGCAGATCGATGCAGTCATCGAGCAGATCAACCGCTGGCATCCGCCGGTATCGGTGCGGCTCAGCATCCGACCTGCCGCCCTGGAGTCGCTGGACTGGCCCTGCGACTTCTGTGGTGAATGGCTCACGCTGAACCCGGGTGGAGACGCCCTCGTCCTGGACTCGCGGAGCAACGACGGTCCGGGAAGCCACACCCTCATCTCCCACCGGCACTGCCTGGCCGAGCGAATCCGCCCCGAGAACGGCGGAGAGCGGGCGCGCGCCTGGAAGATCGGCAAGATGTACGGCGGGTCGTAAGGGTCGTGCCTCACCCCCTACGGATATGACCGCGCCCGACACTTCATTCGGCAGGAAGCAACCGGCCCCGGCCCTCAAACGCCCTTGAGAACACGATCGAGTGCCCCCCGGCCCACAGGCCCCCAGTTCGGCTTGCCGCCGGGAAGGCCCCGATCCCCGTTCTGCCCCATGAGCATCAGGAAGAGGCACTTCATCGCGGCCAGCCCGCGGGCGCGCCGGATCGCTGCCTCGTCCGCGTGTGCGTACATGTCGAAGAACCGTGAGGCCGTGCCCTCGGGGAGCAGCAACCATGCGGCGGCGAGGTCCCAGGCCGCATCGCCGGCGAACAGGTCACCGAAATCGACGATGCCCGAGAGGGTTCCGTCCGAGACGACGACGTTCGCGGGATGGAGGTCGCCGTGCACCCACACCTTCGGGCCCTCCCACCCGCGGGCCGCAACGGCGTCGTCCCAGACGGCCCGGATGTCGGCCGCGATGTCGTCGGGCGCAACGGCCTGGAAGAGGTTCTCGAAGCCTTCCGTGCAGTCTCGGGGATGCGCCCCGCGGTCCATGGCGACAGGCGCCTCGGCGGGGGCTTCCACGTGGAGCGCCCGGAGGAAACCCGCCAGCGTGTCGGCCGCGTGGGTGCCGCGGCTGATCGAACCGTGGTCCAGCGGCTCGCCCGGAACCCACGTCATCACGGTCCAGTGCTTGGGGAATCGCTCGGACGGTTCGCCGAACCGCACCGGAGTCGGCACCGGCAGCGGCAGGCGCGGAGCCAGCACGGGCAGCCAGCGCCGCTCCTTGAGCTGGAGCTCCGGGGTGGGGTCCATGCGCTGCATGCGCACGGCCCACTCATCCCCGAGGCGCCACATCTGGTTGCCCCAGCCGCCTGCCACCTCGCGGATGGTCAGTTCTGCCAGGTCCGGATGTTGCTCCTGCAGCAGGTCGCGGACCAAGTCTGCGGTGATCTCGATCTCGGTGTCGGTCATGCGAAGCCACACTACTGAGGTGGCTGGGGGAGAGGTTCTCGCGCTCGCCGCTTACGGACCGAGCGGGAGCCCCGACCGGCCGGCCGTCGAAGAATCGTGACGACCGCGCTGGCCGGCAGGGGCTACCCGTGTGGAGTGGATCCGGGGCAGGGGCGCGGGTGATCCCGGTCAGTCGGTCACGGCGTGCACTGCCCCCCGCTGCCCTTGCCGGCGGCCCATTCGATGCCTCCGGTGAGGTGCTTGACGAGGTTGTTGTCCCCGCCGTTCTCGGTGTAGGACTGGGCGAAGTGGCCCATGCCGGTGACCCAGATGCGGCCGCCGTCGTAGCGCTTGCACCAGGAGATCGGGTGGTCCTTGCCCATCGCGTTCGGGCCGGGCTCGTACGATTCCTCGTCGAGTGTGGCCAGCACGCGGGCGTCGCCGCGTACGCTGCGGGCGAAGTTGTAGTGCTCGTCGCCGAAGGCGAACCGTTTGGGCAGGTCGCGCGTCGAGGGGTGGCCGCGGTCCTCGACGTGCACGGTGGCGACGTTGTTCAGGTCGCTGGCGGCGTGGCCGGGCATCAGGGTGCCGACCGCGCTGTCGGCCGCGCCGTCCCACCAGTCCCAGGTGGTGACGCCGGCGCCCATGTCGACCGCGTTGTGGTTGGCGGCGATCCCGCCGCCGGCATTGACGAACCCCCGGATCGCGGCGCGCTGTTCCTCGTCCCACAGCGGGCCCGGGCGGCCGCCGCCGAGCCACTGGGACGAGGCGTTGAAGAGGAAGATCGCGTCGTAACGGGCCAGGTTCTGCGGGGTGAAGACCCGGGGGTTGGCGTCCGGGTGGTCGCAGTTGCCGACGGCTCCGCCGAGACCGTCGCAGTCCTCGCGTTCCCATGAGATCCCGGCCTGGTCCAGTGCGTTCTGGATCGGGCCGATGCCGCCGTCGATCGAGCCGGCGTGGCGGTATCCGGTCGTGCCGGTGTAGATCAGGACCTTCGACTCGGACGTGGACTCGGACTTCGACTCGGAATTGGCCTGGACAGGTGCGGCCGATGCCGCGACGAGCCCGAGCGCTGCCACCGCCAGCAACGCGCGGTGAACGCCTGGTCGTGCGTCACGCATGACACTCCCCTCGCTTGTGGTGTCTTCATCAACTACGGCCCCATTTCGCGGACATGTCAATACGACACTCACGCCGAGGCCTTCCGTAGACCACCAAGTCGCGAGCCCTCCCGGGGCTGGTGACGACCGGTGCGGCGAACCCTCCTTGGAGGTCACGAGCTTCGACACATCGGAAGGCCCGGTCGTGGTGGCGGGGCGTTCCACCACGACCGGGCTGCCCCTCCCCGGCTGAGAGGGGCGGTCGGGCAGGTCAGCGTTCGTATGCGGCGTAGCGCTGCTTCACCTGCGCGGGCGTCAGCGCCTCGTCCCAGGTGACGAGTTCGTCGAGGTCACCGCGGAAGCTGGCGTCGGGGGTGCCGATGGAGCGCAACGGGAGGGGGATCGAGGTGTTCACCGCGCCGACGGGTTCGCCGTCGGCGTAGAGCGTGGTGCGGTCCGGCTCCGCCACCCAGGTCAGGTGGACCCAGCGGTTCAGCGGCACGGTGTAGCCGAAGCTGTGGTCGGCGTCGCCGAAGCGGGTGAAGCCCACCTTGCCGCTGCCGTACTGCTGCAGCTTCAGGGCGCCGGTGCGGGAGCTGAGCAGCACCTGGTCGCTGGTGGTCGCGGTGAGTTCGACCCATGCGGAGGCGGTCCACGGCGCTGCGACGTCGGTGCCGCCGAAGCCCACCCCGTCCCGGTTGTGGTCGAAGCGGAATGCCTCGCCGCGTACCCCGTCCTCGACGAGGGTGGGGTTGTTGATGATGTACGTGGTGCCGGGCAGGTCGCCGACGACGTCGTCGGCCATGATCGTGTTGGGCGGGCTGCTGGCGTACGTCCAGCCGGCCGGGTACGAGGCGGCGTCGAACGTCCAGTGGTGGCTGGGGCGGCCGTCGTCCGTCCGGGGCCGCTGCGGCACGGTGGTGACGCCGGGCGGGTCGCCGAGCGCGGCCGTCCGGGCCCGGAATCCGGCGAGCGTGTCGGGCGTCGCGGAGCCGTTCCAGGCCCGGTCCGCGAGGAGCGCCCGGGGGGCGGCCATGACCTGCTCGAAGTACCGGTCCTCGGCCCAGAAGTTGTAGTCGGCCCAGTTCATCAGGCCGGAGCCGAGCATGTCGTCCGCGGTGTTCGGCGCCCACGTCTCGTACATCCACCGCTCGTCCGGGTAGAGGCTGTGGTAGTTGTTCGGCGTCACGTAGAAGGGCCCGATGGCGATCTCGTCGTGGCCCGGAATGATCGGGTCGGTGCCGGTCCCCTCCCAGGTGAGGAAGACCACGGGGGAGTGGACCTGCTGCTGCGGCGCTGCCAGGTGCTCGGTGCCGTTGTAGATGGCGGTCCGCTTGCCGTGGGCGGTCACCACGTCGTCGAGGGTGTTGATGTAGCGGTTGAGCAGGTCCCCGAGGGTGCTGACGTCCGGGTCCTCGGCGAGGTGGCGCTTGACCCGCGGGCACTCGGCGAGCTGCCCGGGCAGTTCGTCGGCCCCGATGCTGAACAGCGGGGCGTCGAACCAGTCGGTGAACTCGGCTACGAGCCTCTTGGTCACCTCGATCGCGTCCCGGTCGGTGATGTCGATAATCCAGTCCGGGGTGAGGTGGGAGTGGGTGTGCGCGCCGGTGCACGGGTTCGCGCCCGAGCCGAAGCCGATTCCGTACGCCTCGCTGATCACGGTCGCGTGCCCCGGCACGTCGATGCCCGGCATGATCTGGACGTGCTGGCGGGCGGCCAGTGCCTTCAGCCGCTCGATGTCGGCGCGGCTGTAGCTGTGCTCGCGTTCGGCGAGTCCGGGGAACTTCGGGCTGTAGAGACGGAACCCCTCGGAATCCGACAGTTGCAGGAAGAGGGTGTTGAGCTTCATGTCACCCATGCGCCGGATCAGGTTCTCCAGGTAGTCCGTCTCCCAGTACTTGCGACCGGCGTCGAGCTGGACCATGCGCACCTGCTGCGTGGGCACGTCGGTGCTGCGGGCGCGCGGCACGGCGCGGTGTGACGAGTCGGCGCGCAGCGTCTGCAGCAGGGTGCGGGTGCCGTAGAACAGACCGTGGGTGGAGGCCGCCTCGATGCTGATCGCGCTCGAGCTGTCCAGGCGGTAGCCCTCGGCGCCGAGTTCGTCGTCGTCGGTGAGCCGGAGGTGGATGTCGCCGGGGCGGGGCTCCACGGGCCCGCTGCTGATCGCGAGCCGCAGCCCGGTGACCGACCGGATGTCGGCCTGCACCTGCTCGGCCAGGCCCTGCCCTCTCTGCCGGGCCGGGCCCGGCAGCTCCCGGCGGCCGGCCTCGGTCGTCGTACGGGCACGGGAGCCCGGATCGAGCAGGATGCGCGAGCGGGAGGTCAGGTCGACGGTGCCGCCGAGGTCCTCCCACTGTGCTGGCCGGGGTACCACCGGCGGCGGGCCGCCGTCGGCGCGCGGGCCGGGGGCGGCCGCCGCCGGCGCGAGGAGGGAGCCGAAGAGGGCAACAAGGACCGCTATGAGTACGGGTAGCGAACGACGCATGGTTGTAATTCACCCCATCTGACATGGATGTTGGTGAGGAATTCGCCCGGACGATTGCCGAGGTGTCGAGCGGCAGGAAGAAAGAATGCGGTGTCGCCCCGTCGTCTGCCTTACTTCACGGATCCGGCGGTGAGTCCGGAGACGACGTGTCGTTCGATGAAGGCGAAGAGGATGACGACGGGGATGATGGCGACGACGGAGGCGGCGAAGAGGTAGTTCCATTCGACGGTGTAGTTGC
>NZ_JBDPMI010000015.1:0-198834 GCF_039871555.1 Streptomyces sp. B5E4
GGGGGGGGGTGGGGGGGGGGGCCCGCTTGGGGGGTGGGGTCGGCCGGTGCGGGCTCCGGGTGCGGCGGCTGGGGTTCCGCCGTGCTGGAGCGGGCCGAGCTCCACGTGTCCGGGGCGTCGAAGTCCAGGCCCCGGGTGGCACGGGGGGCCACCGGGGCCGTGACGTACGTCGGCAGCGGCACCGGTACGGGGTCCCAGCCGGCGTCCGCCGGGCGGTCCCGCTCGCGCTGCTGGTCGACCCACTCCGCGTGGTCGGTCTGCTCCACCAGCGCCCTGCGGTCCGCCTCGTACGCCGCCGCCGGGGCGTCGAACGGGGCGGTCGCGGACGGGTCGTCCTCGGGGCCGGCCTCCGCGTCCCGGGGGTCCCCGTCACCGCTGCCGGGCGCGTTCTCCTGCGGCCGGCGCGGCGCCGCCTCGCGGTCCTCGCGCAGCCGGCGGGCCGCCGCCTCGCCGCGGGCCTGGTCCGCGGTGAACGTGCGGCGGCGGCGCTCCTGGGTGCGTACGCGGACGACGTACGCCGTGAGCAGCAGCACCGGGACCACGACCGCCCACAGGAAGCGCGGTCCGCCCACCGAGGCCGCCACCGCACCCACGGTCAGCGCCACGAACAGCAGCGTCAGCGTGCGCCTCCGGCGCGCCAGCACCCTGGCGCGCGCCCGGCGCTCGGGAGTGGACTGGGGCTGCTGGTTGCGGGCGGACGGCGCGGGGGGTTTCTCTTCCGGGGCGCGCGGGCCGGCGGTCGCGCCTGCCTGTGCGTCCGTACGCTCCACCGGAGCCGCCTCCGGCTCCTCGTCCGCCGTCGCCGCGACACCCTGGCGCACCACCGGGGCCGCCGGAGTCTCCTTGCGGGTACGGCGCGGGGCGGCGGCGCGGGGGTCGGTCACGGGCACGGCAGCGGCCCGGACGTCGACCACGCCGCCTGCGGCGGGTGCGGCATCCGGGCCCTCGTCGTCACCTGCGACGCCCTCCCCGGAACCGGAGACCGATCCCGGGCCCGGGTCCGCGTCCGCACCGGAGTCAGCGTCGTCCCGGTCCCGGGTACTACGGTCCGCCCCGCCCCGTCCGGTCAGCAGCCGGATGGCGGTGCTGAAGCGTTCCGTCGGACGGGCTTCGTTCAGCTCGTCCTGCCTACGGAGCCACATCGGCACCAAGTAGGCGGCCCAGGCCCCGACGATCATTGCGTAGATGAGGCCGCTGCTGCTCACGCCTTACACGGTAGAGGCCGCGGCGTCAGCGCATGGGCCAATTGGCTCGGTGTGTCGCACCATCTGGCTGATATCTCGACCTTTTCTTCTGACTTTTTACCCCGCGCTGTCGAATCTTTGTTTCATTTCTCCGAGTGGCGCAGCCCGCGCCAGCGGTTGACCAGCCCCTCGGGGACTTCCTCCGCGGTCAGCACGAACACCAGATGGTCGCGCCAGGCCCCGTCGATGTGCAGGTACCGCGGGCGCACGCCTTCTTCGCGAAAACCCAGCTTTTCCACGACACGACGGCTCGGGACGTTCTCAGGACGGACGCAGACCTCGATGCGGTGCAGCCCCACCGTCCGGAAACAGTGGTCCACGGCGAGCGCCACCGATGTCGGCATCACACCGCGGCCCGCGAAATCCCGGTCGATCCAGTAGCCGACGTGCCCGGAACGCATCGAGCCCCATGTGATACCCGCCACGGTCAACTGTCCGCACAGCGTGCCCTCGTATTCGATGACGAAGGGCAGCATCCTTCCGGCGCTCGCCTCGCTGCGCAGATGCCGGACCATCTGCCGGAACGTGGGGCGGCGGGTATGGGGGGTTCCGGGGGGCGGGGGCGGGACGGTGGCCTCCCAGGGGCGCAGCCAGTCGCGGTTGCGCTGGTTGATCTCCCGCCAGGCGCGCTGGTCGCGCACGCGGATGGGGCGCAGGGTCACGGGTCCCTCCGCCAGCACCGCGGGCCAGGACGCGCTCAGTGGGCACCGCCGGGGTGTCTGGGACGGCCGTCCTCCGCACGCGGGCCGTCGTCAGCGCGCGCGTGGTCGCCGCCGTGCACCTGGTCGACAGCGTGCGGCAGCAGCCGCGCGAGCACTGAGAGCCCGTCGCGTACGCCCCCGGACGAGCCCGGGAGGTTCACGATGACCGTACGGCCCGCGACCCCGGCGAGCCCGCGGGAGAGCGCGGCGGTGGGCACCTTCGCGTACCCGTACGCCCTGATCGCCTCCGGTACGCCCGGCAGGTGGCGGTCGAGCACCCGGGCGGTCATCTCCGGGGTGCGGTCGGTCGGCGAGACGCCCGTGCCGCCGGTGGTCAGGACCACGTCGTAGCCTGCGGCGACGGCCTCGCGCAGCACCGCCTCGACGGGATCGCCGTCCGGCACCACCCGGGGGCCGTCCGCGGCGAAGCCCATCTCCGTCAGGCCCGCGACGAGCAGCGGGCCGCCCGTGTCCGCGTAGACCCCCGCGGCCGCCCGGTTGGACACCGTGACCGCCAGGGCCCTCACGACCGGCTCCAGTCGCCGGACTTGCCGCCGGTCTTCGTCTCGACCCGTACGTCCGTGATGACCGCCGCCTTGTCGACGGCCTTGACCATGTCGACCACCGTGAGCGCCGCCACCGACACGGCCGTCAGCGCCTCCATCTCCACGCCCGTACGGTCCGTGGTGCGCACCGTCGCCGCGATCTCCACCGCGTCGTCCGCGACGGCGAGGTCGACGGTGACGCCGGAGAGGGCGAGCGGGTGGCAGAGGGGGATCAGGTCGGGGGTGCGTTTGGCGCCCATGATGCCGGCGAGGCGCGCGGTGGCCAGGGCGTCGCCCTTGGGCAGCGTCTCGCCGGGCGCGGTGCCGCGGAGCAGTTCGACGACGCGCGGCGAGACGAGGACGCGCCCGGAGGCGCGGGCGGTCCGTGCGGTGACGTCCTTGGCGGAGACGTCGACCATGCGGGCGGCGCCCGTGTCGTCGAGGTGGGTCAGGCGGCTTGGCTGGCTCATGCTGTCAGGAGCTCCCGGGGTGAATTCGCGCGGAGCCACGTTACCCCCACGGCCTGCGGTTCGGCTCCGCACGTTTCCCGGCTCCCGCCGCTCAGTCGAGGAGCACGACGTCCACGGGCGCCCCCGGCGTCACCTCCGTGGTCTCCTCCGGTACGACGACGAGCGCGTTCGCGCGGGCCAGCGCCGCGACGAGGTGCGACCCGGAGCCGCCCACCGGGGTGACCGCCCCGGCGTCGGGGTCCGTGCCGCCGTCGGCCCGCTCGTGCTCGTACCAGCCGCGGAGGAACTGCCGGCGGCCCGCGGGCGAGGTCAGCGGCTCGGTGCCGGCCAGCCGGGCCCGTACCACCGGGCGGTGCACCGGCTCGACGCCCATCAGCCTGCGGATCACGGGCCGGACGAACATCTCGAAGGAGATGTACGCGCTCACCGGGTTGCCCGGGAGCGCGAACAGCGGGGTGCGGTCGGCGCCGATACGGCCGAAGCCCTGCGGCTTGCCCGGCTGCATCGCCAGCCGCCGGAACTCCACTCCGCCGCCCGCCTCGCCGTCCAGCTCGGCCAGCGCCTCCTTCACCACGTCGTACGCCCCGACGCTGACGCCACCGCTGGTGACCAGCGCGTCCGCGCGGATGAGCTGGTCCTCGACGGTGGCGCGCAGCGTCTCGGCGTCGTCGGCGACGGCGCCCACGCGGTAGGCGATGGCGCCCGCGTCGCGGGCGGCGGCGGTCAGCGCGTAGCTGTTGGAGTCGTGGATACGTCCCGGGGCGAGCTGCTCGCCCGGGGGCACCAACTCGCTGCCGGTGGACAGCACGACGACCCGCGGGCGCGGGCGCACCCGCACCGTGCCGCGGCCGATGGCGGCGAGCAGGCCGATCTGCGTCGGGCCGAGCACGGTGCCGGCACGCAGCACCAGATCGCCGGCGAGGACGTCGCTGCCGCGGGTGCGCACGTACCGTCCGGTGTCGGCCGGCTCGTAGATCCGCACCGCGCCGCCGGCGCCCGCGGGCGACTCGCTGTGCGGGCGCATCGCGTCGACCCGGCCGCGGCCCGTGCCGCCGTCGGTCCACTCCACCGGGACGACGGCCTGCGTGCCGGGCGGCAGCGGGGCGCCGGTCATGATGCGGGCGGCCTCGCCGGCGCCGACGTGCGGCAATTCGCCGCCGCCCGCCGGTACGTCGCCGACGACGCGCAGGACGGCGGGGAACTCGTCGCTCGCGCCCTCGACGTCGACGGTGCGCACCGCGTACCCGTCCATGGAGCTGTTGTCGAACGGCGGGAGGGCGACGGCCGCGGCGACGTCCTCGACGAGGACGCAGCCCTGGGCGTCGAGCAACTGCATCTCCAGCGGCTCCAACGGCCGGATCTGCCGCAGTATGTCGTCGATGTGCTCATCGACGGACCACACCCCTGCGGCCCGGCGCCCCGGCCCGGCGCCGCCGGCCTCCTGTGCATCGCCGGTCACCGTCGCCTCGCCGCCCGTCTCCTGCGGCCCGGTCGCCGGCTCCTGCTCCCCCGTGTCCGTCGCGCCCTTCACGGCCTCGCTCAATCCGCCATCTCCTCCGCGACGTACTTCCGCAGCCACGCGCGCAGGTCGGCACCGAGGTCCTCGCGCTCGCACGCGAGGCGGACGATCGCCCGGAGGTAGTCGCCGCGGTCGCCCGTGTCGTACCGCCGGCCCTTGAACACCACGCCGTGCACCGGGCTCTCCAGCGCCTCGTCCGTCGCCAGCCGCTGCAGGGCGTCGGTGAGCTGGATCTCGTTCCCCCGGCCGGGCTCCGTCGTGCGCAGCACGCCGAAGATCGCCGGGTCGAGCACATAGCGGCCGATGACCGCGTAGTTACTGGGCGCGTCGGCGACGGCGGGCTTCTCGACGAGGTCGGTGACGCGCACCACGTCGCTGTCCGCGGTCGTCTCCACGGCCGCGCAGCCATAGAGGTGGATCTGCTCCGGGTCGACCTCCATCAGCGCGATGACGCTGCCGCCGTGGTCGGCCTGGGCGCGCACCATGCGGGCCAGCAGCGGATCGCGCGGGTCGATGAGGTCGTCGCCGAGGAGGACGGCGAACGGCTGGTCGCCGACGTGCTCGGCGGCGCACAGCACCGCGTGCCCGAGGCCGCGGGGGTCGCCCTGGCGGACGTAGTGGATGTTCGCCAGGTCGTTGGACTCCGCGACCTTGGCCAGCCGCCGGTCGTCCCCTTTCCTGCGCAGGGCCTCTTCCAGCTCGTGGTTGCGGTCGAAGTGGTCTTCGAGCGGGCGCTTGTTCCGCCCGGTGATCATGAGGACGTCGGTGAGTCCGGCCGAGACGGCCTCCTCGACGACGTACTGGATCGCGGGCTTGTCCACGACGGGCAGCATCTCTTTCGGCGTCGCCTTGGTCGCCGGCAGGAAGCGGGTACCGAGGCCGGCAGCCGGGATGACAGCCTTGGTGATCCGAGTACGCGAAGAATCCATGTTCAGCACCATAAGGGTAGGTACGGACAAGTGGGCAGCGACCAGGCCAGAAAGGCGGCGTTGCGCCGCACCCTACTCGCGGCGCGGGCCGCGGTGCCGCCGGGTGAGGCCGAGGCGGCGGCGCGGCGGCTGGCCCGGCGGGCGCTGGAGCTGCCGGAGCTGGCGGGGGCGCGGACGGTGGCGGCGTACGTGTCGGTGGGGCGCGAACCGGGCACGCGCGAGCTGCTGGAGGCGCTGCGGGCACGCGGGACGGCGGTGCTGCTGCCGGTGCTGCTGGCGGACGACGACCTGGACTGGGCGGAGTACGGCGGCCCGGACGCGCTGCGGCCCGCCGGGCGGGGGCTGCTGGAGCCGGCCGGGCCGCGGCTGGGTCCCGAGGCGGTGCGGACGGCGGAGGCGGTGCTGCTGCCGGGGCTGGCCGTCGACGGCCGGGGGCTGCGGCTGGGGCGGGGCGGCGGATCGTACGACCGGGTGCTGGCGCGGCTGGCGGGGGGCGCCGGCGGCGGTGATGGCGGCGATGGCAGTGATGACGGTGGGGCCGACGGCGGAGTCCCTGACGCTACGGGTCGCGCGGGCGACCGGCGTAGGGGCGTGAGCCCCCGGCGCACGGGCGCGGAGACCGGCGCGCCCCCCGCCGCCGCGCCTCCCGCCGCCGGGCCCGCCCTCGTCGTACTCCTCTACGACGGCGAAGTGCTCGACCACGTACCCGCCGAGCCCCACGACCGCCCGGTGGCCGCCGCGGTCACGCCCTCCGCGGTGCACCGCTTCCCGCCGCCGTAGCAGCCCGGCGAGCGGCCCCGTACACCTCACGGCGACAGCGTCATGGTGTCCTTCGCGGCCTCCTGCACCGCCTTGTCGGAGAAGGCCCACTCGTACAGCTCGCCCTTCGCCCACGCCGTCGTCTGGTCCGTGTAGTTCGGGTGGAAGGCGTGCCCCGAGGCGCCGGAGAGGTTGACCCAGCCGGAGGCGTCGAGGTCCGCCAGATCGACCACCATCCGCATCGACGGCACCCACAGCACGTCGTATCCGCCCGCCGCGTTCCAGCCGGTGGCGTTGACGGCGGCCTCGCCGCCGCTGAGGTTCCACGGGCCGCGGTTGAGCAGCCACTGCACGACGCCGGGGCCATCGGTGCCCAGCGTCTGGTTGCGCAGCATCAGTTGGTGCAGCCGGCCCCAGGACCAGGTGTCGATGTCCTTGCCCAGCTCGGCGGTCAGCTCCCAGCGGGCGTCGTTCATGGCGTGCTCGAACAGCTCGTCGCGGTTCTCGTCGAGGGGCTCGCCGTCGCTGCCGGTGGTCGTCCACCAGCGGTTGTCCTCGTCCTTGAGGATGCTCCGTACGACCTCGTACCACCGGTCGCCGCCGTCCGGCTGGGCGGCGTCCGCGTCGCGCTCGCCGCACTCGCGCACGGTGGCGGGGCCGTCGGGGTTGGCCGCCGGGTTGGCGGGCGGCACGTGCAGGCACTCGCCGTCCGGGCGCAGCTCCTTGGGCATCTTGTCGCCGAAGGAGAGCTTGAGGATGTTGCGCCAGACGGCGTTGAAGTACGCGGCTGCGGCGGAGTCGGTGTCCTGGCTGTAGTCCCAGTCCTTCAGCAGGTCCTGGGCCTCGCGCACCATCGGGTCGTCGATCTCGATCTTCAGCAGCAGCGGGGTGAGGAGTTCGGCGATCTCGCTGTGGTTGTCGAGCTGCATGGTGCGCATGTCGTCGGGAGAGACCTTCCCGCCGTCCTTGATCTTCTCCTCGATGAGATCGGAGATGCGGTTGCTGCGGGCACCGTAGCCGGGATCGGTGGTCAGAAGATACGGGTAGTCGTTCTCGTCGACGACGGCCTGGTTGGCGGTGACGACGTAGCCGCGGTCGGGGTTGAGCTCCCAGGGCAGCGCGTCGAAGGGGATGTAGCCGTCCCAGGAGTACGCCGGGTCCCAGCCGGGCGCGGGCAGGCTGCCGTCGCCGCTGCCGCGCCGGGGGATCTTGCCGGGCGCCTGGTAGCCGATGTTGCCGTCGGTGTCGGCGTAGACGAGGTTCTGCGAGGGCACGGCGAAGTCGCGGGCGGCGTCGCGGAACTCGTCGAAGTCCGCCGCCTTGTTGATGCCGAAGACGGCGTCCATGGTGCTGGACGGCTCCAGGGCGGTCCAGCGCAGCGAGACGGCGTAGCCGTCGCCGCGGTCGGGCGCCGAGTTGCCCACGGGGGCTTCCTTGCCCACTTCGGCCAGGTCGTCGCTGCGGTCGGAGATCACCGGTCCGTTGCGCGTGGTGCGTACGGTGATGCGTTTGTCCTCGCCGTCCGCGACCTTGATCAGCTCCTCGCGGGTGCCGAACTCGCGCGTCTTGCCGTCGTACAGATAGCCGTCGTCCTCGACCTTCTCCAGATACAGGTCGGCGACGTCGGCGCCCAGGTTGGTCATGCCCCAGGAGATGTCGGCGTTGTGACCTATGACGACGCCGGGCATGCCGGAGAAGGAGAAGCCGCTGACCTCGTACGGGCAGTCGTCGCTGACCCGGGTGCACTGCAGGCCCATCTGGTACCAGACGGAGGGGAGCTGCGCGGACAGGTGCGGGTCGTTGGCGAGCAGCGGTTTCTCGGTGGTGGTCAGGTCGCCGGAGACGACCCAGGAGTTGGAACCGATGCCGCTGCCGCTGGGGCCGAGGAGGGCGGGGATGTCGTCCATGGTCTTCGCCAGCGAGCCCATCTGGCTGCTGAGGCCCTCGGAGGCGGTGCTGTACGTGTTCTCCACCGCCTGCGCCCCGCCGGCGCTCTGCGGCTGGTAGCCGTCGGTGGTGGCGGCGCCGCCTTCCACTATGGGCTTGTTGCGCTTGTACGGGTACGGCGGATACAGGTCCGCGATCTCGCCGTCGTCGAAGCGCTGGGACAGCAGTGAGCGATCTATCTCGTCCTCGACGTTCGCCCGCAGGTCCCACGCCATCGCCTTCAGCCAGGCGACGGAGTCGACGGGGGTCCACTTCTCCGGCTCGTAGTCGTTGACGAACCCCAGGGCGGCGTACTCCACGGACAGGCTGGAGCCGCCGTGGTCCGCCAGGTAGGCGTTGACCCCGTCGGCGTAGGCCCGCAGGTACTTCTTGGTCTCCCCCGAGAGCTTCTCGTCGTACTCCTTCTGCGCCACCTGCCGCCAGCCCAGCGTGCGCAGGAACTCGTCGGTCTCGACCTGCTCCTTGCCGAACATCTCCGACAGCCGGCCGGACGTCATGTGCCGGCGGACGTCCATCTCCCAGAAGCGGTCCTGCGCGTGCACGAAGCCCTGCGCCCGGAAGAGGTCCTCGGCGGTGTCCCCGTAGAGCGTCGGCACCCCATGGGCGTCGCGCTTGACCGTGACCGGCGAGGCCAGGCCCGGCAGTTTGAGCGATCCGGTGGTCTGCGGGAAGGAGTCGCGCACCGTGCTGACGGTCCAGAACGCGGCGGCGCCGACGCCCAGCACCAGCAAGGTGGCGAGCCCGATCGCGACGTAGATGAGGCGGCGCCTCTTGCCTGCCGTGCGGCCGTTCTCGTTGACGGGCATGCCTGTCCTTCTGGAGCCAGCGGAGCACTTGCTGGAGCAACCTTAGGCGTCCGGTCAAGGGGCTCCGAACGGCCCCTGTGCTGTCCCCCGAAGCAGCAGGCGGACGGTCACTCCGGGTAAATTCTCCGTCAAGGCAGAAAAGACGAGAGGGAGAAAGCTGTCAGTCGAAGAACTCAACAAGCTCGCGCTCATCGGCGCCCTGGTTCTGCTCGTGGCGGTCGCGGCGGTCCGGCTCGCGTCCCGCAGCGGCCTGCCCAGCCTCCTGCTGTACATGGGCATCGGCGTCCTCGTCGGCGAGGACGGCCTGTTCGGCTACAACTTCGACGACGCCGAGCTGACCCAGGTCTTCGGCTACGCGGCCCTGGCGCTGATCCTCGCCGAGGGCGGCCTCAGCACGAAGTGGACTGAGATCAAACCCGCGCTGCCCGCGGCCGCCGTCCTGTCCACGGCGGGCGTCGCGGTCAGCGTCGGCGTGACGGCGACCGGCGCGCACCATCTGGTCGGCCTGGAGTGGAAGCAGGCGCTCATCATGGGCGCCGTCGTCTCTTCCACGGACGCCGCGGCGGTCTTCTCCGTGCTGCGCAGGGTGCCGCTGCCGAAACGGGTCACGGGCGTGATGGAGGCCGAGTCCGGGTTCAACGACGCTCCCGTGGTCATCCTGGTCGTCGCCTTCTCCACCTCGGGGCACATCGAGGCGTGGTACCTCCTCATCGGCGAGATCCTGCTGGAGCTGGCCATCGGGGCGGCGCTGGGACTGGCGGTCGGCTGGCTGGGCTCCATGGCGCTGCGGCACGTGGCGCTGCCGGCCTCCGGCCTGTACCCGATCGCGGTGATGGCCCTCGCCATCGTCGCGTACGCCGTGGGCGCCCTGGCGCACGGCAGCGGGTTCCTGGCGGTCTATCTGGCGGCGATGGTCCTGGGCAACGCGAAGCTGCCGCACTGGTCGGCCACCCGCGGCTTCGCCGACGGGGTGGGCTGGCTGGCGCAGATCGGGATGTTCGTGCTGCTCGGGCTGCTGGTCACGCCGCACGAGCTGGGCGACGACATCGTGCCGGCGGTGATCGTCGGGCTGGTGCTGACGATGGTGGCGCGGCCGGCGTCGGTGATCGTGAGCCTGCTGCCGTTCCGCATCCCGTGGCGGGAACAGGCACTGATGTCGTGGGGCGGGCTGCGCGGCGCGGTGCCGATCGTGCTGGCGACGATCCCGATGGTGAACGACGTCCCCGACTCCGGCCGCGTGTTCAACATCGTCTTCGTACTCGTCATCGTCTACACGATGGTGCAGGGGCCGACGCTGCCGCTGGTGGCGCGGTGGCTGCGGCTCGGGGACGGCGACGCGGCGTACGACCTGGGCATCGAGTCGGCGCCGCTGGAGCGGGTGCGGGGGCACCTGCTGTCGCTGTCGGTGCCGGAGCGCTCCCGGATGCACGGGGTGGAGGTCGGCGAACTGCGGCTGCCGCCGGGGGCGGCCGTGACGCTGGTGGTCCGGGACGGGGCGAGTTTCGTGCCGGCGCCGACGGACATCCTGCGGCGGGGGGACGACTTGCTGGTGGTGGCGACGGACCAGGTGCGGGACGCGGCGGAGCAGCGGCTGCGGGACGTGGGGCGGGGCGGCAAGCTGGCGCGGTGGCTGCAGGCGGACGAGCGGAGGGCACGGTAGGGCGGCGGCCGGGGCGCCGCCGGCTTCGGTGGCCTCCGGTCTTCGCCGGCCGGGGTGGGGTTCGGTAGGGTCGGGGTGGAATTCGTACGAACAGATGTCTCTGTCTGATGCAGGGCCGGCGCGCCTGACGGGTGCGCACAGCGGACGGCTCTCGGTGCGTGCCGTCGGACTTGCTCCCCGCCCGGTCCCGGGCGGGTGGGTCCCGCGCGAGCGGCGCGGTCGGCGCACTACCAGGCAGCAGGAAGGACCGGGCCGTGTCGCGCCCGTCTCAGCCTTCGCCCTCGGGACCCTCTTCCCCTTCGGGATCTCCCTGCCGTACGCCCCTGGATCGGGCTGCCGGTGCGCGGCCCGGTTACCGTCAGTTGCTGCGCACGCCCGGGGCCCGCAGCTTCGTCCTCCCCGGCTTCGCCGCGCGGCAGCCGTTCGCGATGCTGACCATGAGCATCGTGCTGCTCGTGGAGCACACCTCCGGCTCGTACACCCTGGCCGGCACGGTGGCCGCCGCGGCGGGGCTGTCCATGGCGTTCTTCGCGCCCGTCAGCGGCAAGCTCGCGGACCGCTGCGGGCAGTCCGCGGTGCTGCTGCCGAGCGTGCTGCTGCACGCCGCCGCGGTCGCCGTGCTGAGCGTGCTCGCGCTGGCGGGTGCGCCGGGGTGGGCGCTGGTGGCCGCGGCGGTGCCGACGGGCGCGGCCATCCCCCAGATCGGGCCGATGGTGCGGGCCCGTTGGTCGCATCTCTTCGCCGCCGGGCCGGATCCGCGTACGCCGCTGCAGCACACGGCGACGGCCTTCGAGTCGGTGACGGACGAGTTCACGTTCGTCGTGGGGCCGGTGCTCGCCGCGGCGCTGTGCACGGGGGTGCATCCGGCGGCGGGGCTGGTGGCCGAAGGGGTGCTGACGCTGAGCGGCGGGCTGCTGTTCGCCGCGCAGTGGCGGACGGCGCCGCCGGCGGGGCGCGGGGACCGCACGGGACTGCCGCGGGGGCGACGGGCCTCCGCGCTGCGGGCGCCGGCCCTGCCGGTGCTGGTCGCGGCGTTCTTCGGCGTCGGCGCGGTCTTCGGCGGCATGCAGGTGTCGCTGACGGCGTTCAGCGAGTCGATCGGCCGTCCCGGGCTGAGCGGGGTCCTGTACGGGGTCTTCGCCGCCGGCAACATGCTCGCCGGGGTGGTCGTCGGCGTGGTCCACTGGCGCGGCCCGGCGCAGCGGCGCCTGCTCGTCGCGTACCCGCTCCTGGTCGCCACCGCCTCGGGGCTGTGGGCGGTCGCGGGACTGGAGTCCGCGGCGGCGCTCGGCGGCCTCGGCCTTGCGGTGGGCGTGTGCATCGCGCCCGCGCTGATCACGGGCTTCACGCTGGCGGACGCACTGGTGCCCAAGGAGGCGCGCACGGAGGCGTTCACGTGGCTGACGGGTGCCGTCGCACTGGGGCAGGCCGCCGCGACGACGGCGGCCGGACGGCTGGCCGACGGCCCGGGCGCGAACGCCGGATTCCTCGTGCCGCTGGCCGCGACCGCGCTCGCGTGCGCCACACTGCTGCTGCTCCGGCGGCGACTGCGGCCTGCGGACAGCCACGGAGTGATCACGGTCCGTGGCGGCGGCCGCCCGGTGCCCGCGCCGGTGGACTGACGGGCGGGAATGCTGCATGATGAAGCGTCGTTAGCACTCAACAGTTGAGAGTGCCAGGAGGAAGCACGTGCCGACCTATCAGTACCAGTGCACCGAGTGCGGCGAGGGCCTCGAAGCGGTGCAGAAGTTCACCGACGAGCCGCTGACGGTGTGCCCCGCCTGCCAGGGGCGGCTGCGCAAGGTGTTCTCCGCGGTCGGCGTCGTCTTCAAGGGCTCCGGGTTCTACCGGACGGACAGCCGCAGCGGTTCGGGCTCGGGCGGTTCCGGTTCCGGCGGTTCCGGGTCGGGGTCGGGGTCGGGGTCGGGTGAGAAGAAGGGTTCGGAGTCGTCGACGTCGTCCTCTTCGCCGTCGCCCTCGTCTTCTTCCTCCTCTTCCTCTTCGGGTTCGTCGTCTTCCTCGACGTCCTCGTCCTCTTCCTCCTCGTCGTCCTCCAAGTCGTCCAGCGGGACGTCCGCGGCCTGAACGCCGCCGGGGCCGGCCGCGCGGTTATCGTTGCGGCATGGCTGAGGCAGCGGCAGTACAGGCAGAGATCGGCGTCATCGGGGGCTCGGGGTTCTACTCGTTCCTCGACGACGTCACGGAGATCGCCGTCGACACACCGTACGGACCGCCGAGCGACTCGCTGTTCCTCGGCGAGATCGCCGGGCGGCGGGTCGCGTTCCTGCCCCGGCACGGCCGCAAGCACCACCTGCCGCCGCACCGGATCAACTACCGCGCCAACCTGTGGGCGTTGCGCTCCCTGGGCGTACGGCAGGTGCTCGGACCGTGCGCCGTGGGCGGGCTGCGGCCGGAGCACGGGCCGGGGACGCTGCTCGTACCGGATCAGATGGTGGACCGTACGAAGTCGCGCGCGCAGACGTACTACGACGGCGAGCAACTGCCCGACGGCACCACGCCGAACGTCGTGCACGTGAGCCTCGCCGACCCGTACTGCCCCACGGGGCGCGGCGCCGCGCTGAAGGCCGCGCACGAGAGCGGCTGGGAGGCGGTCGACGGGGGGACGCTCGTCGTCATCGAGGGACCGCGGTTCTCCACGCGGGCGGAGTCGGTGTGGCATCAGGCGCAGGGGTGGGCCGTGGTCGGGATGACCGGGCACCCGGAAGCGGTGCTGGCCCGTGAACTGGAGCTCTGCTACACGTCGATGACGCTGGTGACGGACCTCGACGCGGGTGCGGAGACGGGCGAGGGCGTCTCGCACGAAGAGGTGCTGGAGGTCTTCGCGGCGAACGTGGGGCGGCTGCGGGGCGTGCTGTTCGACGCGATGGGGCGACTGCCTGCGACGGCGGACCGGGACTGCTTGTGCGCGGGGGCGCTGGCGGGGATGGACCTGGGGATCGAACTGCCGTAGAAACCGGTGGGGTCTCGGGGGTCTGGGCGCGCCGGGTTATCCACAACTGGGGAGTTATCCACAAGCTGGAGCGGGGAAGGCGGGGATCGGGCAGAGTCGAGGGCGTCACGGAACGCGATCGACTCGTCACGAAAAGGTGGTGCCCGCCCCATGTCCGCCCTGGTCCGCACTCGTCCCGACTCTCCTCTGACTCCTTCTCCCGGTAAGGACGCCGGCTTGCGCTACGGCGAGGCGGGCGCCGGAGACAACGGCCCGGCGGGCGCGGCGACTTCACGCGAAAGCGGCGGGTTCGCGACCGGATCGGGTTCGTCGCCGCGTGGGGCGCCGCCGCCGCGCGGGGTGCCTGAGTTCGAGCCGCTGCGCCCGGCGCGCGGGGCCCGGCTGCGGCGGGCGCTGGCGACCCGTCGACGGCTGCTGGCCGCCCTGCTCGCGATGACGGCGGCGGCCCTGGCCGCGGTGCCGCGCAGCGACGCGGAAGGCCCGCCGCCTGCCGCGGCGCCGGACGGCCCGGAGCGGGGAACGTCCGGCGACGTCACGGGTTCGGCGGCCGGGGGGCGGGGCGGGGGCGGTACCGGCGGCGGGGAGGTGCTGGCGCCGGTGCGGATCGCGGACGCGGGGGTGGCCGGGCTGCTGAGGCCGGGCGATGTGGTGGACGTGCTGGCCGTGGACGGGACGGACGGCGGCCCGGCCCGGGTCGTGGCGCGGGCGGCGCGGGTGGCGGAGATCCCTGGGGCGGCGGGGGTGCCGGATGCGGAGCGAGGAGCGGACTCGACGGCGGCCGCCGAGATGCCGGGGGCTGTGGAGGTACCCGGGTCGATAGAGGCGCCTGATGACGCTGCCGTGCCGGAGGCTCCTGAGCTGGAGTCGGCGTCCGGAGCACCGGGGTTGGCGGGATGGGAGGACGGGGCGCTGGTGGTGCTGTCCGTGCGGCGGTCCACGGCTGCGGCACTGGCCGGTGCGGGGGCCGGCGAGCGGCTGGTGGTGACGCTGCGATGACGACACTTGCGCGGATGGTCACCGGCATGGGCGGGAGGAGTGGACAATCCTTCCGTATCTCTGCCATACCTTGCTGGGTCGGCCGACCCGTCGAGAGTGAAGCGAGGAAGGGCATTGAGCACGCAGGGCGCCGGGAGCACCTCGGAGAGTCAGGGCGTCGTCGCCGGGTTCAAGCAGTTCCTGATGCGCGGGAACGTGATGGAACTCGCGGTCGCCGTCGTCGTCGGCGCGGCGTTCACGAGCATCGTGAACGCGGTGGTGAAGGGCGTCGTCAACCCCATCGTCGGCATCTTCGGCTCGAAGAACCTCGACAAGTACCACTCGTGCTTCAGCGATGTCTGCACGACGAGCCCGGAGGGCGAGGTCACCAAGGGCGTCGCGATCCTGTGGGGCCCCGTGCTGAGCGCGACGCTGACGTTCGTCATGACGGCGGCCGTCGTGTACTTCGCGATGATCCTGCCGATGAACAAGCTCAGGGAGCGGCAGGCGGCGAAGGCCCCGGCGGAGGCGACCCCCGTGGAGGTCACGGAGATCGAGCTGCTGACGCAGATCCGCGACGAGTTGGTGGCCCAGCGGAACGCCGCGACGCCGAACCGCGACGGCGGCACGCTGCCGACGCAGAGGTAGGGCTGCGGGCGGCCGCCCGGAAGCGGCGGACGCCGGGGGCACGTGCCGGGTCAGATGTGGTGCGGGGGCTTCTCGTCGAGGAAGCGGGCCAGATCGGCGGCGCTCCCCTCGGCGGCGGGCCGCTCGCCCCAGCCCTCGTCGGTGTCGTCCCGGCTCGGCTGCGCCAGCGGGTCGTCGAAGACGAGCGGGTTCTCGGGCTCGGTGCTCATGCATCACAGGGTACGGGGCAGCCGCGGTCGGAGGCCGGGGCGGCGGCGTAACGGAGCGGCGCGCCACGGCGCGCACGCCGGACGGGCGGCACGGGCACGGATGTAGGCCCGTGCGCGCTTTGGCCCGTGCACGGCGGCCCGTGCGTGGCCCTCCGACTTTGCCACCGGGGGGCGCGGGGTGGGCGGTTAAAGTGCGTCGCATGGGCGTGGACGGGATCACGGATGTGGCGGGGGTGCGGGTCGGGCATGCGTCGCGGGTCGGCGGCGGGTGGCTGACCGGGACGACGGTGGTGCTCGCGCCCGAGGGTGGCGCCGTGGCCTCCGTGGACGTACGCGGGGGCGGACCCGGCACACGCGAGACCGACGCCCTCGACCCGCGCAACATCGTGCCGCGGGTGGAGGCGGTGGTGCTGACGGGCGGCAGCGCCTACGGGCTGGCCGCCGCCTCCGGCGTGATGGCCTGGCTGGAGGAGCAGGGCCGCGGCTTCCGGGTGGGGCCCGACCCGGCGCAGGTGGTCCCGGTGGTCCCGGCGGCTGCCCTCTTCGACCTGGGCCGCGGGGGTGACTTCCGGGCCCGCCCCGGCGCCGCCATGGGCCGGGAGGCCGCCGCCGCGGCAGCGTCCTCGGCGTCCGGCGCCCCGGTCGCGGAGGGCAACGTCGGCGCGGGCACGGGCGCGGTGTGCGGGGCGATGAAGGGTGGTGTCGGCACGGCGAGCACCGTGCTGCCGTCCGGCACCACGGTCGCGGCGCTGGCCGTCGTCAACGCGGCCGGCTCCGGCCTCGACCCGGCCACGGGCGCGCTGTACGCCGAGCAGTCCGGCGGGGCCGCGGAAGGTCCGCCCGGTGCGGAGGTGCACGCGGCGGCGCTGCGGCGGTTGGAGGCGGCCCGGGAGGAGACCGGACGGCGGTTCGCCGCCTCGGCCCGGCCGCCGCTGAACACCACGCTGGCCGTCGTCGCCACGGACGCCGCCCTCGGCAAGGCGCAGGCGCAGAAGCTGGCCGGCTCCGCGCACGACGGTCTGGCCCGTGCCGTACGCCCCGCGCACCTGCTCTCCGACGGCGACACGGTCTTCGCCCTCGCCACCGGCGCCCGGCCACTGCTCCCCCCGGGCGAAGCCGCCCCCGACCCGGCGTTCGCGGTCCACCAGGAAGCCGGCGCCCTCAACGAGGTCTTCGCGGCCGGCGCGGACATCCTCACCCGCGCCATGGCCAAGGCCCTCCGCGCCGCGGAAACCATCGACGGCCCGGGTGGCATCTTCCCGTCGTACACCGACCTCTACACCCCAGCCTGACGGCAGGCTTCCCCGCCCGGCCCGCCCGCCTCCGTCGCGGGGCGGTGCCGTCCCGGGGCCGTATCCGCTCCTCGCGCGGGTGTCCGCCGCCTCCACGACCGGCGCCGCCGTCGGCGCGTAGTCCTGCGGGCACAAAGGAGCCCTCGATGCCGGGGGGAGGCACCGAGGGCTGCTCGGGGTGCGGTGTTACGCCGCGGACTCGAAGCCCGTGTCGCGGGCGAGCTTCTTCAGTTCGACCAGCGCGTGCTTCTCGATCTGCCGGATCCGCTCGCGGGTCAGGCCGTGCTGCTTGCCGACCTCGGTCAGCGTGCGCTCACGGCCGTCCTCGATGCCGTACCGCGCCTTGATGATCGACGCCGTGCGCGGCTCCAGGCGGCCGATGAGACCTTCCAGCTCCTCGCGGCGCATCATCACCAGCACGGAGTCCTCCGGCGAGTCCGCGCCGGTGTCCTCCAGCAGGTCGCCGAACTGGGTCTCTCCCTCGTCGTCCACCGCCATGTTCAGGCTGACCGGGTCGCGCGCCCAGTCCAGGACGTCCGTCACGCGCTCGGGCGTCGAGCCCAGCTCGGCGGCGACCTCCGCGGGCTCCGGCTCACGGCCGTGCTCGCGGTTGAACTCGCGCTGTACGCGCCGGATACGGCCCAGTTCCTCGACGAGGTGGACGGGGAGCCGGATCGTCCGGGACTGGTCGGCGATGGAGCGGGTGATGGCCTGCCGGATCCACCACGTGGCATACGTGGAGAACTTGAAGCCCTTCTTGTAGTCGAACTTCTCGACGGCGCGCACCAGGCCGGCGTTCCCCTCCTGGATCAGGTCGAGGAGCGGCAGCCCGCTGCGCGGGTAGCGGCGGGCGACGGCGACGACCAGGCGGAGGTTCGAGCGGATGAAGAGGTCCTTGGCACGCTCGCCCTGGGCCACGATCGCTTCGAGTTCGTCCCGGTCGGCCGACGCGCTCGGCGCGTCCACCGCCTCGGGTTTCGCCTCGCCGGCGAGCAGCTTCTCGGCGTAGACGCCGGCCTCGATGTCCAGGGAGAGCTCGACCTCCTTCGCAGCGTCGAGCAGCGGCGTCCGCGCGATCTCGTCGAGGTACATCCCGACGAGGTCGCGGTCGGCGATCTCGCCGCTACTGGCGCGAGCGCCACGAGCGCCGCGAGCGCTGCTTGCCCCGCCGGCCGGGGTCTCGGCCTGGCGGCGGGCGACGGCACGGGTTGCCATGCATACTCCCTTGCGAGTGAGTTCCAAACCGGTGGTCGACACCTACCGGGTGTCCCTTGCATCTCGTCCAACGAAGAGAATCAGGACAGAATTCCCCTCGGGTGCCCCGATTTTCGTGATCTTGCAGTATCCTGCCCCGCCTCAAGGCAGGCTCAGGACGCCGTACGACGCGCCGTACGGGTGCCCCGGGAGAGCCTGGTCAGACCCGGCGGTGAGCGGCTGCCCGCGGCCCGGGCCGGTGCCGGCCGCCGCTGGTCCGTGAGATGCCCGTCACGTCCGACATCGTGACCTTCCCCCCTGGGCGGCACCGCTCTGGGCCGCCCTCCCGTTGTGAAGACGGCGCGCGGGGGTTTCTGGTTGCTCCCGCGGCCGGAAAGTGCGGGTGGTGTGCCTGGGCCCGTAGACCTACGGGGACCTAGGGCCCGCGGCCGTTACGGACCGGCGGCGGCGGACGTAGCGTCGCCGGCATGGAGACGAGCCGTGAGGACGCACGTACTAAGACGGGCCGCACCCGGGACGACAGCGGGGTGCTCGACGAGGCCCTGGAGCGGCTGCACGCCGCAGGACCCGAGCGGCAGGGCTGGCTGACCAACCACGGGCCGATGGCCGTCGAGGCCCTGGTGCACGGCGACCGTGCGGCGACGGTGCACCGCTGGCTGGACCACTACCGCGACAAGCTGGAGGACATGCCGCCGCAGGCCCGGCCCATCGACCCGGCCGCCTGGCGCGAGGCGCTCGGCGACCCGGCGCGGCTCGGCGACTGGCCGACGTACTTCGCGCGGGAGTTGGACGCCCGCCCGTGGCGCGAGGTGCTGGCGGAGTGGTGGCCGCGGCTGCTGCCCGGACTGGCCGGCGCCGCGACGCACACCGTGATCCGCGCGGGCCATGCCGTACGGACCCTGCAGGACACCGAGGCCGCGGGCCACCCCGCCACCGGGCCCCGCGTCACCGAGCTGGCACACGCCCTGGGCTACTGGGCCGCCCGCTACGCCCGCCTGCCCAGCGCCCCCGTCCCCGCCGGCACGGCGGGCCCCGACGCCGCACTGGCCGCCGTGCCCGCGGTGCCCGCGCAGGCCGGCGGCATCCGCGAGCGGCTGGCGCAGCTCACCCCGGAGTCGACGCCCGGCTGGCCGGCGGCGGTGAGCGCGCTGACCCCGGCGCGTACTCCCGAGGAGGCCCGCGAGGCGCTGGCCGGGCTGGTGCGGGCCGCGGTCCACCGTTATGCGGCGTACGGCCACGGCGAGCCGGTGATGCTGGTGCACGCGGCGACCGCCCCGAACGCCGTGCTCCGCGCCCTGCCCGCGCTCCCCTGCGACCTGTGGGCCCCGAGCTACGCCGCCGCCTGGGCGGCGAGCGCCGCCGTCACCGCCGCGTACGGACCGGCCGCCCCGCTGCCGCCGGAGCGCGTCCCTGCGCCGCCGGCCGGGGACGCCGCGGCCGCCGCCGACGAGTTGCTGACCCGGGCGGCGGCGCACGGCGACGAGCACACGATCAAGTTCGTCGACACCGCGCTGGACGTCGGCGACGACACCGCGCGCGTCGCCGCGCTGCAATCGGTCGCGCTCATCGACCCGGTGTTCTGACGGGCCCACGGGCGGAACGCACGCGAGCACCGCACACCGGCACCGCACGCGAGCACACATCCGAGCGCGGGTATGGTTGAAGTCTAAACTTCAAGGGGACCGGAAGGCGGCGACCCACAGATGCCCACCATGCCCGCGCTCTACCTCTCCCACGGCGCCCCACCGCTCGCCGACGACCCCGTCTGGCCGGCGGAGCTGGCCGCCTGGGCCGCAGGGCTGCCCCGCCCGCGCGCCGTCCTCGTGGTCTCCGCGCACTGGGAGGAGGCCCCCGTCGCCCTCGGGGCCACCACCACCGTCCCGCTGGTCTACGACTTCTGGGGCTTCCCCGAGCACTACTACCGCGTCCGCTACCCCGCCCCCGGCGCCCCCGGGCTGGCCGAGTCCGTACGCAAGCTGCTGCGCACCCCGGGCGACGCCGTGCAGGACTTCCCCGACCGCGGCCTCGACCACGGCGCGTACGTGCCGCTGGTGGAGATGTACCCGGACGCCGACATCCCCGTGCTGCAGCTCTCCATGCCGACCCTCGACCCCGAGCGGCTGCTGGCGCTCGGCCGCCGGCTCGCGCCGCTGCGGGCGGAGGGCGTGCTGATCGTCGGCAGCGGCTTCTTCACCCACAACCTCGCCGCCCTGCGGCACACCGGCGAGGGGCCGCCGGCGTGGTCCGCGGAGTTCGACGCCTGGGGCCGCGAGGCCCTGGCGGCGCAGGACGTGGACGCGCTGCTGGACTTCGTGCACAAGTCGCCCGCCGGCCGGCTGGCCCACCCCCGGACCGAGCACTTCGCCCCGCTGTTCGTCACCCTCGGCGCCGCCGAGGACGACCTGCCGACCCAGCGCAGCGTCATCGACGGCTTCTGGATGGGGCTGGCCAAGCGCTCCCTCCAACTGGGCTGAGGGGGACGGCGGCAGGCACCGGCCGGCGGGCATGGAGAAGGCCCCTTCCCGTCCCCCCGAGGAACGGAAAGGGGCCTTGGCCCAGCCCTGAACTCTCCTTTGAGTCAGTGCACGAGCGCGGTCAGTGGACCATCACCGGCGCCTGCACCTCGTCCTCCGCGCCCTTGCCGCCGCCGACCGTCTCGTGGCCCGACTGGGCCCGTGCGGTGACGAGGGTGTACGCGATGGCGGCGGAGACCACCAGGATGCCGACCGCCCACCAGATCGCGGTGGAGTAGCCGTGCACGGCCGCGGCGTTCGCGAAGCCCTCGCGGCCCAGGGTGCGGGCCTCGGAGCCGTGCGAGGAGATCCAGCCGGTCGTGGCGCTGGCCGCGATCGTGTTCAGCAGCGCGGTGCCGATGGCGCCGCCGACCTGCTGCGAGGTGTTGACCATCGCAGAGGCGACGCCCGAGTCGCGCGGCTCCACCCCGAAGGTGGCCAGGGCCATGGCCGGCATGAACGCCGTGCCGAGGCCGAGGCCGAGCAGGATGAGACCGGGCAGGACGACCGCGGCGTACGAGCTGCCGGGCTCCATCTGGGCCAGCAGCAGCATGCCGAGCGCGCCGACGAGGAAGCCGGGCACGAGGAGCAGCCGCGGCTGCACGCGGGTCATCAGCCGGGCGCCGATCTGCGTCGAGCCGATGATCATGCCCACGATCATCGGAAGGAACGCCAGGCCGGTCCTGACCGGGCTGTAGCCCTTCACGACCTGCAGGTAGTAGGTGAGGAACAGGAAGACGCCGAACATCGCGATGACCGCGAGGCCGAGCGACAGGTAGACACCGCCGCGGTTGCGCTCCAGCAGGACGCGCAGGGGCAGCAGCGGGTTCCTGACCCGGGACTCCACCGCCACGAACGCGGCCAGCAGCACCACGGACGCGACGAACATGACCAGCGTCAGGGTGTCGGTCCAGCCCGCCGACTCGGCCCGGGTGAAGCCGTACACCAGCGCCACCAGACCGGTGGTCGCCAGCAGCACGCCCGGGATGTCGAGCGTCGAGCGGTTCCTGCTGCCCTTCGGGTCGTGGATGACGGCCATCGCGCCGAGCACGGCGATGACGGCGAACGGGATGTTCACGAAGAACGTCCAGCGCCAGTCCAGGTACTCGGTCAGCACGCCGCCGAGGATCAGCCCGACGCCGCCGCCGGCGCCGGCGATGGCGCCGTAGATGCCGAACGCCTTGGCCCGCTCCCTGCCGTCGGTGAACAGGACGGCGAGCAGGGACAGCGCGGCAGGCGCGAGCAGGGCGCCGAAGACGCCCTGGAGGGCGCGGGCGCCGAACATCATGGCCTGACCGGTCGCGGCACCGCCGAGCGCGGAGGCGAGCGCGAAGCCGACGAGACCGGTGATGAAGGTGCGCTTGCGGCCCCAGAGGTCGGCGATACGGCCGCCGAAGAGCAGCAGGCCGCCGAAGGCGAGCGCGTAGGCCGTGATGACCCACTGGCGGTTGCCGTCGGAGATGCCGAGGTCCTCCTGGGCGGAGGGCAGCGCGATGTTCACGATGGTCGCGTCGAGGACGACCATCAACTGGGCCACAGCGATGAACGCGAGGGCTTTCCAGCGCCTCGGATCAGGCTGAAGTGCCGTTTCTGGCATGGGGGTACCCACCATTCGAGTTCAGGGTTGATCTTGGTGAACGAATCAGAACGAACCGGTGCTCAACACCGCACAGGGCTCGGAAGCAGAAGAGTCTCGATGATCAGAACAGACTCACCGTGCGTGGATCACCTCATTTACGTGCCCTTCTGCCGCAAAGCCTCGAACGTGGCGGCGCTGCCGGACAGCGTTGACCTGGCCGGATTCATCAGCCCGTCGAGAAACAGCTCCAGATGCCTGTGCATATACGTGTCGAACCCCACACTGCACTCCAGGCCGGGCAGCGGCCGGGTGAGCTGCGCGAGCGCGACCATCAGGTCGCCGACGCCCACGTCGGACCGGAGCGTGCCCTCGGCGCGGGCCCGCGCCATCAGGTTCTCCAGCGCGGTGTCGAGCCGCTCGCGCATGTCGACCACTTCGGCCGCCGCGTGGTCGAAGCCGTCGGCGAGCAGCGGGCACAGCGACCCGATCCGCTCGTCGGCGCCCCGGTGCACGAAGCCACGCAGCGCCTCGAACGCCTCGGCGTCCTCGGCGAGCGCGGCCTCCGCCAGGTCGGCGATGCGGCGCATGGATTCCAGGGTCACCTGGAGGATGAGTTCGCGGCGGTCGGCGAAGTGCCGGTAGACCGTCGCGTTGCCGACGCCGGCGCGGCGGGCGATCTCGTCGAGCGGGACGTCGGGGCCCCACTCCACGAACGCCTCCCGGGCGGCGTCGATGATCCGTTCGCGGTTGCGGGAGGCGTCGGCTCGCATACGGGGCTGCCGCCGCTCGGGGAGCGTGGCGCTCTTGCCCGTGCCCATGGTTGCCTCCCTGATGGCTTCCGGGGAATCACTCCCCGCTTTCTTCGGACACCAGCTAAACGGGGAAGCACTCCCCGCTATTTCCCGGCCCCGATGTGATCTGCGCCACGCGGGCCCCGGGCCGCGGCCCGGACGCGCTCGGGCGCACCGGCACCGATAACTTGGGGCAGGTACCGTCTTTCGCTCCAGACTCGGAGGCTGACCGCCATGGCAACCACCCGCACCGCGAAGACCCACTGGGAGGGCAACCTGCTCGAGGGCAAGGGGACCGTCGCCCTTGAGTCCTCCAAGATCGGCACGTACGACGTGAGCTGGCCGGCCCGCTCCGCCGAGCCCGGCGGCAAGACCAGCCCCGAGGAGCTGATCGCGGCGGCGCACTCGGCGTGCTACTCCATGGCCTTCTCGCACGGCCTGGCCGGCAAGGGCCACACCGTGGAGTCCCTGGACACCAGCGCCGACGTGACGTTCCAGCCCGGCGAGGGCATCACCGGCATCGTGCTGACGGTGCGCGCGACGGTGCCGGGGCTGTCCGAGGAGGAGTTCCAGGCCGCCGCCGAGGACGCCAAGAAGAACTGCCCGGTGAGCCAGGCGCTGGCGGGCGTCAAGAACATCACGCTCAACGCCACGCTGGTCTGAGCGGACGCCGTACGCACCCTCCGGCCCGGCTGCGCAGGCGGCGGGGCCGGACCGGATCGCCCGGTCCGCGCCATGGCGCGGACCGGGCGATCGTTGTGCTCGCGACCCGTCAGGTCGTGCCCGACGGGTCCGGCGAGGTGGAGTCGTCCGGGCACGGGGACGGGTCCACCTCGCCGGGGCTGGGCGAGGGGGACTCGCTCGGGTCGGCCGGGCAACTGTCGCTGGGATCCGGGTCGCCGGGGTCGCCCGTGCCGCCGCCGGGGTCGCCGCCCGGGTCGCCGCTGCCGCCCGGGTCACCGGAGCCGCCGGTCTCCCCCGGGTCGCTGGGGCTGGGGCCCGGGTCGCCGCCGCCGGGGTCGCCGCTGCCGCCCGGGTCGCCGGAGCCGCCGGTCTCCCCCGTACCGCCGGATCCGCCCGGATCACCCGAGCCTCCGGAGCCCTCCGAACCCCCCGAGCCGCCCGAACCGCCTCCCGGCGGACTCGGCTGCGGGCCGACCACGATCCCGCCGCCCGGACCGTCGGAACCGCCCGGCGACTTGCGGCTCCCCTTCTCCGGTACGGAACGGGGGTTGCCCGCGCCGGAACTGGCCGGCAGCACGCCCGTACCGTCCGGCACCTCGTGCACGCCCGAGCGGTAGAACCCCAGCCACGCCAGCACGGTGTCGAGGTAGTCCCGCGAGTAGTTGTAGCTCAGGATCGCCCGGTCCAGATCGGCCGCCGCCGTCAGATCCCGCGTGCCCGCGCACAGGTAGTGGCCGGCCGCCAGCGTCGCGTCGTAGACGTTGTTCGGATCGGAGCGTCCGTCGCCGTTGCCGTCCGCGGCCCATCCCGCCCACGTCGACGGGATGAACTGCATCGGCCCCACGGCCCGGTCGTAGCCGGTGTCGCCGTCGTAGCGGCCGCCGTCGGTGTCGGAGATGTTCGCGAAGCCGTTGCCGTTGAGGACCGGGCCGAGGATCGGGGTGAGGGTGGTGCCGTTCGCGTCGACCGCGCCGCCGCGGGCGTGCCCCGACTCCACCTTGCCGATGGCGGCCAGGAGTTCCCACGGCAGCCGGCAGCCGGGGTCGCTGACCGCGAGCCGCCGCTCCGCCTTGCGGTACGCGTCGAGCACGGTCGCCGGGACGCCGGACTGCTGCTCGATCACCGCGGGCGGCGTGGGCTGCGTGCCGACGATCGGGTCCATGCCCTGCAGCGGCGGGATCTCGGTGTGGTACTGACCGTCGCCCGGCGTCCCCGGCGGCAGCACGGGCGTCGTGTCGAGCCGGTCCTCCGCCCCGCCGCCGCCCTGCCGGCCGGCCTCGTCGCCCGGGGCCTGCGAGGCGGTCAGCGCGACCATCGCCGCCGCCGCGAGCGCCGCCGTCGCCACGCTGTGGCGCATCCTGCTGAGTGAAGCCATGGACCTGCCTCCCGGCGGAAGTCGAGGGTTGCGGTTGCCGTGGTCGGTCGTGGTTCGCGGCCGTGCTTCGCGTCGTGGTCATGCGGTCGGGCGGTCGGGCGGTCGGGCGGTCGTCAGCCGAAGGTGTCGATGTTCGAGATCCGCCACCTGTCGCCGTCCTTCACCGCGTCCACCGCGACCATCGCGGCTCCGTACGACGTCTCGTCCGTGTCCGTACGTGTGTTGCGCTGGTCGGCGAAGACCAGCACGCGGGCCCCGCCGTCGTCGGCCAGCTCCACCGCCGAGTCGGTCACGGTCGTGGTGAGGACGAGCTTCTGCGACGGGGCCTGCTCGCGGACGTCGGCGAGCATCCGCCGGTGCTGGGCGACGGCTTTGCCGGTGAGGTACGTGCGGGCCGCCTGCCGGTTCTCGTCGAGGTCGGTGTAGTCGACGGAGAACACCGCCTCCACGGCCTCGCCGACGCCGCCCTTGACCTCGCTGGTCAGCGGCGCGTCCACGAGCGCGGCGTTGTCGGCCGCCGGGTCGCCGCCCCCGCTCGCCTGCACCGCTGCGAAGGCCGCGAAGCAGCCGAGCAGCACGGCGGCGGCGCCCAGCGCCGCGGCAAGCCGCCCGCCGCGCGCCGGCGTTGCGGCGTCCCGGGCGGTACGGTCCCCGGCGCCGCGGTCCCGGGTGTCGCGCCGCCGCCGGGACGGCGCCGGGGTCTGCTTCCCGGCGGGCTCCGCCGGCCGGGCCCCGGTCCTGCTCCTGGGCCGGGTCCGTACGGCAGCCGCGGGCGGCCGGCGGGCCGGCTTCTGCGCCTCCTCGGCGGGGGGTGCGGTGCGGCGGCGCCGGTTGATCAGGTGGCGGGTCGTCGACATCTGTGCGGTCCTCTCCGGAAGTTCACTGTCCGGCTTCGCCGGCCCGGCCCGAGTCCGAGCCCGATCCCTGGTCGGCGCCCTGACCGGAGCCCTCGCCCGCCCCCTCGCCTGCGGAGTCGCCCGCCGGCGCCTGCCCGAGGGCGCTGAGCTTCCAGCCGTCGCCGGTGCGGGTGACCTCGCCGAGCATCCGGCTCTCCTTGGCCTGCGGCTTCTCCCCGGGCGCGGCGACCGTGATCCGGACCGCGACCAGCACGTCCGCCCGGCCGGCCCGGTCGTCCAGCTCGGTGAGCGCCGCCGACAGCACCTCGGCCGTGGTCACGGTCTCCGCCTTCCGCACCTCCTTCTCGAACCCCTCGCGGCCCTGCCGCAGTTGGGCGAGGAGTTCGCCGGTGGCGGACGCCTCCCAGCGGTCCAGGCCCCCGTCCAGCTCGCGGTGGTCGAGGGTGTTGAGGTTCGTCACGGCCTGCCGGGCGGCGGCCAGCGCGTCGTCCCGGGAGGCGGCGAAGTCCGCCGCGTCGTCGTTCGCGGCCGCGTACCAGGAGGTACCGGCCCACACCGCGAGCACCGCCGCCAGCGCGGCCGCCACGAGGGCCAGCGTCAGCAGGGGGTTCTTCCTCAGGCTCACGTCGATCCGCCCTTTCGCTAGCGGGACTTCAGGTCGGTGATGCGCCAGTGCCCGTCCTGCCGCTCGGCGGTGACGGAGAGCTGCGCGCCCACGCTCGTCGGGTCCTTGCCCCGGCGTTCGGTGATCTGGTCGAGGAGGACCAGCAGCGAGGCGTCGTCGCCGTCGAGCCGGATCACCCCGGCGCGCACGACGTGGGTCGTCAGCGTCAGCTCCTGGGCGACGACCCGCTGCTCGATCTGGCCGAAGAGCTGCCGGTACTGCTCGCGGGCGCGTCCGGCGAGGAGTTCGTCGGCGTCCCGTGCGGTGACGCCGGGGTCTTCCGGCGTGTACGAGAACACCTTGCTGAGGGCGTTGCTGACGTCGCCGGCGACCCCGGCGGTGCCGGAGGAGTCGGTGAGCGCCCGGTTGGCCAGCGCGTCGTCGCCGTTGAGGCGGGCGGCCTGGACGAGGAGTCCGGTGCCGGCGAGGAGCAGCGCGACGAGCACCGCGGCGCCGGCGGCCCGCCGGCGCCGCCGGGCCGCTGCGGGTCGCCTACGCTCCTCACCACCGGACTCGGCAGCGTCCTCGCCGGATCCATCGGAGCCGGTGGCCTCCACCGGCTCCACCGGTTCCTGCTCGCGCGCGTCGACGGCGACGCCCGCGGTGCTGTCGCTGTCCCGGCTCATGAATCGCTCCCCTCCACCGTGATCGCGGTGAGCGACGCGATCTTCCAGCCGTCCGCCGTCCGCTCCAGGCCCGCCTCGAACCGCTTGCGGTCCGTCCGCTCGCCGTCCGCCCCGCCCCTCGTCTCCACCCGCACCGTGGCCAGGGCCTTCGCCGTGCCCGCGCGCGTGTCCAGCTCGGTGACGGCCGCCTCCGTGACCGTGGCGCGGGCCGTGACGCCCGCGCGGTCGAAGGCGTCGGCGCTCGCGGCCCGCGACCGGCGCAGGTCCTCGTGCAGCGGACCGGTGGTGGCGTCCTGCCAGCGCGCCAGGCCCGCGTCGGGGTCGGCGGCGTCGATGCTGTTGAGCGTCCCGATGTGCTCCTGGCCGGCGGCCAGCACCCGGTCGCGTTCGCGGCCGAAGTCCAGGTCGTCGCGGGTCGCGGCGGCGGCGTAGCGCCAGGCGGAAAAGCCGGCGAAGGCGAGGACCAGCGCGACGACGAGTGCGGTGACCAGCGTCTTTTGCTGCGGGGCGCCGCGGACGTACGGCGGTTGGGGGCTCATCGCGCCTCCTTCAGACCGAGCAGTCCGGCCATGTCGGTGGGTCCGTCGCCGACCGAGGGGAGCCCGAGCGCGCCGGGCAGGGCGCCGGGCGCGGCGCGGGTACCCGGCCGGTCGTCGGCGAGGCCGGAGCCGGGCTTGGCGGGCTCGGGCACTCCGCCGCCGCCCGGGGAGTGCGCGGAGCCGCGGACGTTGACGCCGCTCGACGCCGGGGCGGTGCAGCGGGCGGCGGTGTTGAAGCCCGCCGGGCCGGTCTTGAGGCCGTTGCGGTACGCCGTGGAGCCGTACCCCTGGGTGCAGGGCAGCGGGTCGAAGAAGCTGAGGGCCATGCCGAAGCGGGCACCGTCGGAGGTGATGGCGGTGGAGCCGGCGGCGGCCACCTGCGGTACCTGGACGAGCAGTTGCTCCAGGCCGTCCTGCCGGGTGACCGCGATCTCCGAGGTGGTCAGCAGGTTCGCGAGCAGGATGCTCAGGCTCGGGTCGAGGTCGCGCAGCAGCCCGGTGACCTGGCTCGCGGCGCCGGGCCCCGCCTCGACGACGCGGCGCAGGTCCCCGTCGGAGCGCTTCAGTTGCGCGGTCAGCTCCTCGGCGCCCTTCGCGAAGTCCTGCAGCGCCTCGCCGGAGTCGTTCTGCGTGCGCAGCACCGTCTCGCCGTCGATCATGAGCCGGGTGCTGTACGGCAGCGCCGCGTCGGCGGCCCGGATGAACTCGCTGCCGGTGTCGAGGAGCCGCTGCAGGTTCTCGCCCTGCCCGGCGAGGGCGTTGCCGAGTTCGTCCACGACGGTGCGCAGCTCGCCGGTGTCGACGGAGGTGGCGAAGGAGTCGACGCTGGTGAGGAGGTTGGTGACGGGAGCGGGCGTCGCCGTGTGCTGGCGGCCGACGACGGCGCCGTCCTTCAGGTACGGACCGCTCGCGCCGACGGGCTTGAGGTCGATGTACTGCTCTCCCACGGCCGAGTAGTTGGCGACGTCGGCCGACAGGTCGGTGGGGATCGGCGGGGCCGAGTCACGGATCTGCAGTTCGGCCTCGACGCCCGTGCCGGTCAGCTCGATCGCCCCGACGCGCCCGACCGACACCCCGCGATAGGTGACCTCCGCGTGGGTGAACAGCCCTCCGGTCTCGGCGAGTTCGACGCGCACCGTGTAGTAGTCGCGCATGCCGACGTAGCGGCCGAGGTCGGCGTAGCGCATGCCGACGTAGCCGATGACGAGCACCGCGACGAGGGCGAACACGATGTTCTTGACGATGACGGACCTGGTGATCACCGGCCCTCACCCCCGGGCGACCGGCTGCCGGACGCCGGCGGCGACTCCGGCTCCGTACCGGCCGGGCTGCCCGGCGGCGACCCCGACGGCGTGCCGGCGCCGTCGGACGGGCCGCCGCCGGGAGAGGCGGACCCCGGGTCCTCGGGTCCCGTGTCGTCCGGCGCCGGATCGCTCGGATCCGGGGACGCCGACGGGTCGGCGCCGGGCGTCGTGGGCCCCACGGACGGCAGCGGCAGCGGCAGCGCCAGCGCGGTGCCGGGCGGGGCGGCGAGCGGGTCGGTGGTGGTGCCCGCTCCGGTCGCGCCGGGAACGGGGTCCTCGGTCAGCGGCGGGATCAGCTCCGTGCCGCGGGGGGCGGTGACGCCGAGGTAGATGTTGAGGTAGTCGCCCTTGACGCCCCGCAGCACCTCGTCGGTGAAGGGGTACGTGAGCAGCACCTCCAGGGAGGCCGGCAGCGTCTGCCCGGCGTCGGCGAGATTCTTCAGCACCTTCCCCAGGGCCCTGAGGTCGGCGATCATGTCCTCTTTGCTCGCGTCGACGGTCTCCACCGCGACGTCGGAGAGCCGTTCCAGCGAGCGCAGCATGGTGACCAGCGCGCCGCGCTGCTCCTCCAGCACCTTCATGCCGGGGCTGAGGTCGTCGAGGATGACGCCGATCTCCGTCTTGCGGGTGGCGAGGGTGGCGGACAGCCGGTTGACGCTGTCGAGCGCGTCGGTGATGCCTTCCTTGTTGTCGTCGAGGCTCGTCATCAGGGTGTCGACGCGCTTGAGCATGGAGCGGACCTGCGGCTCGTTGCCCTGGAGCGCGTCGTTCAGCTCCCGGCTGATGGTGCGCAGTTGCTCGATGCCGCCGCCGTTGAGGAGCATCGACAGGGCGCCGAAGACCTCCTCGACCTCCGGGTTGCGGTTGGTGCGCGCGAGCGGGATGTCGGTCTGGGTGCCGTCGGGGAGAACGGCCGTCGTCACGTCCCCGGGCGCGGTGCCGAGGCCGGCCGCCTGCTGCGCGTCGACCTGCTTCTCCCGGGGCGGGGCGATGAGCTGGACGTACTTCTCGCCCAGCAGGCTCGACTGCTCGATACGCGCGTACGCGTCGGCCGGCAGCCGCACGTCGCCGTTGACCTTCATGGTGACCACGGCGGTCCACCGGTCGTCGGCCACCTCGATGTCGGTGACCCGGCCGACGGCCACGTCGTTGACCCGTACCGAGGACTGCGGCACGAGGCTCAGTACGTCCTCGAACTCGGCGGTGACCTCGTACGGGTGGCTGCCGAGGTCGGCGCCGCCGGGCAGCGGCAGGTCCTGGATGCCGGTGAACTCGACGTCGGCGCTCTCGTAGACCTCCCTCACCACCAGGGGGGAGGCCACCACGAGCGCGGCGGCCACGACCCCGGCGACCGTCTTGACGTGCCAGTTCATCGCCCGCCTCCCTGCTCCGGAGTGCCGTAGACGTCGCCGACCGCGGGCAGCGGCAGCCCGGGCAGCTCCTCTTGCCGGTCCGCGGGCGCCGGTACGAGTCCCTCGCGGCCGGTGGCGCTGCCGCCGGCGGCGTTCGCCAGGTCGGCGTCCGGCGGGCCGCCCATGCTCAGCTCGTTGAGGTTGCCCCGGCCGTCGATGGTGCGCTTGCCGGGGTTGTACGCGCGCAGCAGGTTGTCGGTGGCCAGCGGCGCGGCGTCCAGCGCCTCGGCGAGCGAGGCCCGGTTGTCCACGAGGATGCGGGTCAGGTCGGCGAGCTTGCCGACGTTGGCCTTGAGCCGGCCGCGGTTGTCCTTGATGAACCCCTGCACCCTGCCGAGCGCCTTGCCCAGCTCCTCCAGCGCCGCGGCCAGTTCGTCCTTGTCCTCGGCGAGGAAGGTGCCGACGTCGGCGAGTTGCTGCTCGGCGTCGCGCACCTGCCGGTCGTTCCGCTTCAGCATGGTGGTGAAGGACTGCAGGTTCTCGATCGTGCCGAAGAGGTCGCCGCTGCGGCCGGAGAGCGTCTGGGTGGCGTCGCCGAACCGGTCGATGCTGTCGCCGATCTCCTTGCCGTTGCCCTCCAGGTTGCGGGCGCCGGTTTCGAGCAGCTTGCTCAGCTCCCCCGTGGCGTTGGCGCCGTCGGGGCCGAGAGCGTCGGTGAGGTCGGTGAGGGAGGCGTACAGCTCGTCGATCTCCACCGGGGTCGCGGTGCGCTCGACGGGGATCTCGTCGCCGTCCGCGAGTTCGGGCCCGCCGGAATAGGGGGGACTGAGCTGCACGTAGCGGCCGGAGACCACGCTCGGCGCGATGACCGCCGCCTGGACGTCGGCCGGCGCCTGGACGCCGTCGTGGAGGGTCAGCCCGACGCGTACCCGGTCGCCTTCGGGCTCGACGGAGTCCACGGTGCCGACCTTGACGCCCAGGATCCGCAGGTCCGAGCCCTCGTACAGGCCGACCCCGGAGTCGAAGTAGGCGGTGACCGCCTTGCCGTCGGGGCCCGTAAGCGCCCGTACGCCCCAGGTGCCCGCGGCCACCAGCACCGCCGCGGTCACCAGCAGCGCGACCGGCCTGCGGGACCGCAGCCGGCCGGCGGCCGCGCGGATCCGCCGGACCGCTCCCGTTCGCGGCCGTGCCATCATCGGCCCCCCTCCGGCTTGGGCGGCCGGCACCCGCGGTTCGGCACGACGTCGGGCGCGTACTCCCGGGGGACGAGTCCGCACAGGTAGCTGTCGAACCAGCGGCCGCTGCCGAGGGTGTTGCCGACGAGCCGGTAGTACGGGCCGGCCGTGGCCAGCGCCTTGTCGAGGTTCTTCTCGTTGGCCTGGAGCACCCCGGTGACCCGGTCGAGGGCGTCGAGCGTCGGGCCGATCTGCTCCTCGTTGTCCTCCACCAGCCCGTCCAGCTCCTTCGCCAGGTCGCGGGTGCCGGTGAAGAGGGCGTGGATCGCGTCGCGCCGGCTGCGTACCTCGGCGAGCAGGTCGTTGCCGTCCTTCAGCAGCGTCTCGAACGTGTCGTTCTGGTCCTTCAGCGTCTTGGTGATCTCGTCGCTGCCGGACAGCAGCCGGGCCAGCTCGGCATCCCGGGAGGAGATCGTCTGCGACAGGTCCGCCAGCCCGTTCGCCGCCTTGCGCACGTTCGGCGGGGTGTCCTCGAACGTTTCCGAGATCACCTCGAAGCTCTCCGCGAGCGCCGTGGTGTCCAGCTCGCCGACGGTGGACGACAGATCCTGGAACGCCTGCGTGACGTCGTACGGGGACGTGGTGCGCCCGACCGGGATGGGCTGGTCGGCGTCCTGCCGGGCGTCCCCGAGGGGGTCGACGGCCAGGTACTTCTCGCCGAGCAGCGTCTCGATGGCGATGGCGGCGGTCGACCGGTCGCCGATCCAGGCGTCGCGCACCGTGAAGTCGACGGCGACCCTGGGCCCGTCGAGCCCGACCTCGTCGACCTCGCCCACCTTCACGCCCGCCACCCGCACCTCGTCGCCGGAGCGCAGCCCGGCGGCCTCGGAGAAGTGGGCCGTATAGGAGGTGCCGCCGCCGACGCCGGGCAGCGCCTCGGCGCGGTACGCCGCGAACCCGCCCAGGGCGAGGACCAGCAGTCCCACCAGCGCCACCGCGATGGGGTTGCGTTCGCGTACGGGCTTCAGCCCGGGAACTCTCATCGCTCACACCTCGGGGGCAGAACCGTGATCCCGGTCGGCGGCTCGCTGCCGTCGGACATGCTCACGCCGGTCACCCGCGCCTCGCAGAGATAGAGGTTGAACCAGGAGCCGTAACTGGCCAGCCGCCCCAGCGTGGCCATCTTGACCGGCGTCTGTTCGAGGAACTCCTCCACCAGCGGCACGTTGTCCGCCAGCCGCTCGGCGACGCGGCCGACCTGGTGGATGTCCTCCTTCAGCGGGGCGCGGCCGTCGCGTACGAGACCGGCGGTGGTGGTCGTCAGGTCGCCCATGGCGTCGACGGCGCGGAAGAGCGGCTTGCGGTCGTCGGAGAAACCGGACACCAGGTCCTGGAGGGTCACCAGCAGGTCGTTGAACTCCTTCTCGCGGGTGTTGACGGTCTCCACCACCTCGGTGAGGTTGTCGATGACCTCGCCGATCACCTGGTCCTTCGCGGCGAGCGTGCCGGTCAGTGAGCCGACCGTCTCCACGAGGCTGTCGACCGTCCCGCCCTGGCCCTGCAGCACCTGGACGATCTCGTTCGCGAGCTTGTTGGTGTCCCGCGGCGACAACCCCTGGAACAGCGGCTGGAAGCCGTTGAACAGCTCGGTGAGGTCGAGCGCGGGCCGGGTGCGCTCCAGCGGGATCGTGCCGCCGGGGTCGAGCGACCGGCCCACCGGGCCCTCGCCCTGCTCCAGGTCGATGTAGCGCTGGCCGACCATGTTGAGGTACTTCACCGAGGCGTTGACGGAGGCGGGCAGCTCACGCCCTTCGCGTACGGTGAACTCCACCCGCGCGTACCGCCGTCCGCTCAGCTCGATGGACTCGACCGCGCCGACCTTCACACCCGCCACCCGCACGCTGTCGCCCTCGACCAGACCGGTCACGTCGGTGAACCGGGCGCTGTAGCCGTCGGTGGGGCCGACGCCGGTGTTGGCGATGGAGAAGGCGAGCGCGGTGGTGGCGAGCGCGGTGACCACGACGAAGACGAGGGACTTGACCAGGGGCCCCGCGAGGCTTCTTCTGTTCACTTCAGCCGCACCTCCGTGCCGCGGAAGACGGGTCCGGCGAGCACGCTCGACCAGTCGGGCAGGTCGGCGGGCGGGCTCTCCATACCGGCCGCGAGGAGTTCGTTGACGAGCTGGTTCTCCGCCGGGGAGTTGGGCAGCCCGAGGGCCGTTTCGTCGGTGGCGAGGGTCTTCGCGGACTGCGGACTGCCCGCCGCGGTGCCGCTCCTGGCGGGGGCGCCGGTGTACGGGACGCCGTAGCACCGGGGGCCGCCGCCCGCGTCGAAGCGCGGGGCGTCCCGGCCGGGTACGTACTTGCCGCGGGCGGGCAGCACCTCGACGTCGACGTGCAGTCCGGGCTTCCCGGTGCCCTTGCCGAGCGCCTTGTCCATGACGGGCACGAAGTCGGCGAGGGTACGCAGCGTGCAGGGGAACGACGGCGAGTAGGCGGCGATCTTCTCCACCGTGGGCCTGCCCTCGGCGGACAGCCGGATGATGTTCTCCTGGTTCTGCTCCAGGAAGGTGTCCAGGTCCTGCGACGTGGTCGTCAGCGTGCCGTACAGCCCGCCGAGGTCCTCGGCCTTCTCGGCGATGGTGCTGCTCGTCGTCGTCGCGTCCTGCAGTGCCTTGATCAGGTCGGGGACGGTGTCCGCGTACAGATGGCCCAACTCGACCAGTTCGCGGATGTCGCGGTTGAGCGTCGGCAGGTGCGGGTTGAGCTTCCGCAGGTGCTCGTCCAGTTCGACGAGGGTGTCGCCGAGCTTCTCGCCGCGGCCGTCGAGGGCGTCGGCCATGGCGGTGAGCGTGGCGGAGAGCTTGGCGGGCTTCACGGCGGTGAGCAGCGGCATGACGTTGTCGAGCACCTGCTCCAGCTCGATGGCGTTCTCGCTGCGGTCCTGCGGGATGACACTGCCCGCCGCCAGCGTCTCGCCCGCCGTGCCTCCGTCCGCCGGCGGGACCAGGGAGACGAACCGCTCGCCGAAGAGGGTGGTGGGCAGCATCTGCGCGGAGACGTCCGCGGGTATCCGGTCCAGTTGGCCGGGCTTGAGCGCGAGCGTCAGCCGGGCGGTCCGCCCGCCGTTCGCCGCGGAGATCTCCCGCACCTCGCCGACGACGACGCCGCGCATCTTCACCTCGGCGTACGGGTGCATCTCGTTGCCGACGCTGCCGGTCTCGACCGTGACGGTCGCGGTGTCGGTGAACTCCTTGTGGTAGACGGCCACCGACAGCCAGACCAGCAGCGCCATCACCAGCAGGAACACCAGCCCCGCAACCCTGCGTCCCGTCGTCTCCAGATTGCTCATCCGGACACCTTCACCGTGGTCGTGGTGCCCCAGATCGCCAGGCTGAGGAAGAAGTCGGTGACCGCGATGAGCACGATCGCGGTACGCACCGAGCGCCCCACCGCGACGCCGACCCCGGCGGGCCCGCCGGTGGCGCGGAAGCCGTAGTAGCAGTGCGCGAGGATCACCATGACGCTGAAGATCAGCACTTTCATGAACGACAGGAGCACGTCGGTCGGGGAGAGGAAGAGGTTGAAGTAGTGGTCGTACGTGCCCGCGGCCTGGCCGTTGTAGAGGACCGTCACGGCGCGCGAGGCGAGATACGAGCTGAGCAGCCCGATCCCGTAGAGCGGGATGATGGCCACGACCCCGGCGATGATGCGCGTGGTGACGAGGTACGGCATGGAGCGCACCCCCATGCCCTCCAGCGCGTCCACCTCCTCGTTGATCCGCATCGCGCCGAGCTGGGCGGTGAAGCCGGCACCGACGGTGGCGGACAGCGCGAGGCCCGCGACAAGGGGGGAGATCTCGCGGGTGTTGAAGTACGCGGAGACGAAGCCGGTGAAGGCGGCGGTGCCGATCTGGTTGAGGGCCGCGTAGCCCTGGAGGCCGACGACCGTGCCGGTGAACAGGGTCATCGCGAACATCACGCCGATCGTGCCGCCGATGACGCCGAGGCCGCCGCTGCCGAAGGCGACCTCGGCGAGCAGCCGCTGCACCTCCTTGACGTAGCGGCGGGCGGCCCGCGGGATCCACAACAGGGCGCGTACGTAGAAGACGAGCTGGTCACCGGCCTGGTCGAGCCAGGAGAGCGGGCGGTCGAGGAGCCGGCCCGGCCGCAGCCGCCGGGGACCCCGCTCGTACTCCCCCGCCGTGTCGTCCTTCTGGGTCAGGGCCATCGCTCAGCCTCCCTTCGGGGGGACGACCTGCAGGTAGATCGACGTCAGGATGGTGTTGACGAAGAACAGCAGCAGGAAGGTGATGACGACGGACTGGTTGACCGCGTCGCCCACGCCCTTCGGGCCGCCGCGGGGGTTGAGGCCGCGGTAGGCGGCGACGATGCCGGCGATGAACCCGAAGATCAGCGCCTTGATCTCGCTGATGTAGAGGTCGGGAAGCTGCGCGAGGGCGGAGAAGCTGGAGAGGTACGCGCCGGGGGTGCCGCCCTGGAGGATCACGTTGAAGAAGTAGCCGCCGAGCGTGCCGATGACCGAGACCAGCCCGTTGAGGAGGACCGCCACGCCCATCGTGGCCAGCACCCGGGGCACCACGAGCCGCTGGACGGGCGAGACGCCCATGACCTCCATCGCGTCCAGCTCCTCGCGGATCTTCCGCGAGCCGAGGTCGGCGCAGATCGCCGAGCCGGCGGCGCCGGAGATCAGCAGCGCCACGATGAGCGGTGACGCCTGCTGGATGACCGCGAGCACGCTGGCGCCGCCGGTGAAGGACTGCGCGCCGAACTGCTGGGTGAGCGAGCCGACCTGAAGGGCGATCACCGCGCCGAACGGGATCGACACCAGGGCCGCGGGCAGGATCGTCACGCTGGCGATGAACCAGAACTGCTCGACGAACTCGCGTAACTGGAACGGCCGCTTGAAGGACAGCCGGGCGACGGACAGCGCCAGCGCGAACAGCTTCCCGGTCTCGCGCAGCGCGCCCGCACCGGGCACGGACCAGACCGGACGCGGCGGCTGCGGCGGCCCCGCGGCCTCCGGCTCCTCGCCGGGGTCCGGGTCCGGGGGGTCGGGCGGGTGCGGCACCGGCGGCAGGGTCGTGGTCATGGCCGCTCCTCCGGGGGCGCGGGCATGGTCAGCGTCTGCGCGTGCGCGATCGAGCCGCCGATGCCGGCGACGATGGCCTTGCGCGCGGCGGAGGGCAGTTGCGCGAGCATGCCGAGCACCCGCTCGCGGTGGCGGTCCACCGCCTGCCGCGGGGGCATCCCGGGCGACGGCTCCAACTGCGGCACGATCTCGCGGTGGCCCGCACCGGAGGCCGCGTCGGGGTCGAAGCCCTCGGCGGCGAGCGTGGCCGCGTCCTTCTCCTCCGACATGCCGATGGGGCCGAGCCGGCTGCCGCTGAGGAACTGCGAGACCACCGGCTCCTCGCTGGTGAGCAGCACCTCGCGGGGCCCGAAGGTGACGAGGTTGCGGCGGAAGAGCATCCCGATGTTGTCGGGGACGGTGGAGGCGATGTCGATGTTGTGCGTGACGATCAGCATCGTCGCGTCGATCTGCGCGTTGACGTCGATGAGCAGTTGCGAGATGAACGCCGTACGCACCGGATCCAGACCGGAGTCCGGCTCGTCGCACAGCACGATCTCCGGGTCGAGGACGAGCGCGCGGGCCAGCCCGGCCCGCTTGCGCATGCCGCCGGATATCTCGCCGGGGAGCTTGCCCTCGGCGCCGCCGAGGCCGACCAGGTCCATCCGCTCCATGACGATGCGGCGGATCTCGGACTCCTTCTTGCGGGTGTGCTCGCGCAGCGGGAAGGCGACGTTGTCGAAGAGGCTCATCGAGCCGAAGAGCGCGCCGTCCTGGAACATCAGCCCGAACTTCTTGCGGGCCTCGAAGACGTCGCGCTCGCGGTCGTTCACCATGTCGACGCCGTCGACGAGCACCTGCCCCTCCTCGGGCTTGAGCAGGCCGATGAGCGACTTCAGGAACACGGTCTTGCCGGTGCCGGACGGGCCCAGCATCACGCTGACCTCGCCGGCCGGCAGCGTCAGCGTGACGTCGCGCCAGATGTTCTGGCGGCCGAAGGACTTCGTCAGGCCGTCCACGACGACTTCGATTCCCATCACAGCCCCCTGGCGGGTGCGCAGCGCCGGCCGTGTACACCGCGGCCGGTCCCGTCAACTCCGGTGCGGGCACAGCACAGCACGGCCGACGCCGGGGTGCCCCCGCCGCAGGCGACGACTGGCATCCGGTGACAATCCCGGGCGACGCGTTTGTCTCCGGGTGAGCAAAGAGGAGCGGGCCGGGCCCGGCTTCTGCGCGACGCGTGTTCTGCCGTGCACATGCGTGCATCACTCCATGAGCAGTCCTGCAGCAGCCGGTGCGGCCTCTGCGCCTACGGGATCCACGCTGCGGCGGACCCGACTTCTTCGGTGCGGCCTTGCTGGGGGACGGGCTGCACGAGCACCTGCGGGGGGAGACGCTACGCACGGGTAACCGGGGAATCAATAGCCGTGTCAGGGAAAGTCACCGGCTCCTTACCGGCTGGTATTTTCTTGTAACACGCTGAGCAATCCGGCACACCGTTTTATCAACGGATGACAAGACACCTGCCGCGGCCTCCGACACTCACCGGGCAACAGAAAACCTGGCCCGGATTCTCACCGGATGACAATGAGTCCGACCATTCGGAGATCACCTGGACGGGCTCATTGTCAGCCTTATTACTGGCGCGTAGCATTCCCACGCAGACAGTCGGCAGTAATCAACCCGGGCTCCCCCACACAACATTGAGGAGAATCTCGATGGCCAAACGGTCGACTCTATCGAGAGGACAGCGGAACCTGAGCCGCGCGGTACTGGCGCTGCTCGCCGCGGCGGGCTTCACCGTCGCCACCTCGGGCACGGCGAACGCCGCACCCGTCCGGCTCGACTATCCGCTGACCGGCACGACGCACCTCGCGGGCACCGACTCGGACCTCGAACTGGGCCCGGGGAAGCTGGAGACCACCGTGGACCTGTCCACCGGTGCGCTCAGCGCCCACACGAAGCTGCCGCCCGCCACCGGCTCCTTCAAGACGCTCGACCTGATCCCGGCGACGGCGACCACGGAGTTCATCGAGACCGAGCCCACCACCGGCACCATCAGCACCGCGACCGGCGAGGTCAACACGGTCTCGAAGCTGACGCTGCGGATCACCGAACTGAAGGTCGCGGGGCTGCCGATCTGGGTGGGCAGCCACTGCCAGACCGAGGTACCCGCCGAGATAGCCCTCAAGTCCGAGCCGGGGTTCAACCCGTTCCGGGGCGGCACGCTCAGCGGCACGTACACGATTCCCGACTTCGAGCACTGCCTGCTCGCCACGCCCGTGATCAACGCGATCATCCCGGGTGAGGGGAACACCATCAGCCTGAAACTCGGCGCCGCGCAGGCGCCGACGGGCTGACCTCCGGCCACGGCGGCCCGCCCGGATTCCTTCGCGAAGGGAATCCGGGCGGGCGTTTGCTCAGCCGTGGGCGGGCAGTTCGGGGACCGCCGGCGTACACGGCATCGTGCACAGCGGCGACTGCTTCAGCTCGACGTAGTTTCCGGGACCCGACAGGGCCGAGGTGAAGAGGGCGTCCAGGTCCTCCCCGCCGGTGCCGCAGCCGGTGAACGGAGGCACCGTGACGAGGCTCCTCAAGGTGCCTCCGGTGAAGACCCGGTACTCCGGATACTTTCCTTTGAGTACGACGTCGAGAGGCGCGCTCGTACGGCACTCGCCACCCACGTCGAGCGGCACCCCGTTCACCTTCACGTCGTAAATCCTGAGAGCCTGATAGAAGCCCGCCGTGGTCTCGTTGGTGTCGATCGAGGAGCCCTGTTCCGTGACGATCGTCATCGGCTCGTTCGTGAACTCGACCTTCCCCGTGACGGGCATGAACCCGAAGGTGAGGAACGTCGCCTCGGAGTCGGGGAGGGTGAACTCGGCGACATTTCGCGTGCCGTTGTAGAAGTTTCCGGGCGAAATAATCATCTGCTTGTTCAGCAGCACGCGCACGCTGTCGAGCGTCGGAGCGTGCGGATCGTTGGCGATGAGCGCGCCGTTCAGCTTCCTGGAATTCACGACGCCGGCCGCGGCCGTGCAGGTGTAGACGCCCGGCAGGGTGAGGGTCGTCGTGCCGGGCGGCGGCTCGATCAGCCGGTCGGGGTCCAGTTCGGCCGTCGGCGGCTGGCCCGGGGGGCACGGCGTGACGTCACCGGTCTCGGCGGGCTCGTCCCCGGGTGCCGCATCCGCATCGGCGCCCGCGCCGCCGGGCCGCTCGCCCGTCGCGCCGGGAGTGCCCTGCCCGGCGCCGCCGTCGTCGGCGCCGCCGTCCCCACCGCCCGGCGTCCCGGACTCGCCCGGCACCGCGACCGTTGCCAGGGTGCCGTCCTGGCCGTCGGCGAGGGTGCAGGTGAGGGTCGTCGCGCCCGGGCCGACCGGATCTGCCTGGGCTGCCGGGTCGTCCGCCGGGGACGCCGGATCGGCCGGCGGCGAGGACGTGTCGCCCGGCGCCGGCGGGGTTCCCTGGAGCTCCAGGGTCAGCGGACCGAGGGTGAAGACCACGTCGCCGGCGCCGCCCGCCGTCGCCGACGACATCCCGCCGGAGAACGGCACGGTGGCCGTACCGTCGGCCGACACCTGTACGGGCTCCGCGGTCGCTCCCGCCCACGGATAGTCCGCGGACTCCCGCCCCTGGGCCACGCTCATGGCCGCCGACGCCGTCCCGCCGACGGTCGCGCCGTCCTCGGCCGGCAGCCCGTCGAGCAGACCGCCGCCCAGCGTGGCCGCCATCGTCAGGTCGCCGGGGCGGATGGCCTCTCCGGAGCGTACGGACGCCGGGAAGGAACCCGTGAACTCGACCGGAACGTCGACGGCCGCGCCGTCGGCGCCCGCGCACACGTAGCCGGCGGAGACCGACACGGCCCCCTCCTCCGCCGCCGAACCGGCGGCCGGGAGCAGCCCTGCGACGAGCGCACCGGCAGCGATCCCGGTGAGCCGCCCGGTACGTGGACTCATCGGACTCCTTCCGACGTGGTGGGAACGCCGTGGGCCCGGAGCCCGCGGCCGACCGGGAAGTCAGGTCGGCCACGGCCCCGGGCCGGTGGGCCGGGCGTCAGTCCAGCGTGATGGACTGGGCCGGCGTGACGTCGTAGTTGCCGGTGAACGCGGCGTGGTCGCCGTTGTTGATGATGCCCAGGCAGTTCGCGTTGTGGGCGGTGAGGTTGCCGTCCTGGATCACGAGCTGGTCGGTCCCGTTGTCGTAGTACCCGGTGACCGTCCCCGGGGCGGTGGGCCCGCTGGGCCCGGCGAACGTCGCCGTGCAGATGCCGTCCGGGTCGGCGATCTTCGCGACGATCCCGGAGATCGACCCCAGCACCCGGTTGGCGTTGTTGGGGTCGGGGCCCGTGACGTTCAGCTTCCACGGAAGGGCGCTCGACGTGTCGACCGTGAACAGGATCCCGGCCACGGAGCAGTTCGTGAACGTCAGGTTGTCGATGTCGCCGATCCCGGCACCGTCCAGCCCCGAGCCGCTCTTCAGCGTGCCGTCGGCGTCCGAGTCGGTACACGTGAGGACGGCGTTCGGCACGGCCAGTTGCGTGTTGCCCGAGTGGGCAGTGAACGGCCCGCCCGGAGAGACCGTCCAGGTCGCCTGCGCGGTCGCGGAGGCGGAGCTGACGGTGAAGCCGGCGGCTGCCACGACGGCCGTTGCTGCGACTGCGGCGCTTCTCGTGAGTCTTCGCACTGCGATTCCCCTCGTGAGTTGAAGTGACGGTTCTGCGCCGCTGCGCCATCCGCCTCCCGGGAGCAGACGGCGCGCGGCAAATCGAAACCGTGGGGCGATCCGGGCCCGGCATGCAGGCCACAAGGGATGCCCCGACCAGCGCCTTGCAGAGGGGTACGCTACGTACGAGTAACAAGTGAACGCAATACCTCGGTCCGGGAATCGGGGAACTTCCCGACGGCGGCGTATTTTCTTGTCAGCCACGCAGCATCCTGCCGCGGGAGTTTGTCGCCGAGTGCGCAATCGCGGGCGTTCCCCTCCCGCCCGGCCGCCCCGCCCCGCATGCTGGTCCGCGGCACGCGTGCGCCGCCGGCCGGTCCCGCCCCGCCGAAGGCCGCGCCCGCGGGCCGTCCGCCCCCGGCATCCCGCGCAGGCCGCGCCGACCCCGGACGCCGTCCCGCCGGCAGCCCGCTGACCAGCGCCGTCCGGCGACCCCGGCCGCGCGCGGCACGGCACCGCCCCCATGTCCCGCCGCTACGCCCCGTTCCACCGCCCTGTCGCACCGCCCCGTCTCACGCACCGCCCGCAACGGAGCCCGGCCGACCGGCGCTCCGCCCCGGGGTGGGAGGAGTCATGGAGATGCCAGACGCAGGACCCGCCGCCGGACTCGCCGAGCCGCCCGAGCCGCTGCCGCCGGAGTTCGCCGCGATCATGCGACCGGAACTGCCGAGCCTGGTCGAGGAAATCGCGCAGGAGATCAGGAGAGCGATACCGGAATACAACCAGTTGCTGGAGGGTCCGTACGGCGAGGTATTGCAGCAGGGGGTGGCACAGAATCTCTCCACATTCGTCGAGCAGGTGGCGAACCCGAAATCCTCGACCGCCCGCTGGGACGAAATGTGCAGAAGGCTGGGCAGGTTCGAGGCGTACGAGGGCCGCAGCTTCCAGTACCTGCGCTCGGCGCTGCGCATCGGCGCGCGGGTGGCGCTGCGCCGCGCCAAGTCCGTGGGCACCCGCTACAACATGTCCCCCACGCTCATGGCGATGTTCGCCGACGCCGTCTTCGCCCACGTCGACGCGGCCGAGGAGCTGTGCCGCGAGGGCTACCGGGAGGCGCAGTCGGGGCCCGAGGACGCCGAGGCGCGGCGGCGCCGGCTGCTGCGGCTGCTGCTCGCCGGCGGGACGCTGCCCCTGGCCCATCCCGCGGTCACCGACCTCGCCGAGGGGGCCGGCTGGGAGCTGCCGGAGGTGGCGACGCCCGTCGCGCTGGCCGCGGACCGCCGCCCGGACCCGGCGCTGCTCCACCCCGACGTGCTCGTCGAACTCACCGACCCGCAGCCGCACCTGCTCGTACCCGGCCACCTCACCGAGGAGCGCCGCGCCATGCTCGCCGCGGCGCTGGCCGGCTGCCGCGCCGCCATCGGCGTGACGGTGCCGCTCGGCTGGTCGGCGGACTCGCTGCGCTGGGCCCGGCAGGCGCTCGTGCACGCGGAGGTGGGCACCGTCCGCGACGAGCCGGTGTTCGCCTGCGACGACCACCTGGTGACCCTGTGGCTCATGGCCGACCCGCCGCTCGCCGAGGAGCTGGCCCGCCGGCAGCTGGCACCGCTCGCCGGCCACACGCCGGTCCGCCGGGAGCGGCTGGTCGACACGTTACGGGTCTGGCTGACGACCCGCGGCACGGCGGCGCGGATGGCGCGGATGCTGCACGTCCACCCGCAGACCGTCCGCTACCGGCTGCGCAGTCTCCACCAGCTCTTCGGCGCACAACTGGACGACCACGACGAGCGGTTCGCGGTGGAGGTCGCGGTACGGACGCTGCATCTGCGGGAGCGGGGCGACGACGGCTGAGCACCGCGCGCACGGCCCGTACCCGACCCGTACGTGGCCGATACACGACGCGTACGGAGACGGCGAACTATCACCGCCGTACAAAAGATGCGTACAAGCGCTTGCCGGGTGAGTAGTGCCGCATCCACTCTGTGTGGGCTACACCTTCCTCGCGGTACCGAACATGCCACGCAACACCGCGGTCACCGGTGCGCTGCAGGCCGGGCCCCCGCGGATCCTCATCCGAACAGTGAGCTGCCGGCACCACCGTGCGGCAGGGCATCTGACTTGCCACACCCCCCACCGGGTCGGTGTCCCTCTGCCTCGCCGGCGGCGTGAGGGGTAGACGTATGCCGTCCGAAGTGCAGGCAGTCGCACTGGCCGAGCCGCCCGAGCCGCTGCCGCGGGAGCTGGCCGCGCTGATCCGGCCTGAGTTACCGAGCCTCTACCGGGAGATCGTCGCGGCCATCCGCGGCGCGGTGCCCGAGTACGGGCTCCAGATGGGCGAGGCGTACGACCGGGCCCTCAGGCTCGGCGTCCGGCAGTCGCTGAACACCTTCACCGACCGGGTCGCCACGCCCCGCAAACGCGCCGTGCACCTCGCCGAGGTACACCGAAGACTCGGCCGGTTCGAGGCCCAGGAGGGCCGCAGCCTCGACGCCCTGCAGTCCGCGTACCGCATCGGCGGCCGGGTCGCCTGGCGGCGCGCGATGGTGGTGGGAGAGCGCAACCACCTCGCCTCGCATGTCATGAACGCCTTCGCCGACGCCCTGCTCGCCTACATCGACGAGCTGTCGGAGCTGGCCAGGGAGGGCTACCTCCAAGCGGAGGCCGACTCGGCGGAGCGGCTGAAGAGCCTGCGCAGGCGGCTGTTGCGGACGCTGGTCGCCGAGCCGCCCGTACCGCGCCACACCGTCGAGGACATCGCCGCGCAGGCCCGCTGGCAGTTGCCGGACGAGGTGACGCCGGCCGCGCTGATGCCCGCCGAGCGGCTGACGTCGCCGACCGGGCTGCCCGACGACGTGCTCGCGGACACCGCGGGGCCGCACCCGTACCTGCTCATCCCCGGCCCGTTCGACGACGCGCGCCGCGAGGCGCTGGACGCCGCGCTGGGCCCGGTCGGCGTGGCCGTCGGCCTCACCGTGCCGCTGCACAGGACCGCGGACTCGCTGCGCTGGGCGCGCCAGGCCCTCGGCATGGTCGAGTCCGGCGCGATCCGCGCCCCTTCCCCGGTCCGCGTCGAGGACCACCTGCTCACCCTGTGGCTGCTCACGGACCCCGCCCTGGTGGAGCAGATGGCGGGACGCCAGCTGGAGCCGCTGGCCGCCGTGACGACCGGCCGGCGCGAGCGGCTGGTGGAGACCCTGCGGGTGTGGCTGACCACGCGCGGCACCGCGGGGCGCATCGCCGAGCAACTGCACGTCCATCCGCAGACCGTGCGCTACCGCATGCGCACCCTCGGCCAGCACTTCGGCTCCCAGCTCTCCGAGCCGGACCGGCGCTTCGCCCTGGAGGCGACGCTGCGCGCGCTCTGGCTGCGCGACCAGGCGGACCTGCCGTCGACGGGCCCGATCACGGGACGTGCGGGACGGACCGAACCACCGCGCTGACGGCGGGCCGGGGCAGGACCGGGGCACGACCGGGGCAGGACCGGGCGGGGCGACGGGGGTCGCCGCGCTCAGTCGGCCTGGGGAATGTCGAACATGCCCGTCAGCTTCAGCGCGAGCGCCACGTCGCCGGTGACCTTCAACTTCCGCGTCATGAACAGCTTGACGGGCCCCGCGTTCCCCGACGTGACCTTCAGGAACTCCTCGTCGCCCATCTCCAGCGTCACCCGCGGCCTCCCCTCGCCCGGCCCCTCGTGCACCGCACAGGCGCCGCCCGAGACGGCCACGTCGTACACCACCTCGGTCACGCCCGCGATCCGCCAGCGGATGACCGCCTCCAGCTCCCCCGCCCTCTCCGGCCGGAACTGCTGCTCCATCCGCCGGAAGACCTCCCCGACGATCCGCGCGCGCAGCGCCTCGTCCCGGGCCAGTTCCCCGATCTCCCGCGAGGAGAGCCCCTTGACGATGCGCGCGTACTCCTCGGGGGACACCGCGGCGAAGTCCAGACCCTCAAGGCCCGGCGTCTCGTCGGTCATCCGCACACCCCATCTTCCTTACCGAACAGTAGACTTACTCGATCGTTAAATATAGGAGGCGGCAGAGTAGGCTCGCAAGGGTGACCGAAAAGCGCAGGCGGCGGCTTCCCCGGCAGGTGCGGGAGCAGCAGATCATCGACGTGGCCGTACGGGTCTTCTCCAAGCGCGGCTACCACGCTGCCTCCGTGGACGAGATAGCCGTGCTGGCCGGGATATCCAAACCGATGGTCTACCTCTACCTGGAGTCCAAGGAAGGGCTCTTCATCGCCTGCCTGCGGCGCGAGGCGGAGCGGCTGGTGGCCGCGTTCCAGGGAGCGGCCGAAGGGGTGCTCACGCCGGAGCTGCGGCTGCGGGCGGGGCTGCGGGCGTTCTTCTCGTTCGTCTCCGAGCACCGCGACGGGTGGGTCGTGCTGCACCGGCACGCCGCCGAGTTGAGCGAGGCCATCGCCGCGGAGTCGGCGCAGGCGCGGCGTGCGGTGATGGCGGAGGTCACCGCGCTGGTACGGACCGGGATCGAGGAGAACGACGGCCCGGCCCGGCTCGGGGACGAGGACGCCGAGTTCGTCGCCCACACCATCGTGGGCGCGGCGGACGCGCTGACCGACTGGATGGCGGAGCACCCCGCCGAATCGCCGGAGGGCATGACGCGGCGGCTGATGAACATGATCTGGGTGGGCATGCGCAACGTGCTCGACGGCGAGACCTGGACGCCGCCGCCACCGCCGCCGGAGCCGTCAGCCGCCAAGGGGTGAGACGGCGCCGCGCAGATGCGTGCGGGCCCCGTCCGCGCCGCTGACGTCGAACGCCCAGCCGTCCGGCGCATGTTCCGCCCGTTCCGCCCGGAAGCGCACCGCCGCCGGCAGCAGCACCGGCGCGCGGAACGACACGTCCACCGCGTACGCCCCGGGCAACTCGGCCGCCAGCGCCGCCAGACAGCGTGCCTTGGTCCACATCCCGTGCGCGATCGCGCGCCGGAAGCCGAAGAGCCGGGCGGCCAGCGGGTGCAGGTGGATGGGGTTGCGGTCGCCGGAGGCGGCGGCGTACGAACGGCCCAGCGAGCCCGGCAGCTTCCAGCTCTCCTGCCGCGCCGCGGCGGTGAGGTCCGGTGTCCCGGACGTCTCGGCGGCCGCCCGGCCGGTGCCGGGGCCGCGGCTCAGGTACGTGCTCGTCGAGCGCCACACCGTCTCGCCGCGCAGGCGCGCGTGGGCGGCGACCGGGAACGCGGTGCCCTTCGGGTGCGGCCGCGGGCGGCCCGTCGCGACGACGTACGTCAGCCGCTCGCCGGCGTCGACGGGCCTCAGGTGCTCGACGTGGTTGGCGAGGTGGACGAGCCCGAGGAGCGGGAAGGGGAAGTCGCGGGCGGTCATGAGGGACATGGCGAGGGGGAAGGCCACGACGTGCGGGTACGTGGCCGGGAGCCGGCCGTCGTCGGGGAAGCCGCAGACGGCGGCGTAGCGGCGCAGGCGGGCGGGGTCGGGGCGGACGTCGCGGAGGACCAGGCGCCGCGGGGGGATGGCAGGCAGCCCGGCGCCGGCTGCTGCCCCGGCCTGACCGGCGGCCCGGTCTCCGGGCGCGGCGGCTCCGGCGCCGGGCCCCTCGGCGGCGCGCGGCGCCGTCGCGTACGCCCTCCCCCGCCGCTTCGGCACCACCGCCCGCCCGTACAGCGGCAGCAGCCGAGGCGCTCCGCTCAACTCCCGTGTCTCCACCTCACGCCCCCAGCAGCGCCTGGCCGCACACCCGCAGCACCTGTCCCGTCACGGCCCCGCTGCCCGGCGCCGCGAAGTACGCCACCGCCTCCGCCACGTCCACCGGGAGGCCGCCCTGCTTCAGGCTGTTCATGCGGCGGCCCGCCTCGCGGACGACCAGCGGGATGGCCGCCGTCATCCGCGTCTCGATGAACCCGGGCGCGACCGCGTTGACCGTCACGCCGTGTGCCGCCACCTCGGGGGCCGTGGCCTCGACGTAGCCCAGGAGACCCGCCTTGCTGGCCGCGTAGTTGGTCTGGCCGACGTTGCCCGCGATGCCGCTGATCGACGAGGTGCAGACGACCCGGCCGTCCGCGCGCAGCAGCCCGTCGCCGAGGAGGCGGGCGGTGAGGGTTTCGACGGCGGTGAGGTTGACCCCGATCACCGCTCCCCACTGCTCGGCGCTCATCCGCCCCAGCGTCTTGTCGCGGGTGATGCCCGCGTTGTGCACGACGACGTCGACGCCGCCGTGGTGTGCGTCGAGGTACGCGGCGAGCCGGTCCCCCGCGTCCGCCGCCGTGATGTCCAGCTCCAGCGCCCCGCCGCCGGCCCGGCCCGCCACCGCCGCCAGTTCCGCCTTCTGCGCGGCGACGTCCAGGCACACCACCCGGGCGCCGTCGCGGTGCAGCGTCTCCGCGACCACCGCGCCGATCCCCCGCGACGCGCCCGTGACCAGCGCCGTCTTCCCCGCCAGCGGCCGTGCCCAGTCCACCGTCCGCGGCACCGGCGCCGTGCCCGTGACGCGCAGCGCCTGCCCCGAGACGTACGCCGAGCGCGCCGACAGCGCGAAACGCAGCGTCGACTCCACCCCGCCCTCGGCGCCCGGCGCGACCAGCAGCAGATGCGCCGTCGAGCCGTCCCGCAGCTCCTTGCCCACCGACCGGACGAACCCCTCCAGCGCCCGCTGCGCCACCGCCTCCCCGGCCCCGGCGGCGTTCTCCGGCGGCGTGCCGACGACCACGACGCGCCCGCAGGGGGCGAGTTCGCGTATCCGGGGGTGGAGGAAGTCGTAGAGGGCGCGCAGCCCGGCGGAGGTGTCGATGCCGGTGGCGTCGAAGACCAGTGCCCCGGCCCGTACGGACGCCCCGTCCGCGGCCTCCGTCACCACCGCGCCCGCCGCGTCCAGCAGTTCCCGCAGCGTCTTGTGCATCCGGCCGCCGGCCGCGCCGCCGAGCACGACGGGCCCGCGCGCGACGGGCTGCCCCGGCCGGTACCGCTCCAGGTGCGCGGGCCGCGGGAGGCCGAGCCGCTTGGCGACGAAGGCACCGGCTCCGCGGCTCGTGAATTTCCGGTAGCGATCGGCCATTGGCAATCTCCTTACGGCTGAGTAAGTTTACTACGGAGTAAGGAGCGTAGGGACGGAGCCCCCAGCCGCACAAGAAGCCGGCGGGGAGGCGAGGGAGGGAGCGCGGCGATGACGACACCGGCGAAGACGGGCAGGCGTACCGGCGGCGGCGTGCGGCGCGTCGCGATCGTCGGCGGCAACCGGATCCCCTTCGCCCGCGCGGACGGCGCGTACGCCACCGCCTCCAACCAGGAGATGCTCTCCGCCGCCCTCGACGGCCTCGTCGAGCGGTACGGGCTGCGCGGCGCGCTGCTGGACGAGTTCGTCGCCGGAGCCGTGCTCAAGCACAGCCGCGACTTCAACCTCGCCCGCGAGGTCGTCCTCGGCAGCGGGCTCGACCACCGCACCCCCGCGTACGACGTCCAGCAGGCGTGCGGCACCGGCCTCCAAGCCGTCCTCCTCGTCGCCAACAAGATCGCGCTCGGCCAGATCGACGCGGGCGTCGCCGGTGGCGTCGACACCGCGAGCGACGCGCCCCTCGGCCTCAACGACGGCCTGCGCCGCGTACTGCTCCAAGCCCGGCGGCAGCGGTCCCTCAGCCGCCGCGCCGGCGTCCTCGCCGGGCTCCGCCCCCGGCACGTCGTCCCCGACATCCCCCGCAACGCCGAGCCGCGCACCGGGCTTTCCATGGGGGAGCACGCCGCGCTCACCGCCCGCGCGTGGCGGGTGCCGCGCGCCGCGCAGGACGAGCTGGCCGCCGCCAGCCACCGCCGGCTGGCCGCGGCGTACGACGCGGGCTTCTTCACCGACCTGCTCACCCCCTTCCGCGGGCTGGACCGCGACCAGAACCTGCGCCCGGACTCGACACCCGGCAAACTGGCCCGGCTCAAGCCCGTGTTCGGCGCCGCGGACCCGGACGCCACCATGACCGCCGGCAACTCCACCCCGCTGACCGACGGCGCGGCCACCGTGCTGCTCGCGAGCGAGGAGTGGGCCGCCGATCGCGGGCTGCCGGTGGCGGCGTACCTCACGCACGCGCGCACCGGCGCGGTCGACTTCGTCGAAGGACCGGACGGGCTGCTGATGGCGCCCGCGTACGTCGTGCCGAGGCTGCTGGCCGACGCCGGGCTGGCGCTGGCGGACCTCGATCTGTACGAGATCCACGAGGCGTTCGCCTCCCAGGTGCTGGCCACGCTCGCCGCGTGGGAGGACGCCGCGTTCTGCAAGGACCGCCTGGGTCTCGACGCGCCACTGGGCACGCTCGACCGGGAGCGGCTGAACGTCGCCGGGTCCTCGCTCGCCGCCGGGCACCCCTTCGCCGCGACCGGCGGGCGGATCGTCGCGACGCTGGCGAAGCTGCTGCACGAGCGGGCGGCGGAGCGCACGGCCGGCGACGCCCGTCCCGTACGCGGCCTGATCTCCGTCTGCGCCGCCGGCGGCCAGGGCGTCACGGCGCTGCTCGAAGCCTGAACCTCCGCCGACCGAAGGAGCGATCGTGGGCGTACGGAAGGACCTCAAGACCGCGCGGAAGCGCTCGGACCTCGCCGAGCGCGCCCCCGTCGACGTACGGACCGACGACGGCGTCGTGCGCCAGGCCGCCGTCCCGCGGCTCGCCGGGCCGCCCCCCGCCCGCGGCAGCGCCGTCGCCGACATCCCCTACACCAACGCCGCCGAGGACCCCGGCGCCGTCGTCGTCCGCCGCAAGTCCGGCGGCCGGTGGGTCCCGGTCACGGCCCGCGCGTTCGCGGACGAGGTCACGGCGGTGGCCAAGGGCCTCGTCGCCGCCGGGCTGGAACCCGGCGGGCGGGTCGCGATCATGTCCCGTACGCGCTACGAGTGGTGCGTGCTGGACTTCGCCGTCTGGGCCGCCGGTGGCCAGTCCGTCCCCGTGTACGCGACCTCCTCCGCCGACCAGGTCGCGTGGATCCTGCACGACTCCGGCACCCGCTTCGTCGTCACCGAGACCGCCGCCAACGAGCAGACGGCCCGTACCGCCGCCGAGGAGGCGCACGTCTGGCAGCTCGACGCCGGCTGCCTCGACGAGCTGAAGGCGCGCGGCCGGGACGTGTCCGACGACGAGATCGCCAAGCGCCGCGCCGCCCTGACCCCCGACACCATCGCCACCCTCTGCTACACCTCCGGCACCACGGGACGCCCCAAGGGCTGCGTCCTCACCCACGGCAACCTGCACGCCGAGGCCGCCAACAGCGTCGAACTCCTGCACCCCATCTTCAAGGAGGTCACCGGGCAGACCGCCTCGACGCTCCTCTTCCTGCCGCTCGCCCACATCTTCGGCCGGGCGATCCAGATCGCCTGCCTGTCCGCGCGCATCGAGATCGGCCACTGGCCGTCGATCAAACCCGACGAGCTGCGCCCGGAGTTCAAGGTCTTCAAGCCGACGTTCCTCGTCGGCGTCCCGTACCTCTTCGAGAAGATCCACCACACCGGCCGGGAGATGGCCGAGAAGCTCGGCCGCGGCTCGTCGTTCGACCGCGCCGACCGCATCGCGGTGCGCTTCGGCGAGGCGCACCTGAACAAGTTCCTCGGCGCCGGCAAGGGCCCCGGGCCCGGCCTTTCGCTGGCGTGGGGCCTGTACGACCTGCTGGTCTACCGGCGCATCCGCAAGGAGCTGGGCGGCAGGCTCCACTACGCCATGAGCGGCGCATCCCCGCTGGACCGCAACCTCAACCTCTTCTTCTACGCCGCGGGCATCGTCATCTACGAGGGCTACGGCCTGACCGAGACCACCGCCGCCGCCACCCTCACCCCGCCACTGCGCCCCCGCCCCGGCACGGTGGGCCGGCCGCTGCCGGGGACGGCGATCCGCATCGCGGACGACGGGGAGGTGCTGATCAAGGGCGGCATCGTCTTCGGCGGGTACTGGGGGAACCCGGAGGCGACGGCGGAGGTGCTCGCGGACGACTGGTTCGCCACCGGCGACCTGGGCGCGCTGGACGAGGAGGGCTATCTGACGATCACCGGGCGGAAGAAGGACCTCCTGATCACCACGGGCGGCAAGAACGTCTCCCCCGCGGTGCTGGAGGACCGGCTGCGCAGCCGGCCGCCGGTGGGGCAGGTGCTGGTCGTGGGCGACAAGCGGTCGTACGTGGCGGCGCTGGTGACGCTGGAGCGGGAGGCGGTGGCGCACTGGCTGGCGGTGCGGAAGCGGCCGCGGGACACCCCGCTCGCGGAGCTGCGGGACGATCCGGAGCTGCGGGCGGAGGTGCAGCGGGCGGTGGACTACGCGAACGAGGCGGTGTCGCGGGCGGAGTCGATCCGCCGGTTCGTGATCGTGGACGGGGAGTTCACGGAGGAGAACGGGATGCTGACGCCGTCGCTGAAGGTGAAGCGGCACGCGGTGGAGGCGGCGTACGCGAGCGAGATCGAGGGCCTGTACGAGGGGTGAGCGGAGGTCACCGGGGCGGGTCGCGGGAGGTCGGCGGTGCCCGGGGTCGTACGGGGTACGGCCCCGGGCGCGCCGCACGGCGTCCCGGAGGTGTCCGCCGTGGCTCAACTCCGCCCGGCCACCGCCGCGGAACTCGCCGGCCGGCCGGGGCCGCCCGGGAGGCCCGCGCCGCCCTCGGACTCCTCGATGCCGTCGGTGATCTCTTTCAGCTCGTCCAGCGCGGGTGCCTCGTCGCCGATGTCGAAGCCGGCACGGACGAGGACCAGCGTGTCCGGGTTCGCCGGCGACGGGAACGCGAGGGACTGCACGTAGCCGTCGTCGCCCTCCTTCGTCACGACCTTCCAGCGCACCAGGTAGCCCTCCTCGCCGGCCACCTCGACCTCGCCGGACTCCACCTCGTCGTGCGAGGTGATGCCGCCGTACGCCTCGTCGCCGTACGACGCCTCCGCGTTGGTCTCGATGTCCTTCTCGGCGATCCTCTTCGGGCTGGTCCCGTCGAAGCCGAGGGCCAGGGCGGGCGCGGAGTTCACCCCGCCGCGTACGCACGTGTCCTTCGGTGACGTCGGGCACTTGTACTCGCCCACCGACACCGAGGCGCCTATCTGCCCGGACTGCCCCTTCCAGCCGTCCGGCACCGGGATCTTGATGCCGCTGGCGAGGTCCGTGGCGAAGCCGTCCTCGCTGGGGATCTCCATCGGCGGCTGCCCGCCGTCGGGGTCGCCGGGATCCTGCTCCCCGCCCTCGGGGTCCTGCGGACCTGGCGACCGGCCGGGCCCGCCGCCCGAGCCGCCGTCGGAGCCGCCCGAGCCGCCGGGCCCGCCGCCCGGCCCCTCGCCGGGGGCGGGCGAACGGGGCTCGCCGTCCGGCCCGTAGACCACGGGGCCGCCGCCGGCCTCGTCGCCGTCGTCGCCGCCCCACAGCGCGTACCCCCCGGCGATGCCGCCGCCGACGAGCGCCGCGGCGGCCACGCCGATGGCGATGCCGAGCGCGAGCGGGCGCCTGCCCGTCCAGCGCTTCTTGGCGTACGGCCCCTCGGGGCCGAGCGGTTCGGCGTGGCCGCCGGATATGACCTCCGTGGGCGCACCGTGCATCCCGCCGTCGATACCGCCGGGCGGAGCGTCCTGCGGGGCGGCCCCGGGGACCGGGGGCGCCGCGGTGACCGCGGGCCCGTCCGGACCCGTGGCCCCGTCGGCGGCTCCGTCGGCTCCGGTGGCCCCTCCGGGGGTCTGCGCAGGGACATCTGGGGCGACAGCAGCGGGCCTGACCTCGTCCGTCCAGCCTTCACCGTCCCACCTCCGCTCCCTCGGCGACTCGTCGTCGCTGCGGTCCGGGTCGGGATACCACCCTGCAGGTGCCATTCCACTCATGCATGCAGGCTATCGAGGCTCCCTGAGAACCGGATGAGAGCGGTCTGAACCTTATGCCCGTCCAACTGCGCAAACCCTCAGAAGAGGTTCTCCGGGAAGGCTCAGAAGGTGAGCCAGGTCCCCGCCAGTCCCTGCTGCCCCACCCCCGTCCGGGAGTAGTCGCAGACGCCCCGGCCGAAGACGGCCCGCAGCCGCCGCCACTCGGCGTCGGTCCACGTCACGCCGTACTCGCTCGCGTAGCTGTCCCGCCGCGGCGGCTCCGTACGGCACTTGATCACGTCCGTGGCGATGTCCTCGCCGGCGACCTCGCGCGGGAAGGAGTTCGACGGGTAGAGCCGCTCGCAGGTGCTGTCCGGGTCGCGGTCCAGCGCCTCGGCGACGAACCGCGGCTCGGCGTCCCGGGTGTTGCAGCCCTCCCGCAGGTCCGCGGGCCTGGCCGCCACGATCTTGTCGATGCGCGGGGCGGCCGAGGTGTCGGCGTCGAGGTTCGTGAGCCAGCGGTCCATCATCGTGAGGGAGTGGCGGACCAGGGGGCTGGCGGTGCTCTGGCCGCCGTAGCGGTTGTCCTCCATGAGGCTGACCATGTTGGCCGCGGTGCCGTTGGCCTTCGCCAGGCGCTTGCGCATGGACAGCGAGTAGTAGCGCAGGTGGGTGTCGCCGCGGGGGGCGTCGTCCACGTACGCGCGGTATTCGATGATCGGCACGTCCGCCAGGCCGCCGCCGCCGTTGGTGAGCCGGCCGGTGCGGTACGCGGTGCGGGTGGCGATCGGATCGGCGGTGGTACGGGCGTCGACGATCCGGGCGTCGTGGTCGTAGCCGCCGATGCGCTCGTTCAGCTCCAGGAACTGCTGCTTGTCGATGGTCCCGGCGGCGAGGGCGCCGAGGCCGTACTGCACGCCGACGTTGTCGAGCGGGCGGCGGGCGAAGCCGGTGCGCGGGTCGGGGCCGTAGACGTTGATGGCGTGGTCGTAGAGGTCGCAGCGCGCGCCGCGGGGGTTGGTCTCCGGGTCGTAGCGCAACTCCTCGGGCAGCACGCCGCAGTTGCCCTGCGGGTCGATGCGCGCGGCGTCGCCCTGGGTGCCGGTGGCGACGGCGTACGAGGCGAAGCCGGTGACGGCGCGCTTCTGCTCCTCGGTCCAGGCCAGTTCCGTGTCCCCGGCGAAGTACTCGGTGAGCAGGCGGGTGTCGGTGACTCTGTTGGTCATCGCGAAGCCGACGTCGGGGAAGGAGCAGGCGGGCAGGATGCCGTCGAGTATGCCGGGGTAGTTGTCCACGATCTGGTACGCCTGGTACGAGCCGCCGGAACAGCCGAAGCCGATGGTGTGGTCGACCGGCCCGTACGCCTCGGTGAACCGCTCCTTGACCGTCATCGCGGTCTCGGCGGCGGTGAGGTCGTGGCAGTTGGCGCCGAAGACGTTGAGGGACGACGACATGACGGCGTACCCGCGGCCGAGCATGAAGGCGTCGGTGACCCCGCCCGTGGTGTTGCCCTGCCGGTACCAGCCGCCGATGCAGCCGCCGCCGAGGGTGTAGACGGCGCGGCCGTTCCAGCCGGCGGGGCGGGTACGGGGATCGGGGTCGGACTCGGCGAGGGGGTCGTGGAGGATCGTGGACTGGTAGATGCCGCGGTTGGCGGTGCCGGTCTCCATCCGCACGATGAACGGGACGGTGCGGCCGGTGGAGGTGGTGGTGCGGCCGAGGTCGGCGGGGTAGGCGGTGGCGCCGGCGGGCCAGGCGGTGTAGACGCCGGCGGTGTTCCGGTAGAAGTAGTCGACGCGGGTCTCGGCGGAGCAGTCGGCGTCGAGCGGCTCGCCGAGGGTGCCGCCGACGACGGGCAGCCGGAAGGTGCCGGTCTCGCAGACGAAGGGCTGCTGGTGCGGACCGGAGAAGACGGGGCCCTGCGCGGGGTGGCCGGTGAGCGTGAGCCGGGCCGCGCGGTGGCCGGGGGCGGTGGCGGTGACGGTGTTGCGCCCGTCGCGTACGCCCTCCACGACGCCGGACACGGCACCGGGCCCGTCGGGGGCGAAGAGCGGGGTGACGTCCTCCCCGTTGAGCCGGACCCGCACGTCGGCGGGGTCGGCAACGGCGACACGGAGCAGGGCGTCTCCGCCGGTGACGGAGCCGGGGCGGCTGGAGAGCACGTCGAGGTCGATGCTGCGGGGTGCCTGGGGGGCGGCGGCCTGGGCGGTGAGCGGGAGGGCGAGGAGAGCGGCGAGCGCTGCGGAGAGGGGGACGAGCAGAGCACGGCGTGGGCGCATGCAGGAGTCCTCCGGTTCGTTGCGGCTTACAACTTGACCGTACGCGTTCAACTCCACCCCGAAAAGACAACGCGTCGCACGACCACCCCCGGCCCCACCCCCACCACCCGCGAAACGGGTTGCACGACACGGTCGCGCGCGACCGGATGCAGCCCTCAGGAGTTCGTCCTGAATCTCCTCCTGAACCTCACCGGGGAACCCCTGGCCACCACCGATCTCACCAAGCGGGTTCGGGTACCGCCGAGCTCGGTCCGCGCGCGACGCCCGGCGCATCGGCCCTCACAGGCATCGCGCTCACTTAAGCCTTACGCTGGGCTCACTGGAGTGGGTAGTTAACCTCTGGTCAGGTGATCGTGTCCGAGCCGTGCGGGCTGAGCAGCGGGGTGGGAGTGCAGGGTGGCGGAGAAGCGCGTCGCGAAGCGGGCTGCGGCGGCGGGCGCGAGCGCTGACGGCCGCGCCGACGGCCCTCGCGCAGTAGGGCAGCGGGTCCACAGGTTGCGTACCGAACGTGGCCTGACCCAGCGCGACATCGCCGAGCCCGCCTACAGCGCCGCGTACATCTCCACGGTGGAGGCGGGTAAGGCGCAGCCCTCGGAGAAGGCCCTGCGGCATATCGCCCAGCGGCTCGGCACCACCTATGAAGAACTGGTCAGCGGGCGTCCGGCCCATCTCGCAACCGAGCTGCGCATGCGGCTCACCGAGGCGCAGCGCGTGCTGACCACCGGCGAGCCTGCCGACGCCGCCGCGCGCTACGCCCGGCTCGTCCACGAGGCAGAGGAACTCGGTCTCGACGCCGAGCTCGCGGCCGCTCTGGTCGGCCGCGGGGAGTGCGCGCTGGAGAACGGCCAACTCGACCAGGCACGTGCGGACTTCGAACGAGCGGAGAACAACCTCGAAAAGGCGGGAACGCCCCTGCCTCAGCGCGTCCCAGCCATCCGCGGGCGCGCGCTGACGCACCTGATGGCCGGTGAGCTGCGCTACGCCTGCTACCTGCTGGAGAGCACACTCGACGAGCTCAACGCGTCCGGGCTGCACGACCCGCAGGCGCTGGTGCTGCTCTACACCGCCGTCATCGCGCCGTACATGGACATGGGCGCCCGCGCCCGCGCCGTCCAGGCCGCCGAACTCGCCCTGGCGCTCGCCCCCGAGGTCGCCGAGCCCGCCCTGGTTGCCCGGCTCCACCGGGGCGTCGCGCGGACCCTCATCGCCGAGGGCCGCACCGCCGAGGCGGACGCCGCCCTCGCCAAGGCGGCGGAGTACTACGAACAGCTCCACATCCGCACCGAACTCGCCCACTGCCACTGGATGCGCGGCTACGTCCAGGCCCAGGCCGGGGACCTGGAAGCGGCGGAAACGGCGCTGCGCACCGCGTACGGCATGCTGACCTCCCGGCGCGCGGCGCTCTACGCCCACCAGGTGGCAGTGGAACTGGCCGCGATACTCCACCGGCAGGGCAAGGACACCGAGGCCGAAGCACTGCTGCGCGGCGTGCTCTCCGGGCTGCGGTCGGCACACGGTGCGGTTCACGAAGCGGGCGCGCACCGCGTTCTCGGCCTGATCGCCGAACGGCGCGGCGACGTCCCGGAAGCCGAAGCGCACTACAGCAGCGCCATGGGCCTGCTGGAGCACGCAGGAGCGGCAGGGGATCTCGCGGACCTCTGCCGGCTGTTCGGGGATCTGCTGCGCAGAACGGGACAGACCGAGGCCGCCCTCGACGTCTACCGCGCCGGGCTGTGCCACCAGGCAAGACCCGGTGCCACCACGCTCGGACCGGCCCCGGCGCCGCCCTTCTGAGGCCCGCCCCGGCTTTGTCGACCCGTCGCACACCCGGGGACTTGTCAGGCTCGCGCCACTCAGCTAGCTTAACTCGTCAAGTTAGTTGAATTAACTTGCGACTTACAGTGGTCCCGGGGAGCCGGCGGCCGAGGTCGCACCCGCTGCCGCGACACCTGCGCCAGGTGGAACCGCCGCGGCGGAGCACAGCACCGTCAGCGGCCGCGCCCGGCACCCGGACCGGCCGTCACCCCCCAACAGACGGACATGGAGGGCGCTCATGCGCCGAAGAGGTTCCATCCTGCTGACCGCGGCCATACTCTGCGCCGCGGGACTCGCCGCTGCACCCGTACCCGCCGGAGCGTCGGACGACGTCCCGCCGCAGCCGACCGGATGGCGAGAGGTCTTCTCCCCTGACGGCACCACCACCCGCGTGCAGATACCCCAGCAGGTCGAAGCTGCCCCCTCTCGCGCCGACATCCGGGCGGCCGCGGCCGCCGAGGTGATCCCCATCCAGGACACCGGATCCCCCGACTCGCGCTTCGACCTGGTGATCGTCGGCGACGGCTACACAGCCTCCGAAATGAGCCTGCTCCGCCAGCAGGCCCAGGCGAAGTGGAACGAGATCTCCGCCACCGCACCGTGGGACAAACACCGGCAGAACATCAACGTCTGGCTCGTCAACGTCGTCTCCCACCAGTCCGGCGTGGACAACGACCCCACCCAGGGCGTCAACCGCGACACCGCCCTGGACATGGGCTTCTTCTGCGGCGGCATCGAACGGCTGCTGTGCCTCAGCGAGCCGAAGGCCAAGGCGTACGCCGCCGAGGCCCCCGGAGCCGACGCCATCGTCGCCGTCGGCAACACCACCAAATACGGCGGCGCCGGCTACCCCAGCCTCGCCACCGTCGCCGGCGGCAACGCACAGGCCGGACGCATCGCCATCCACGAACTCGGCCACTCCGTGGGCGGCCTGGCCGACGAGTACTACACGCCCGGAACCACCTACCCCGGCGGCGAACCGGGACAGCCCAACGTCACGACCGATCGGACCGGGTCCAAGTGGTCGTCCTACCTCGGCCGAAGCACCCCCGACGGCGGCGTCATCGGCGCCTACCAGGGCGGCAGCCAGTACGAGTACGGCATCTACCGGCCCTCACAGGACTCCCTCATGCGCAACATCAACAAGCCCTTCAACCTCATCGGCCTCTCAGTGATGGACCACGCGATCAGCTCCGAGATCAGGAGGGCGGCACCCGGCCGCGGATGAGCCGTCGGCCACACGGCACCGAAGGGATACCTCCGGGGCCAGAACCGGCCCGCGCCCGGTCCTGGCCCCGGAGGCAGCCGGCTTCTCAGGCCACTCGGGCCGCACGTGCCTGCGTGCGCACGCCGATCAGCCGTTCCCGTGGCCCGGCGGTGCGGTCGGGGTCACTGAAGGGCTCGGCGAGCAGTCCAGGCATGGCTACGCCCACGGGGGCCGGTGAGCCGGCGGGACGTATCGTGCCGCGCCTCGATACGGATGTCGCATACGTGGCCGCTGCTCGTAACTCCGCCCCTTCAGGCGTGGACCTCGAAGGTCCACAGGGAGTATCCGTAGTCGGTCTGGCGTGCCAGCCCCTTCATGCGGACGTGGGCGGCGTCCCTCGGTTCGGTGAAGTCCACGGTGTCGACGCCGGCTTCCTGGCGCCCGCGGCGCTCCACCACGGTGGTCCACACGGTGCCGTCGGCCGAGATCTGGATGTCGTAGTCCCGGCCTGCGGCGGCCTCCCAGTCGAGCACCACGCGGCGTACGCGGTGGGTGCCCCCGAGGTCCACCGCGAGCCACTGGTCGTCGGTGTACTGGGAGGCCCAACGTGTCGTGGGGTCGCCGTCGTTGGCATTCTCGGGGACGAGGCCCGAGGTCTCCGAGGAGGAAGCCGTGATCTTCTTGTCGCGCGCGAGGTCGGGGGCGGCGAGCACCTGAAGCGACCACAGGCCATAGCGGATCTTCTTGCCCTCCCTGCCCTTCAGCCTCACGTGGCGGACTGTGGTCGCGGGGAAGGTCAGCTCGTCCCGGCCCGGGCGGTCGCGGTCGTCGCGTGAGACGACGGTGCGCCAGGTGCGGCCGTCGTCGGAGACCTCGATGTCGTACGCCCGGCCGTGGTCGCCGCTCCAGTCCAGGCTCACCCGCGCGATCTCGTGCGGTTCACCGAGGTCCACGGCCAGCCACGGCCCGTTCTCGCGGTCGCTGGTCCACCGGGTCAGCGGGTCGCCGTCGGTGGCGTGCGCGGCGCTCGTACCGGCGGTCTTGGAGGAGGCTGTGGCCTTCACCTGGAAGGCGAGGTCGTCCGGCTCGGGCAGTGTCGGCCGGATGGTGGTCATGCCGGGTCCGTCGGCGGCCCGTCGCAAGGCGGTGGTGAAGTCGGCGTACGGCATCTGGGCAGCGGCTCCGCTCCACATCTTCTGCGCGAGGATGCCGAAGGTCTTCTGGACCAGGCCGTGTACGTCCTGCTGGGTGTAGGTGGCGTGCACCAGGTCGTTCCAGACGGCGGACATGGCGCCGCGCAGCTGCGGATCGCCCGGCTGCAGGCTCTGGTTGCCGGGGAAGACGTGGGGCTCCCAACTGCCGTAGAGGTAACGGCCGTCCAGCCCGTGCCCGTGGTAGTAGTCGGCGAACGGCACGATATAGAGCAGCGAGTCGTTGGTGTTGACGATCTCGTAGCCGTCGGCCTTGGCGGCCTGCGGGCCGTACCAGCCGTTGTTCCAGCTGTGGATGGTGACGTCGCGGTCGTAGCCGCCGGCGCCGCCGGCCATGTGGGTGAGGCTGCCCCAGGCGCGCGGGTGCTTGCCCAGGGAGCGCAGGTGCTCCGCCATGGTGTTGAAGAAGCCGCGGTACAGCTCTTCGGCGCCGGTGTATTCATCGGCGCCGTAGTGGACCTCGGGGCTGCGGAACCAGGGGGTGAACTCGTCGAAGACCTTCTTCACGAAGGCCGTCGTCTCGGGGTTCTCCAGGTCCAGATGGTCCGAGTTGCCGCCGTTCAGGCCGAGGTCGGGCCGGAAGCGCACGAAGGAGCGGGCGTGCGCGGGGGCGTCGATCTCGGGGGTGAGCTGGACGGCGTGACGAGCCGCGGTGTCCTCGAAGGAATCCCAGTCGGCGCGGGAGTACGAGCCGTCCTCGGCGGCGAGTCCGTCCCACTCGGGCTTCTCGCTGCGCAGACGGAAGGCGTCGTAGGCCCGGGACCAGTCGCCTTCGGGGGCATGGATCTCGTTGTCGTTGAGATGCAGTTGAAGGTCGTTGAGCTTGAACCAGCCCATGAACCCCAGGTAGTCGCGTATGAAGCCAGGGGTGAAGTAGCGGCGGCCGACGTCGAGCATGAAGCCGCGCAGCCGGTAGTTCGGCCAGTCCTCGGCGGTACCGACCGGGAGACGGGAGCGCTCGTCATGCTGCAGCAGTATCTGGAGCAGCGAACGGGTGCCGTAGTAGACCCCGCTGTAGGCGGGGGCGGTGACGGTCACCGTGCCCTCGGTGACCTCCAGGGAGTAGCCCTCCTCCTCGTACCGCTCCTGCCCCCGCTCGTGCCGGGCGCCGGGATCGCGCCGGAGCAGGATCTCGCCGCCACGGGGGGCGCCGGTGATCGTGCGCGGTGCGGCCAGGCGTACGCCGGTGATCTCTGCGATCTCCTCGGTTATCTGCCGGGCCAGGGGCAGCAGGTCTTTGGCTCCCGTGCCGCCGGTCACCACGCGGGAGGCGGCGGAGATGCGATGGGTGCCGCGGCCGCCGGTCCACTCTTGGAGGGCAGGGATCACCGCCGGTCGGGAGTTGGTGCCGTCGGCTGCCTGCCCGGGCCGCTCGGCGGTGGGCCATGCCGCGTGCGCGGCTGTCAGCCCGAGGGGAACGGCGGTGGCTGCGGTGGTCACCGCGATGGCGGCGAGCACACGCCGACGGGAAGTGCGAGGAGGTTCTGGTCTGGCGGCACCCTGGCTCACTTCGGCCCTCCTGAGAATGATCAAGCATCTGCGTACCTTCGACAACAGAGGTCTATACCGGTTGGACTGCATGAGGCAAGAGACTGGGCGCGACCTTCTCATGCACCGCGAGCAACTCGGCGAGGGGCTACGGAATCGGTTCGGCCGCGCAGCGAAGCCGCATCAACGCCACGGCTCACCCTGCCTTCCACCAGCGCCGATACCGTGCCGGTCGCGGCGTACGCCCGAAGGCGGCGACTCCACCACTGCAGCCCGCCCGGATCCCTTCGCCCTCACCGTCGACATTGGTCCAGTCCACATGCCCGTGTCAGCAACACGTATGCCTCAAGAAGCCGCATCCCAACCGCACGTGATCCCTTGCTTTCTGCTGGTCAGGCGTGGTTTCGCTCGGGTTTGAGGGAGGCATGCCGATGTCTTGCGTCCGCTCCATGGCCGAGGGGAGCGCCGTGGCTTCGGTGCTGGGAATGCCGGAGGCGGGGGAGGCGGCAGCCCGCGTGCGGGGGAGGGCTTGCGGGAGGAAGCCGCGCGGCCGGCTGAGGTGTGGGGAGGGCGGGAACACGCCCGCAGGGCCTGCGGAAAGTCCAGCAGGTAGTTCGGAAGAGTCCATCGATGGGTGGGGAAGAGTCCATATCCGGGCTGGGCCTTTCGAAGCACCTTGCTTGTCAGGGCCATGCTCTCCGCTTGGCCGAATGCTTCAGATTCGTCCCTGTCGGACGGCCACGGCCACCGATACCCCCCACACGAAAAAAGGACAGCACATGTCAATACCCGTGAGCGTGCGTCGATCCGCCGTAGCCGCCGCTGCGGCAGCGCTGCTGCTGGCCGCTGCCCCCACGGCGTCCGCAGACGTCGGCGGCGGGAACGTCTCGGTCGGCTGGTCCATCGACGGCACCCCGCCGGAGGGACTGACCGACATCACCTTCCCCATCACGGTGAACCCCGCCACGGCCCACAAGACCGGCATCTACTTCGCCCAGCAGTACAGCTTCGCCAACGGCATGGGCTACACGGGCCTTCAGCCCCGGGAGAACGACGGCAGCACCGAGCGGCTGTCCGCCCGCTTCTCCACCTTCACCGCCGGCGCGACCACCGCCGACCCGCTCTGCCACGAAGGCGCCGACGGTGGCCCCGGCGTCACCTGCGCGACGGACTTCGACGCCGTGTACGGCCACCGCTACGACCTCACGGTCGAAAAGACCGGGGCCGACACCTGGACCGGAACGGCCACCGACACGGTCACCGGCAACACCGACCACCTCGGTTCATGGACCCTCCCTTCGGGAAGCGGCAACATCCAGAGTTCCCAAGGAGGATTCGTGGAGTACTACGCCGGCATCCCCAGCTGCGCCGAGATGCCCCGCTCCGACGTCCTCTTCGGCGGCCCCACGTCAACCGATGCCGGCGGACTGAGCGGCACGTCCAGGGCCAACTACGAGTACAGCGACTGTGTCGGCGAGTCCGGCTACCACGCCGAGGACGACGGCGCGGGCACCCACATCACCCGCGGGTTCATCTCGTAAACGACACCGTGCGGACGGCAGCAGCCTCGCCGGCCGCGATCCCGCCAAGCCCGATCGGCCTGTCCTACGCCTGTACCTCGACAAGGACTCACCACACAGCGTGGCGACGGGCGGCTGCCGCCGGGCAGGTCCCTGACAGGCCAAGACGGCCCGTCCCACCCACGCCACGCGGCAAGAACACACCCGGAGCTGCGCATCCACAAGTCTCGTGCTCCGCCGAGATGAGCGACGCGGCAGCGCCCGCTGAGCCGGCGGAACAAGAACGACGACACGTACGACTCAACAACGCAAAGGAATACGTTATGCGCAAACGACCCCCCACCCGAGGACGGGCGCTGCTGATCGCAGCGCTCTCGGCGCTGGCTGTGAGCCTGCTCGGCTTCTCCACCACCGCCTCCGCCGATTCCGCGCCGTCAAACGCACCGGGCGATGTCGGCACGAAGATCTACGGTGGCGGCACGGTCACCGACGACCAGCCCTCGATCGCGGCGCTCTACAACGGCGGCGCCTTCTGCAGCGCCTCCATCATCGCCCCGCGCTGGGTACTCACGGCCGGCCACTGCGCCGGCGAGGGCGACACCCCCGAGGTACGGGTCGGCTCACTGGACCGCACCCAGGGCGGCACCACGGCCAAGGGCGTCCGGGTCGTCAGGCACCCCGGGTACAACTGGCCCGGCAATGACATCGCGCTGGTCCAGCTGGACCAGGACGTCCAGACCGAGTACTCACCGCTGGCCAACGCCGGTGACATAGCCCAGGGCCAGGAGGCAACGATCTTCGGCTGGGGTGTGGAGAACGCGGACTGGTCCGGTGACCTGCCCATCGGACTCAAGTACGCCAGTGGCACCGTCACCGACACCGACTGCACCAGCGCCAACCCCACCATGCTCTGCTTCGGGGGCAACGGCAGCGCGGTGGCCGGCGACTCCGGCGGACCGCTGCGGGTGAAGAGCCCGCAGACCGGCCAGTGGGTGCAGGCGGGTGTGAGCGCCGTCAGCCCGATCCCGGCCGGTGACTGGAGCGGCTACACCGACATCGCCAAGAACCGCGACTGGATCAAGGAGGTCGCCGGCGTGTAGATCAGCACCCGGCACGCTCAGCGCCGGGGGCGGCTCAGTCCACGGGCACGGCGCGGAAGGTTCCTCCGCCTGCGCCTCCCAGATCGCCGCCCCCGGCGCGTTCCTTGACATGCAGTCGTCCGACATCAGCGGCACGAGGCCGACCGGGGCGAGACTGGAGCCGTGCCTTGCCCATCGTCGCGGACACGCTCGCGACGTGGGGCCCGGACGGCGACTTGCCGAAGGCGCGCGGGCCCGGCGCCGTGACATCACCCGCCGAACGCGGCCCCGTCGTAGCGGAAGCGGAGCGATGGCGTGTCGTAGTAGTTCGTTGTCGTGCCGATGGCCGGGTCGTGAGGCTCCCCCTCGCCAGCGGCGTGCCAGTCGTCGAGACCCAGGAAATGGAGCGACGAGCCCGACTGGGCGAAGGCGACCGTGTTCCCCTCGCGGGGAAAGTACGTCCAGCGGGCCGTCGCCGCGGTGGAGCGGCAGGCGTCGGACATCTGCCGGACGGGGGCGCCGTCGCTCTCGGTGCCGGTATGGATGAGGCACATCCCGGTTGCACGGTTGCGGATGCGCACCTCCTGGGCGGCGCGGTCGACCAGCAGTTCCCACTGCTGGCTGCGGACGCCGTCGCACTCGGCCTCGTACGGCTCGGCGCCCTCGTCCGCGGAGATGTCCATGCAGCGGCCGGTGGAGGCGATCGGCAGCCGAGTGCGGTCATCCGCGGCCGGGGACCAGGACGGAAACGGCTCCGGCGGCGGGGCGGCGCTCCGCTGCGGTTGGGTGGCGGATGGCGACGGAGTGCGGGACGGCGGGGTTGTTCCCGCGGGCGGCTCGCTCCGCTCCCGGGTGGACGTGGGGGGCGGGGTGGACGGACCGGTGGTGGGCGACGGTGGTGGCGGTATGGGGGGTTGGCCGCGCTCTGGGAGGATCGCGTAGCCGCCGAGGGCGATGACAAGCACCGCGGCGCCGACGGCGCCGGCCTTGGCGGCCGCGCTCAGCCCCGAGGACGCGCCGACCGGCGCGGCACCGGATGCGGCGGCCGCAGGCTTCGCCCCGTACGAGGCTCCCGCCCACAGCAGGACACCGACGGGGAGCGCGGCCCTCAGCGTGCCGTTCAGCTCCCGCAGCTCGGTGTCGGCGCGGCGGCATCGGGTGCAGTCCGCGAGATGGCGCTCCAGGCCCCTGTGCGTGCGGCGGTGCCGCCCGGCCCGCCGGATCGAGGCGGCCAGCAGCTCTGAGAAGTGGCGGCACTCCGGGGACGCGGCCGGGTCCTCCACATGAGCGGTCAGGTACGCCTCGCGCAGGCCCTCTCGGGCGCGTGCGGTGAGTGAGGTGACTCCGCTGGGGCTGAGCCCGAGCAGCGGTGCGATACGGTCCGGTGACTCACCTTCAACGGCCGAGTGCCACAGCGCGGTCTGCCACCGCTCCGGGAGACTGCGAAAGGCGCGCAGCACCAGGACGGCGTCCTCCCGGCGCAGCGTTTGCTCCTCGACGCTCTCCTCAGTGCGCATCTCCGAGAGCCACGCCTCGAAGTCCGGTGCGAGGCTGGTGCGGTGGCCGGTGCGGGACCAGGCCGCGGCGGTGCGGCGAACGGTCGTCAGCAGGTACGGCCGCCAGGCGCCCTCCGGCCCGCTGCCGCCGCGCACGGCGTGCAGCGTGCGGGTGAAAGCCTCGGAAACCAGGTCCTCCGCGGTGTGCGAGTCCCGGGTGCAGCGGCGCGCGTACGCCAGCACCGGCCCGCGGTGCCTCCGGTAGAGCTCGTCGAGCGCTGCGTCGGCGGCAGGGGGCGGGCCGTTGCGTATGAGGGCGGCGAGGTCGACATCGCTCCCGGTGACTCCGGAGGGTGAGCGGGGCGGGCTTTGGCGCATGGCGGTCATTCCGTGAGCGGGCGGTGGGGGGATCGTCGTCTCGGGCAGAGCAGGCCGCGGCCCCGCGGCCCTCCGGACTGTGCCGGGGCGTGTCAGGTGCGGCCCCGGCACGATGTGCGTCACTTCGGTTCGTTGAGTCGGATGTTCCGGAAGGACGCCTCTTTTCCGTTCCCGGTTCTGCAGGCCGGCATGGCCGTCCTTCAGACAGAGCTCCGGGTCCGTGTTGGTGAAGTCGTTGATCTCGACCCCGGTGAGGTGGACATTGACGCGTTCGCCCTCGGCCGTGATCCGGTAGGTCTTTCACTCACCCGGCGGCCGCAGTGCCTGGTCGCGGGCCGCGGATTCAGCCGACTCGGCGTCGAGGTCCGCACCGTCGTCCATGTGCCTCTCATGGCCGTAGTGGACAGCATGCCAGGGGTCCTCGGGGGCGGTGAAGCCTGGGAAGACGCCCGAGTCGTCGTCGCCCGGCGGCCATCGGGGTACCGACCGCCAGGAGTAGCCCGACGAGCAGGACCGCCCCCTTTGCAGAGTGTGTTCTTCCGCGGGCGTTCTCGTTGCACTTGAGCTCCTTCCTTGCGGGGGTGGATCCCACGGGGGTGACCGGAAGGTACGGGGAGGTGGGACCGCCGGCCCCGGAGCAGCGCGGGTGCTCCAGGGCCGGTGGCTGTCCGGCCTTCCGGCCGGTGCGGGCCAGTTCGGCTACCCGAGGGCCCACTTCTGGTTGGCGCCGCCGTGGCAGTCCCAGATGATCAGCTGGGTGCCGTCGGCGGAGCTGTTGCCCGTGGCGTCGAGGCACTTGCCGCGGTTGCGGATGGTGCCGTCCGACTGCACGGCCCATTCCTGGTTGGCGCCGCCGTTGCAGTCCCAGAGCTGGACCTTGGCGCCGTTCGTCGTGCTCTGTCCGTCGACGTCCAGGCACTTGCCGAGCGAGCGCAAGGTGCCGTCTGTGGCGTTCCACTTCTGATTGGCGCCACCGTTGCACCCCCAGAGCTGGACCTTGGTGCCGTTGGCCGTGCCCAGAGCGTCCACCTCGACGCACTTGCCGTCGATGCCGACGATGTGCTTGCCGGCGGGTTCGGTGCCCCCGCCGACGCCCGGGCCCTCGAACGTCATCGAGTCGATGTCGTACGAGTTGTTCGAGGGTGTCTTGAAGACCATGAACATCTCGGTGGTCCCGGCGGGCTTGGTGATGCCCGCGGCCGGCATGCTGACGTAGTTGTCCCAGCCGCCGGTGCTCTGGACCGGCACCGAAGCGATGAGCGGGCCGTCCGGCGAGCCGCCGCGCAGTTCCACCGTGCCGCCGCCGGAGGGCGAGGACAGCCGCAGCGACACCTTCTCGATGCCGGTGAAGTTCACCGGGGAGAAGGAGACCCAGTCGTTGTCGCTGATGTCGCCGATCCGGGCGCCGGACTCGGCGCCGCCCTGGGAGACGACCCGTACGCCCGACTGCTTGCCGAAGAACTCGGCCTGCTTGTGCTTGGGCTGGAGCACCGCCTTCGCGCTGCCCGCCAGCGCGGGCACGCCGTCGGTGCCGTTGTCCGTATAGGTGGCGGTCGCGACGTAGGAGACGTCCAGGCCGGCGTGGGCCGAGTCGGTCTTCGGGGTGAGGGTCCCGGAGCAGCCGGTGACGGCGTCGGTGTCGTGGGCGTGGTCGTCATGCCCGAGGGAGGGCACGGTCTTGACCTTGTCGCAGTCGATCGTGCCGTCCTCGGGGTCGGTGACCTCCACCGTGTACGGGATCGGCTCGTCCCATTCGTACATGCCGCCGTCGGGAATCGACAGCTTCACCGTCGGCGCGGTGTTGCCGGAGGTCACCGTCACGTTCGCAGTGCCGGTCTTGCCGCCGGCGTCGGTCACCTTGAGCGAGGCGTTGAACTGCCCCTTCGCCTGATAGGTGTGCGTGGGGTTCGCTTCGGTGGAGGTGGTGCCATCGCCGAAGTCCCATTCATGAGAGATCGGAGTGCCTTCCGGGTCGTTCGAGCCTTCGCTGGAGAACGTCACCTGAAGGGGGGCGGCTCCGGAGGACGGGGTCGCGGCGGCCTTGGCGACGGGCCGCCGGTCGCCGGTGGTGTAGTCGATGCGGTACAGGCCGGAGTCCGGGTTGTCGCGGCCGAAGCCGGAACCCCACTCCAGCAGGTACATCGCTCCGTCCGGGCCGAACTTCATGTCCATCGGCGACTTGAAGCCCATGCCCGACAGGAAGTCGTTGATCTTCAGCAGCTTTCCGTCCCCGTCCAGCCGGAACTCGTGCAGCGTGTTGCGTGCCCACTCGCCGAAGAACGGCGTGTCGTCGAAGTAGGCGGGGAACTTCGTCTCCGAGGGGTTGTCCGGGTCGTACTGGTACGCGGGAAACGCCGCCGGCGCCTCGCCGCCGCCGCCCATCTCCGGGAACTTGTTGCCGTTCGCGCCGTTGCCGTACCAGACGTCGGCCTTCTTCGCGGCCGGCAGGTCGGTCAGGCCGGTGTTGTGGGGAGAGTCGTTGACCGGGTTGTCACAGTCGAACGTCGCTCCGGACTGGCCGGTGGCGAAGTCGTAGTCGTTGTATGGGATGTTGTCGCCGACGCAGTACGGCCAGCCGTAGAACCCCGGCTCCTTGATGACGTTCCATTCGACGATGGCCGCCGGGCCCCGGTTCGGGTTGTCGCTGCCGGCGTCCGGCCCGTAGTCGGCGGCGTAGATCGTGCCGTCGTCGGGGTCGACGGCGAAGCGGAACGGGTTGCGGAAGCCCATCGCGTAGATCTCGGGCTTCGTCTTGTCCGTCCCGGCCGGGAACATGTTGCCGCCCGGGACCGTGTAGGTGCCGTCGTCCTCGGGGTGGATGCGCAGGATCTTGCCCCGCAGGTCGTTGGTGTTGGCCGAGGTCGCCTGGACGTCGTTGTTCGCGTTGCGCTCGTCGATCGGCGCGTAGCCGTCGGAGCGGAACGGCTCGATGTCGTCGCCGGTGCCGATGTAGAGATCACCGTTCGGGCCGAACGCGAGGTAGCCGCCGGTGTGCCCCGGCTCCGGCGACTGCCGCGACGAGGGCACCTTCATCAGCACCTTCTCGCTGGCCATGTCCAGCGAGTCGCCGCTCACGGTGAACCGCGACACCCGCGCGACGTCCTCGCCGCCGCCGGCCGGCGAGTACATCAGGTAGATCCACTTGTTGGCGGCGAAGTCCGGATCGAGAGCCAGACCTGTCAGGCCGTCCTCGCCGCCGGTGTACGGGTCCAGCGTGCCCGCGGTGGACACCTGACCCGTGTCCGGCTGGTGGACCTTCACCTTGCCGCCGTACTCGGCGTAGAAGACCCGGCCGTCGTCGGCGACGTCCAGCGCGGCGGGCGCGACGGTGTTCTCGTCGAGCGCGACCTTCTCGTAGTTGGACCACGTCGTCGGGCCGCAGTCCGCCTCGGCCTTGCCGCCCGCCGACTCCACACCACCCGCGATGTGCTGACGGAAGGCTTCCTCGCTGTACGAAGCGGCTTCGTGGCCCATGGCGGTGGCCCAGACCTTGCCGCCCTCGGCGTTGCGGCACCAGGAGATCGGGTGGTCGGCGCCCATGGCGTCGTTGCCCGGGTTGTACGTCGTCTCGTCGGCGGTGACGAGGACGTGCACGTCGCCGCGCGGGTTGACGTCGAAGTTGTACCACTCCTCGTTGCGCACCCAGCGGTCCGGCAGGCCCTTGGTCGAGGGGTGCACCTTGTCGGCGACCTTCGCGGTGCCCTGAAGCGTGCCGGGCGAGTGGGTGGGCATGTGGGCGCCGCCGTTGATCAGGTCGTCCCACCAGGGGAAGTCGTTCTCGATCCCCATGTCGAGCGTGTTGTGGACAGCCGCGATGCCGCCGCCGTTGTTGACGTACGTCTGTATCGCCTGGCGCTGAGCGCTGGTCTCCCACACCATCCCGGACGTCTGGAACATCACCACCGCGTCGAACTCGGCGAGGGCGTCGTCGGTGAAGACCGAGGAGTCCTCGCTCTTCGTCAGCTCCCACTCCCGCTCGGCGGCCAGTTGCTCGAACATCGTGAGGCCGGCCGGGATGGAGGCATGGCGGTACGCCCCGGGTGCCGTCTTGCTGAACACCAGGACGTGGAACCCCTCCGGATGCGCGGACGCCGGCGCGGCCATCCCTCCCATCAGGAGGACTGTGCCGAGCAATGCCAAGAGCAATCGCGCTGGTCGTGATCTCATATCGGCTCCTGAGACTCATCGGATCACTGGGAAAAACGGGAACCGTCAGCAGCTCTGCACGCGGTGGAACGGACGGCAGAGGATGCATCATCCGGCCCGTCGGACGAGGCGATCCGTCAGCGTGCTGAGGTGCTGGGCGCCGAGACCACCGGTGCAGCTCGCGGGGCAGTGATCACTGCACCGGTGGGGCTTGTCTCGTCAGGGTGTCGGCGTGTCGGGTCGGTCGGGTCGGGAGAGGAGGGACATGGCCCGGCGGAGAAGGGCCAGGCCGTCGACGGCGATGGCGTCCTGCGTGGACCGCGGTCGGGGTCAGGCCACCCGACTGCAGCAGGTGCCCGACCCTCCGCGGTTTCCGGTCATCCTCCTGCTCCAGCGGCAACTCGGTGAGCTTGAGCCGCCCGGTCGCGGGCAGCCGGCGCGGGCGGGCGGCCGGCGCGGGGGCGTCGGTCCGTACGGCGGTCATGCGGCACTCCCCTCGGGGGCCGTGCCCGACGCGTCCCGGGTGGCGAGCCGCATGATCTCCTCTTCGCCCGCCCCGGCGGGGAGTTCGCCGGCGAAGGTGCCGTCGGCCATGACGAGGATGCGGTCGCTCATGCCGACCTTCTGCTGGTCGCCGCCGTGGGGGGCGATTCCGGTCTCGTCCAGCTCGGCGGTGCGGCGCTCCCTGGCGCGTCGGTCGACGAGCCCGCGGCGTACCGGCTCGCGGCCGAGGAAGCACTTGGACACGTCCTGCATCGTCAGCATGAATGGCAGCGTTGCGACGTTCCTTTTAGCCGTCAAGAGTTGAAGCATGGGCAGCACATGGACTCTTTTCCCGCTCTTAAGTCGACTAGCGAACAAAGCATGGCCGACTCCACGCTTAAGTCGGATAGTGGGCGACTGCTCACCCGCGTCGCCGTCGGGGAGCCGCAACCAGCACAGGCCCACGCCACCCTCGGCTGGTTGCCGCACCGCGTCCGTGCGCGGCAAGACCTGCCGACGCCCCAGTGTGCACATCGCCGGCAAAGCAGCGGGACGCGTGAGCCGGTGCTGGTTCACCCCCTCTGCGGCCACCCCGGCCGCCTGCCGGGTGGGGCCTCGTGGGGCGGGCCCGCCCCACGGTTGGGTCCGCCGTCGCCGAAGGCCGAAGGGCTATGCACGGACGAACGCCTGGCTGCCGATGTCCGAGGAGCGGCAGGTGTTGAGCTGGATCAGCGAACCGTTCGCGGTCGCGTCGTTCCGCACCCGCAGGCACTTCCCGGACTGCCGGCCGACGATCTGGCCTCTGTCGTCGAACGCCCACTTCTGGTTGTCGCCGCCGTGGCAGGGCCAGATGAGGATCGCGGTGCCGTCGTCGGTGCGCTCGCCCTCGGCATCGAGGCATTTGGTCACGTCGTTGACGGTCACCCGGAGTTCACCGGCGCCCGTGAGCTGCCAACGCTGGTTCGCGTCGCCGTGGCAGTCCCAGATGACCGGTTGTGTGCCATCGGACATGTCGTATCCGGGAACGTCCAGGCAGCGACCGGACGGCTGGTTGACGATGGTCGTGGACGAGTCGGCCGACGGCCAGTCGATCTGCTCGGAGCGGTAGAAGTCGATGCCCATGGTCTCCCACCGCGGGCCCTGCGCAGCAAGCCGTTCGCGGAACGCTTCCCAGTCATGCGTCTCGGCCGGTGACCAGCCCAGTTCGGCGACGGCGGGCAGGCGCGGGAAGGCCATGAAGTCGATGTGGTCGCTGGTGGAGATCGTCTCCGTCCACAGCGGCGCCTCGACGCCGAGGATCGCGCTCTCGGGCACGCCGCCGCCCATGTACGTGCCGGGGTCCCAGTCGTAGGACTGCCGCACGTCGACATAGCCGGCCCAGCTCAGCCCGAGCGGTGTCTGCGCGTGGTATTTCATGTCGAGGTAGGTGCGGTTGGCCGGCGACAGCACCAGCGGCGTGCCCGCCTTGGCGGCGTCGATGACCTCCTGCTCCTGCCCGTTGAGGCCCCAGTACTGGGCGACGGCGCCGTCGACCGGGTTCGCGCCGGTGATCTGGTGCCAGCCGATCACGGTCTTGCCGTACTTGCCGGCGATCTCCTGGGCGCGGTCCATGAAGGTGACGTACTGCTCGTGCGGGGTGGAGTGGGCCTCGTCGCCGCCGATGTGGAGGTACGTGCCGGGCGTCAGCTCGGCCAGCTCGCGGACGACGTCGTCCACGAAGTCGTACGTGACCTCCTTCGGCACGCACAGCGAGCTGAAGCCGACGCTCGTGCCCGTGTAGAGCGGCGGGGCGACGCCGTCGCAGTTCAGCTCGGCGTAGGAGGCCAGGGCGGCGTTGGTGTGGCCGGGCATGTCGACCTCGGGCACGACGGTCATGTGCCGGCTGGCGGCGTACGCGACCAGCTCGCGGTACTGGTCCTTGGTGTAGTAGCCGCCGGGCCCGCCGCCGACCTGCGTGCTGCCGCCGTACTCGGCCAGGTCCGGCCACGAGTCGATCGCCAGCCGCCAGCCCTGGTCGTCCGTGAGGTGCAGGTGCAGGGTGTTGTACTTGTAGAGCGCGAGCTGGTCGATGTACCGCTTGACCTGCTCGACGGTGAAGAAGTGCCGCGCCACGTCGAGCATCGCGCTGCGGTACGCGAACCGGGGCTCGTCGGTGATCCGCCCACCCGGAATCACCCAGGGACCCGGCTGCTCAGTGGCCGCCTCCACCGTCGGCGGCAGCAACTGCCGCAGCGTCTGCACGCCGTGGAACAGGCCGGTCGACGTCTGTGCCCGGAGGACCACCGCCGTGTCGGTCACGTCGAGCTGGTAGCCCTCCTCCCCGACCTGGGAGCCGGGGTCGGACAGCAGCAGCCAGACACCGCTGTCCGGCTCACCGGAGCCGTCCACCACCGGCAGTTCGTACCCCGTCGAGGGGCGCAGGAGGGCGGCGAGCTGATCGGCGACCTCGGACGCGCCCACGTCCGCATGTATCGCCGCGTCGGACGGGAGCGAGTAACTCACCCCCTCGGCGGGCGTCGTGGAGGCGGGCGCGGGCACCACGTCCCGCAGCGAGGCGACGGCCGCGGGCTCGGCCGCCGCGGGCGTGGACGTCGTGACGACGGCGGCGATCGGGGCGATCAGCAGCAGTGCGATCAACCCGCGTGCCAGGCGTATGGGCACGCGGGTCGATCGGTGTACGAAGGGCATGGTCAGGGCCTCTCGGGGGTCCGGTCATCGGCTTGTGAATGCCGGCGCGGAACTCGGGATCCGACGAGCCCTCAGGCGGTCGCAAACACACGGCAATCACAGATATCCCGCGTTCTATCGGCCCTCATCCCTCGCAGCAATGGCCGACGACGGGCTTTCCCATGGACTCTTTTGTCCGGAGGCCCGTGCCGGCAGGTTCCGGATTTCCCGCCGGCCACGCCGCCTTCTCCCCCCGGAGGCCGGGCCGGAGCACGCTCACCGGCGGTGTGCTCCTCGTCATATTCCAGCATCCGAACCGGACGGCCTCAACGCCGTCTGCTGACACCCCCCGCGCTGACTCGCCGTCAGCGCTCTCCAGCCGATATCGAGCCGGCGCGGAGAAAACGACCGATGACGACAGGTGACGAGCCGTCAGCCGATCCAGCCAAATTCCAGCCGCCGGAAAAGGCCGGTCCATGACTCCTGTTCACGCCGGATCCGCAGGCCGGGCGAGAGCCCGCCTGTGCGCTCAGGCGCTGGGTTATCCGGCCGCGGGGACACCCGCCTGGCCGGGGCCGGGAGCGTGGCATCAGGGGGCAGGCGGAGGAAACCCACGCCTACCCCCTGAGTGCGAAGCAGCGTCCCCGTCACCCGCCCGTGGCGGGATGCACCTGGACTTCGGCGAGTGAGAGCGGGTCGGTGCCTGCGAGTTGGACGCGCAGGTAGCGGGCGTCTGTGCCCTCCGGCAGTTGCACCGCTGTCGGGCGGCCTGCCTGTTCCGTCACGTGCACCGCCGTCACACCGGGCGCCGAGCGCGCCTCTTCGAGGCTGTCGGCGGTGATGGGTTCCTCCGAGGCGAGCACCCAGAAGTCCTTGAGGCGGTTCGCGCAGCAGTCGGTGCGGTTCCAGATGCTGACGTCATCCAGGGCCCGGGCGGCTCCGAGGTCGACCTGCCACCACGGCTCGGCGGAGCCGTCCTCCGCGGTGTGCGTGACGGACCCGCCGGGGAAGTTGCCGTTGGTGTCGCCGTCGACGGCGCGCCCGGCCGGGGCCTCCCAGGCCGTTGACTTCTGCTCGGCGGGCTTGCCCAGGGCGAGGTTCTCCGGCACGACGGTGACCGTGACGGAGGTGGTGGTGGTCTGCCGCCCGGTGCGCAGGGTGAGGGGGAGTTCGTACGTGCCCTTCTCCGCGTCGGCGTGTGGTGTCACGCGCAGCGGGATGCGGGCGTCGGCACCGGCAGCGAGCGGCCCGGTCCGGGTGGTGGCGGGGGAAACCGTCCAGCCCTCGGGCGCCCCGATGCGGACCTGGGTGTCCGCGGCCGTGGTGCGGCCGGTGTTGGTCACGGTCAGCGTGCCCTCCGCGGTGCTGCCGGCGTTGAGCTCCTTGGGGAGTTCGGTGTGCGTGCGCATCAGGCCGTTGACGCCCGGGGTGCTGATCTTGAAGACGTAGGCGTGCTCGCTGCTCGTGGCCTCCGCGCCCTCCTTCGGGGTGTCGACGACGACGCGACCGGCGTCGTCGCGGTGCCAGGGCAGGCTGCTGCCGTCGGAGCCGAGGAGGGTGACCTCGGTGCCGCTGCCGGTGGGAACGTCCGAGCCGAGGGTGAGCTGCTCGCCCGGCCAGCTCAGCGCGGTGGCGTAGAGGGTGCCGTCCTTGACGGTGTAGCGGACGTCGTCGTCGCCCGCGGGCTCCTCGGCGTGGTGCCAGTAGGTGGTGCCGTAGATGGCCTCGCCGTTGGTCTTGAGCCATGCACCCATGTCGAGGAGCCGCTGCTGCTGGAGTTCGGGGATGGTGCCGTCGGCCTTCGGGCCGATGTTGAGCAGCAGGTTGCCGTTCTTGCTGACGATGTCGACGAGGGAGTCGACGAGTTCGTCGGAGGTGAGGTAGTCGGAATCGGGTTCGTTCTGGTTGTAGCCGTAGGAGTGGGCGATGCCGCGGCTGGACTCCCACTTGTTCGGGTCGATGTCTTCCTTGACGGTGTACTCGGGCGTCTGGAAGTCGAGTTCCGTGCTGTCGAGCGCGCCGGTCTGGATCTTGCAGCGGTTGGTGACCGCGACCTCCTTCGGGTGCTCGCGGTTCTTCGCCCGGTTGTAGTAGTCGGCGAGCACGGGGGCGGTGTTCCAGTACTCGGCGGGCTTCTCCCACTGCCCGTCGCACCAGAGGATGTCGGGGTCGTAGCGCTCGATCAGCTCGCGCATCTGGGGCGCCATGTAGTCGCCGACGTAGTCGTCGACCGCGGGCGCGCCGGTGTACGGGACGGGCTCGCCGGTGTACGGGTTGGTGGCCGGGCGCCCGGTGTACGAGGGGTTGAACCACTCGTAGAGCGAGTAGTAGAAGCCGGCCCGCAGGCCGCCGTCGTCCCGCGCCGCCTTGAACAGCTCGCCCGCGAGGTCGCGCCGCGGGCCGAGGTCGACGGTGTCGCGACCGCTGACCTCACTGTCGTAGAGGGCGAGGCCCTCGTGGTGCTTGGACGTGAGCACGAAGTACTTGGCACCGGCGTCCTTGAAGAGCTCGACCCACGCCTCCGGGTCGTAGTTCTCCGCCTTCCACTGACCGATGAAGTCGTCGTAGTCGGCGTCGGTGCCGTAGGTGTCGCGGTGGTGGGCGTTGGTGGGGCTGCCCTTCTGGTTGAGGTAGTTCCAGTACCACTCGGCGTAGCTTCCGCGCGGGCCCCAGGCGGGCACGGAGTAGGCGCCCCAGTGAATGAAGATGCCGAACTTGTCGTCCTCGAACCACTCGGGTACGGGGTGGCTGTTGAGGGACTCGACGGTGGGCTCGTAGTCGGGGATGGGGTCGCGGGTGCCTCCGCTCGCGGATCCCGGTGCGGTGAGCAGGGCGCCGGCGGCGCCCAGCAGGGCGGTGGCCGCAACGAGCGTGCGGCGTCTTCTGCGAACCATGGTCTGCCTCATCTCCTCCGGTACAGCCGCGCGTTGCGCGGGCCAGACATCCGATCTGTGTTCGCACACTGCGGGCTGTTTCGTCGGACTTCACTCTCGCAAGAGGTGTTAGCAGGTGATTCATCGGATGACAGCTTGTTTGTAGCGCGCTGACTCAGACACGTCAACACCTGGGTGGCCTTCAGATGACGTAGCACGTGCCGGCAGGACATAGCCCAGTCCGGGACCTCGGATCGAGCCCAGCCGCACGGGCGCGAACACGGCGGCGATCGGGGCAGGTCTTCTCGCGATCGAACACGCACGGTCGCTCGCGCAGGTGGACAGGGCACCGACGGTGGGCACGACAGCGACGTAGGCCGTGCGGCCGGATCCAGCCTCGTACCACCTGCGCTCCGTCATGGCCCACGCCATGACGAGCAGGTCCGGCGTCCGAAGCGATCCTTCCCCGCCCGGTCGCGGCGGCCGTCAATGAGCGACGGCCGCCGCGACCGGCAGCCGGGAACTACTCGAACACCTGGACTTCGGCGAGGGACAGGGGGCGGTCGGCCCCTACCAGCTGGACGCGGACGTAGCGTGCGTCACTGCCGACCGGCAAGGTCAGCGATTCCTCGACGGCGCCGGCCTGGTGCCTGCTCCATACGCCGCTCTGGTTCTTGGTGGCTTCCAGATCGGTGGAAGTGAAGGGCGTGTCGGAGGCGAAGACGTAGAAGTCGCGGAGCCGGTCGGCGCAGCAGTCCGTACGGTTCCACAGCTTGACGGAGCCGACGTGCTGGGATGCACCGAGGTCGACCTGCCACCAGGGGTTGGTGTCCAGCGGCGTGTCGGAGGTGTGGGTGACCGAACCTGCGAAGAAGTCGCCGCCGGTGTCACCGTCCACCGCCCGGCTCGCGTCTGCACCCAGGTGGTGGGTGCTGGACTGGTCGGCGGGCTTGCCCAGCGCCGTGTTCTCGCCGGTGATGCCGTCCTGGTGCAGGGAGAGCGTGGAGATCGCCGGCGGGAGTGCCCGGGAGGAGGTGATCCGCAGCCGGATTCTGTTGGTGGTGACCGGGTTGTCCAGCTTGAGGAGGCGGCGGTAGCCGATCGTGGTGGCGTCGCCGACCTCCTTCCACGAGGTGCCGTCCCAGGAGTCCACGGCGAAACTCGAGACGCGCTGCCCGACCTGGATGTTCTCCTGCAGGTTCACCACGTTGAACGTCTTGGCCGACCCGAGGTCCAGCACGAGGTCGCCGGTGGTGCCCGTGGGCTGCCAGGCGGTGCTGTCGTCGGTGTCCAGTACGTTACGGGGGTGGTTGCCCTTGGTGTGGGAGGTGCCGGCATCGTTGTGCGCCGATGCCTGGGCAGAGGTCCTGGCCTGGATCGAGCGGATCCAGTCGCCGAACTCGTTCATCCGTGAGACCGCGTCGTCGGGGAGGCGCCCGGTGTTGTCGGGGGCCACGTTCAGCAGTAGCTGACAGTTCTTGCCCACCGAGTTGAGGTACATCCCTTTGAGCGTGTCCAGCGAGACCGGCCGGGCGCCCTGGTCCCAGAACCAGGAGTCGCCCTGCAGCCGGCCGTCGCACTCGGCCGGTGCCCACCGCAGCAGCTTCCACCTGTTGCTGCCGTCGGTCTGCTGTCCGAGCACCGTGTCACTGCCCAGGTCCTCGGCCGAGTTGCCCCCGGGCACGCGCAACACCGTGTCAGCCGCCGTCGCCGGATCTGCCGGGTTGCCGTCGTCGTCGGTGTCGTACGGGAGCGGCGACCATTCGCTCGTACGGTGAGTGAGCCCCCTCTCGTTGCCGACCCAGCGGACGTCCGGGCCACCGTCCTGGAAGACGACCGCGCCCGGCTGGAGGGTGCGGACCATGGTGATCCAGTCCGTGAAGTTGTACTTCTGGTTGGTGTCGGGCCAGGGGTTGGCTCCGTCGAGCCATACCTCACTGATCTCACCGTACTTGGTGAGCAGCTCGTACAGGGTGTTCATGTAGTAGCGGTTGTAGTCGTCGGCGACGAAGTCGAAGGTCGTGCCGTTGCCGTCACCGCTGCTCGGGATCCGGGTGGGCTGCGGTGTGCTGCCGTTGCCGTACCTGCCGTCTGCATCCCTGGTCTCGTACTCGTGGCCGTCCGCGGGTGACAGGTAGAAGCCGACCTTGAGACCGTACTTGCGGGCCGAGTCGGTGAACTCCTTGAAGACGTCGCCCTGGCCGTTCCGCCAGTTGCTGGAGGCCACTCCGTGGTCGGAGTAGTCCGAGGGGAACATCAGCATGCCGTCGTGGTGCTTGGCGGTGAGGATGACCTTCTTGAAGCCGGCGTCCTTGAACGTGGCCGCCCACTGATCGGTGTCCAGGTCGGAGGGGTTGAACACGTCCGGGTCCTCCAGCCCCGTCCCCCACTCCTTGCCGGTGAAGGTGTTCGGGCCGAAGTGGACGAACCCTGTCAGCTCCTCCCGCTGCCACGCCAACTGACGTGCAGAGGGCGTCACCGACGCCGCCTTCTCGAGGATCTGCGCCTGCGTGTCGGTGCTGCTGATCGCGACGACGGGATTCGGCTCCGATGCGGCAACGGGCGTACCCGCCATGACGGTGCCGCTGAACGCGGCGAGTGTGACGACAGCAGTGATCAAGCACTGCCGTGCTCCTCGGTGAGATCGTCGCAGGTCGAGCGGCTGTCTGACCATCTGCTTTCCTCTCCCGTGCGGGTGGGATGGATGGGTGGGGCGAGCGTGCGGCGGGGTCGGGGCCGGCGGGGCAAGTGACGGCGTAGAACACCGCGCGGCGGCGCCTCGTCATCAGGGCCGACGGGAAGGAGGGCGGCCCGCCGCCGTGGTGGCGCGGCGGGCCGCCCGGGTTGTTCACTCCGGGTGCGGTCGCTCGTGTCAGTTCGGGTGCAACTGCTGCCGCGGAACGATCTGCTGCTCCTGTCCGGGGCTCGACCACAGCAGCTTCATGTGGGCCTCGCCGGTCTGCTCCACGTACTCGATCTTGATGGAGTGGCGGGTGCCCGCGGTCAGGTTCACCTGGGCCTCGTCGATGTGCGACTCGTGCGGACTCCAGTTGTCGATGACAGGCTCGCCGTCGATCCATACACGCACGTTGTCGTCAGAGAGCGTGCTCAGGGTGTAGGTCTCCGTGCGGCGCGGCTCGATGCTGCCGGTCCAGCGCACGCTGAAGCTGTCCGCAGGGATGTCCGCGGCCGGCGAACCGGTGTACTTCCAGGAGTGGTTGACAGTCGGATCGGTGCGGGTGAGCTTCGGCGCTCCGGAGAGCGTGGGGTTGTCGAAGACCTCCTGCTTCAGGCCGGAGCCCTCCCCCGGGGCGGCCGTGGGCCCGGGATCGACGGTCAGCTCGATGACGGTGGCGGCCTCGTTGGTCGCGGCTCCGGTGGGCGTGAGGTCATAGCCGTCGCCCGCCTCGGTGACGGCCACCTCCTGGTCGGAGCCGAGCACCCGGGCGCCGGTGACGTCGAAGCCGGTGCGGGCGGTCACGTGCAGCGAAGCGCCTTCCTCGGGCCACTGGGTGACCGCCGCGTACAGCTTGTCGCCCTTGCGGCTGACCGTCCCCCACTCCGGCTGCTCGACCAGCCCGCCGTAGGCAACGCCGTAGACGGCCTCTCCCTGGCCCGCGGTGCGCAGCCAGTCGCCCATCTCACCCAGCCGCTCCACGGAGGGTGCGGGGACGCGTCCGCGGGCGTCGGGGCCGACATTGAGCAGGTAGTTGCCACTGCGGGAGGAGGTGGACAGCAGGTTGCGCACCAGGGAGGCGCTGGACTTCCAGTTCTGGTCGTGCCGGGCGTATCCCCAGCTGTTGTTGAGGGTCATGCACGATTCCCAGAGCTGGCCGTCGACCGGCTCGTCCGGGATCTCCTGCTCAGGGGTGCCGTAGTCGCCGTCGGTCACCCGGCGTTTGCCGACCCGGTTGTTGACGATGAGCTCGGGGTTCAGGTCGCGCAGATACTCTTCCAGGCGCTCGCCGTCGCGCGCGGTCCAGGGGTTGTGCGGGCGGTCGGTGTCCCACTCACCGTCGAACCAGAGCAACTCCGGGTCGTAGTTGTCGACCAGCTCCTTGAGCTGGGCGTACATGCGCTCCTCGTACGCGGGGAAGGTGGCCCGGTCGGGGAAGTCCGGGTCGTGCCAGTCCCAGATCGAGTAGTAGAAGCCGAGCTTGATGCCCGCTTCGTCGGCGGCCTGCTTCAACTCGGCGAGGATGTCGCGGTTCTTGTCGAACGCCGAGTGGTCCCGCAGGTTCCACGAGTTGACCTTCGTGGGCCACATCGCGTAGCCGTCGTGGTGCTTGGACGTGACGACGATGTAGCGCATCCCGGCGTCCTTGGCAGCGTTGACCACGGCCTCGGCGTCGAAGTCTGCGGGGTTGAAGGTCGCGGCCTGCTTCTCGTACTCCTCCTTCGGGATGTTGCACTCTCTCTGGATCCACTCGGCGTTGCGGCAGACGGTGCCGTCGGGACGGGTGTACTCGCCCTCCAGGTTCGAGTACGCGCCGAAGTGGATGAACATGCCGAATCGGTCCTGACGGAACCAGCTCGTGCGGTCGGACGTGAAGGGGTCGTCTACGGCGTAATCCGTGCCGGGTCCCGTCGCTTCCGTGGACGCCGCGGAGGCGCTTGGCAGTGCGGCGGCAGTCAGGGCGGCGGCGACCACAAGGGGAAATGCGGTGGCTCTCCGGATGGTGCGGGCGTGAGGGGTGTGCATCGCGGCTCCTCATTCATCGGATTACCCGGGACCGTAGGAACGTGCACATCGCATGTCAATGGACTCTTTTCCAGCAAAACTTCCCGCCAGGCCCCTCGCCTGTCCGCGTAGATATCCGATGTATCGTCAGCTCTTCGGCGTCTCTCGGCTCCGGCGGGGCGCCACGCACGCTTCTGGAAGCCGCCGCTTCGATCCCCCAGGACGCCGGCCGCCTCTGAAGACCCGGACGTAGGCCGTGAGGGCCTGCGACCGTTCTGGCGTAAAGCTTTGGCAAAGCGGCGGGACCCGAGAGGCGGCCCCCGGTGATCCCCAGGGGGACTTGGGCCCCGGTGGAAGGCCCGAGCTCACGGTCGCCACGCAGGCGCAGGACGGCGGGAGGCCGGTACCCCCAGTGACGCGACCGGCGAGAGCAAGGAAGGACGTGGGCAGCCATGGCAGCGAGCCGAGCCCCCGAGAGCGCACCCATCGACGAGGAGCGGTGCGGTGATCACTCGCGGGACGAGTCCGACGGCTCGTACGGGCCTCGGGGTGACCATCCACGTGTGGACAGGAACGCAGGTAGTCGGCTACTAGACCGCCGGGAGCCGTCAGTACCCCAGACGGACCCGGCATGGAGAGGCATGCAAACTCCGCCGCACCCCTCGGGGGGTGCCGATTGGGTTCCCGGCCGTGAGCACGGCGACGAGTGGCAGCGTAGGTTCGCGCCGCCCACGACAGCGCAGAGACCGGCTCTGGCCTGCACGGCGGTCGGGATGCAACCCGGGTACCCTGCCGAAGGGCCTCGCGCGTTCAACCACCACGTCGCGCTCATCATCCTCTCCGGATCGGGCTGGTTCTCCTGGGGCGGCCGTGAGCCCGTCGACGTGTCCGCCCCGGTGCTGGTCCGCCTGCCGCCCGGCGTCGAGCACTCCTACGGGGCGCACACTCCGGACTGGTCGGAGTGCTTCGTCGGCTTCACCGGCCCCGTCCTGGACGCGTACACAGAACTCGGGTTCACCGACGGCTTCGTCGTCCCGCTTTCCACGGCCGAGCACGTCCGCCGCGCAGTCCGCAAGATAGCCACGGTGTGCAACGAGACCGAGCCACAGTACGCGTCGTCCGTCGCGGTGGTCCTGCACGAGTTTCTGATCACCGTGCGCCGCAGCCGGGCCGACCTGGGCTCCCATGTCCCGACGGCGCTGGAGCGGTTCGCCGAATCCGCCTGTCTGCCGATCTCCGTGCCCGAGCACTCCCGAAGGCTCTCCCTCCCCCGGGATGAGCTGCACGACGCGGTCGGACGCGCGGCCGGATGCAGCCCCAAGGAGTTCATCCTGGCAACCCGCCTGAACCAGGCGAAGGACCTCCTTGCCCACACCGATCTCACCGTCGCGGCGATCGCACGTCGCGTCGGCTACGACGACCAGGGGTACTTCACCCGACTGTTCACCAAGCGGGTCGGGCTGCCTCCGAGTTCGTTCCGCAAGCGCCACGCCCGACGCTCCTGACCTCGGGAGCCACAGCTCACGCACACCTGCCGGGGTGGGCGGCCGAGCACGGTAACCACCGTGCGCTCCACTCCACACCAGTTCGGCCCGAAAGCTGATCGCCGACGGGCGGGGGCCCGGTCTCCCACCCACGAGATCGCGGTGTGCCACACGCTCCGCTGTGCGACCGAGTTGCGAAGGCGACACGGAGCCGCCCCAGTTGGGCTGTACACGCAGAACCGGTACACCGCGGTGCCGCCCGCACCGAGGCCCTGACGAGCCTGTTCGCCGCAATGACCATCGGTGACAACGGCACGATGAGTGTCTTCGACCGGCTGGGCCGATACGGCCTGGTGGGCACCGGCGCCAAGCGGAGGTTCACCGGCGAACTCATACGGCGCCTCGACATCCACGCCGAAGGTCCCGACCAGCCGGTCTCCGACCTGTCCGGCGGCAATGCACAGAAGATCGTCATGGCCCGCGCCCTGGCAAGCGACCCCCGCCTCCTCATCCTCATCAATCCGACCGCGGGCGTGGATGTGAAGTCCAGGGACTCCCTGCTCGCCCGCGTGGACGGCGCCCGAGACGACGGCACGGCGGTCCTCGTCGTCTCGGACGAACTGGACGACCTGCGCCGCTGCGACCGCGTGCTGGTGCTCTTCCACGGCCGGGTCGTCGCCGAGCACTCCGCCGGCCGGAACGACCACGAGCTGATCGCCTCGTTCGAAGGAGTGGACCGTGGCTGACACCAAGGCCCCGAAGGTCCGGGACACGGCGGCGGCCCGGGCCACCAACGGCGCGTCCCCCTCCGAGGTCGCTCGGAACGTCCTGCTGCGCCGCGCCCGCGAGCTGGCTCCCGTACCCGCGCTGCTGCTCCTGATGGTGCTGGGGACAGTGCTCAACGACTCCTTCCTCACCGAGCGCGACCTCCTCTCGATACTCGGCGCCTCGGCCGCTCTCGCCATGGTCGTACTCGCCGAGTCGCTCGTCCTGATCGCCGGCAAGTTCGACCTGTCGCTGGAGTCGGTCCTCTGCATCGCACCGGCGCTGGGAGCGCTGCTCGTACTGCCCGCGGCCAACGCCGGCTTCGGCACCGAGTGGCCGGCGGCTCTGGGGCTGCTGGCGATCGTGGTGGCCGGCGCGGTGATCGGTGCCTTCAACGGCGTCCTGGTGGTGACGTTCAAGCTCAACGCCTTCATCGTGACCCTGGCGATGCTGATCGTGCTCCGCGGCGTGCTGGTCGGTGCCACCGAGGGCAAGACCCTCTTCGGCATGCCCGAGGCCTTCTTCTCCCTCGCGACCACCACCTTCCTCAGCGTCCCCATGTCGGTGTGGGTCGCGGCTGCGGCCTTCGGGATCACCGGGTTTCTGCTGAAGTACCGGTGGGGGCGGGCGATATACGCCATCGGCGGCACCCGGACGCTGCCCGTGCGGCCGGTATCCGGGTGGAGCGGGTGATGCTCTCGGTCTTCATCATCGCAGGGGTGCTCGCCGCGGTCGGCGGACTGATGCAGACCGGCTACGTCGGCGCCATCAACGCCAACCAGGGCCAGATAGTCCCCAGGAGGTCGCCCGCGCCGCGCGGATCGCGACTGTCGGCTCGGCGGGCACCTCGCGGTGGGCTGCCTCGTACTCCCCGACGCGGTCCTGGAAGACCTTGGTGTGCAGGGTGATGCGCACCAGTGATGGTTCCACGAAATGCACCCACGACGTATACGCGGCGGTCGGACGCTCGTGCGAGCGAAAGATCACTGCCGATGGAAAGACTGCCTACAATCCGCTGCCAGTTCGTCAATTTGTCGCGCGAAAGGATGTCAATCGCTGGCGCTTCTACCACGAGGTTGAAATTCCGTGCCGAAATGGAGGCCACACCGAACTCATCCCCCTCTACGAGACGGCAGAGGATCGAACACTTGATCCCAGGACGAAGCGCATGAAGTTCAACCGCACCGAGCATCTCCGCCAGGTACCCCCGTTCACGCTCTTGGGCGGCAGGCTCAAGGGCTTCCGGCAGGACAGCGAGTCATCGAACTGCACCCTCGACTACTCCCACCGGGACAACCGCCTCCCCGCCTACGGAGCCGACGGAGCTCTCCTCATCCACATCGGCTACGCCTGGATGATCAACTCAATCACCCTGGCCACCTCCCGCCAGGCTTGAACCAGTCCTCCCAGCCACTGGCCCTGTCAGCTGCGGCCCCGGGCTGACCCGCTACACTAGCGGCGGTGCGCAGCCTCCACAGCTCGCGCACCGGCGCTCCAGCGGAAGACCGTGCCGGACCTTGCGGACATCGCCGCATTTTCCCACACATTTTCCCATAGAGCCCCGCCTCCGTAGCTCAGGGGATAGAGCACCGCTCTCCTAAAGCGGGTGTCGCAGGTTCGAATCCTGCCGGAGGCACCAAGCCGCGATACGTGAACCCCCAGGTCAGCGCGGCTCTGCATACGGAAGCGTCACTGCCTGCGACACATTTGGATGACGCCCCAAGGTCACGCCCCATCCTTGAGGGTAGGCGCCAAAAGCCAGGTCAGGCGCGTACGCACCCAGATGACACCGACCCGTTCCTGGTCGCAGGTTAGAACCCTACGAGGGATCGGTCCTCCGAGGGAAACACCCGCCGTCAACTCGTCCCGATGCAGCCGAGCATTCCAGCCGGCGCCGCTCGATTGGCTTTGGGGAGCAGGGCGGCCAAGCCTCCCGAGCCACGAACAACGGCAGCCGGCCTGAGAGCCGCACCCCGCCGCGTGCGAACCAGCGGCAACGCAACCGTCCCCAGCGTAAGGACGACCGGTGGGAGCCGCCGGATACGTCCTCCTCCCGGCTCCATGCGTTGCCGCGTCCGCGTCTACGCCGCCATCTGGAAGGAGGTCCCCTGGCCAAGCTCAGCGACGAGATCGCCACCAAGGACCACGCTGCCCACCAAGACCCAGACCTCCGAGCGCCGCATCGCCCTCCCCGCCCGCTGCCTCCGGTCGCTGAAGCACCACCACGAACAGCAGCAGCATGAGCGCAAGGCAGCAAGCAGAGATTGACACCACAGTGAGCACGTGTTCACCACAGCCCAGGGCCGGTCGATCGACCGACCAACCTCACCCGAACCTTCACCACACTCCCCCGCACCGCGGGTCTCCACCGCATCCGCTCCCGCGACCTCCGCCACTCCACCGCGACCCTCCTCCTGGAACAGGGGGCAGAACTCGTCGTGGTCAAGGGGCTGTTGAGGCACGCCCACATCGGCGTGACTGCCACCGTGTACGCCCACGTCCGACTCCGCCTCCAACAAAGACGCCATCGACCTCCTCGGCCACGCCCTCCACAACCCCGCCGAGATCGCTGACAAGCCCGACGACGACGAACCACCCCTTGCCTGAGCCGCCGTCCGCTGACGTTGCCGTCAATACTGCCGTCACCCCACGCAGAAGCCCCGCCAGGACGTACCTGACGGGGCTCAACTTCGCTGCTGCTACCCAGCGCGAGGGCAGCGGGATCAGGTAGCGAGGCTACACCTCACCCTCCAGCCAACGTTCGAATGGTGCGATCTTCGACAGTTCGGAATTGATCACCTTCAACGCTCTGGCGAAGTCCTCGGCCAACTTCGAGAGCATCGCGACTAGCTCGGTCCGTGCAATACTCTCGTGCTCTGGGTTTGGAACCCAATTGGTCCGCGACTCGCAGTGAATCATCACGAGATCCCCACTTGGATGGAAAGTCAAATTCCTCTCGATACCCTGCGAGTAGAGATCTACCTCGACTTCGCGTTGGTCGCGCACACCCACCAGGAGCGACGGGAGCTGCTCCATGAAGGCAGACAAGTCATACGCGACATCAAGCGGCCACTCCTCACTCCCGAAGCCGCCAATGTGGAAGTTGCTGCCTCCCGCATCAGAGAGGGCGCTACACGCCTCCATGACCAGGGTTTCGTAACCGTCACCCGCCTCCAGACTCGCTGAGGCAGGAGCCACAGCACCAGACGGCACGGCTGAATTGAACGACACGGAGAAGCTCATCTCTCCAAGCCTCCTATCTCCAAGCCTCCTAGTTCGGGCCAATGATCGGGAATGCCGTCTTGTACAGCCCATTTGAACTCGGGACGATGGTAGCCGCCCGCGCTTGCACAATACTGCCATCCGGCATAATCACCTGCCCCATACCTTCCGGAATGCGCACCGACCTGGGCCCGGCACCTTCGACATGGTGTCCCTTCAAGAAATCGGCTGCGGCGTCATTATCCAGCCACTGACCTTGCTGATTTCCGGTGCTGCGAGCGCGATCTGTCAGAGCCTTCGTGTTCTTCGCACCAGCGCCGTGAGTCTTGAAGGTATGACCCCACGTTTTCACGCTGTTGGGCGCCCAATTGGGACAATCGCTGTTGTGAACGAGAACCGGAGTCTGTCCCGCCAGCACGTAGTACGTGTGCTTGTCGGTGACGGTCAGATTGTAGACCGTGGTTTGGGTAGTCCAGCGGTGGATGGCTGTGATCTGGATGTGGGTGCCGGCGCTGGTCTGGAGCCACTGGCCGGTCTGGAGGTCAGTGGCTTCGATCCATTCGTCGAGTTCGGGGACCCAGAAGGGGTGGCCGTCGGTGGCGGTGACGGCGGCGGTCTTCTTCCCGTGCTTGCCGTCGAGGTCGATGGTGATCTCGACCAGGTTCTTGGACCCACTGCCGACGATCTCTGCTGTGACGGTTTCGATGCTGGTTTTGCCGGTTTCGGGGTCGGTGGCGACTACCTTGTCGCCGACCTTTACGTCTTCGATGGGTTTCGTGGTGCCGTCGGCCATTAGAACCGGCGTGCCGGCGGTGAAGCTGTTGCTTTCACACTTAGGTGATTTGGCGCCTGGTTTGGGATCCGCCCCTTCGGCCTTCCTGGCCTTCCGTGCGTCCAGGATCTTATCGCCGATCCTTTTTCCGATTTGCGCCACGGAGCCGAGGGCTTTGGTCCACGGAGTCTCCAGGAGGGCGGCCCCGCATTCCTTGGTCAGCCCAGGCGCGGTCACGCAGTCAATCGCACCTCCCACGTCCGGCAGCATGAGGTCCTCAACCACTTCGCGTACGGGCTCGCCATCCTCCCAGAGCTGGCTGACGTCGGGTATGCACCTCATCACGTACATTCCCACACACCCGCCTGCCGGGGCGGCCGTGAAGGTTGCCTGGGTAGCCGGGGTGGTGCCTCCTCCGCCTCCGCCACCGCCACCACCGCTGGAGGAGTTTCGGGTGGAGTTCTGGTGGATGACGGCGCGTTCCACCGTCTCCTGGATGAAGTCGATGATGCCTTTCCAGAAGAGGCCGGTGGGGTCGGCGTGGGTGATCGGGTTGTTGTTGGCGTAGGCGTATCCCTGCCACTGCTGGGGGTCGGTGAGATCCATCAGTGGGTCGACGGAGATGAATCTGCCGGTTGCCGGGTCGTATTCGCGTGCGCCGAGGTGGGTCAGGCCGGTGGTGGTGTCGTTGGTGCCGCCAACGAAGCCCTTGCTGCCGGGCCAGTCGGCGGGTTCCTGGCCGCGGGGGTTGCCGAAGGGCAGTTCCCGGCGGCGCTGGAGGTCCGCATTGGCTGCATTGACAGCGAGTTGGCCGGTGCCGTGGTGGTCGGCGATCGTGAACCAGACGCTGCCGTCGTCTTCCTGGACGGCCTGGTGGCCGTCGCCGAGGTCGTAGTACCGGGTGGCCTGGGCCTTCGTGGCGCCCTTGGGGAGGGTGACCTCGGTGTGGCCGAGGTAGAGGGTCGTGTCGCTGGAGGTGCGGCCGATGAGGCGGTTGCCGTCGGCGTCGTAGAGGTATGAGGTGCTCTTCGTGCCGCCGGCGCCGTCCGGTTCGGAGACCGAAGCCAGGTGGCCCTCTGCGTCCCAGGTCAGGTTCTGGGTGCTGCCTGCCAGGGTGCGGGTTTTCGTGTTGCCGACTTCGTCGTAGGTGTAGCTGTCGGTGCTGGTGCCCGTGGGGCCGGTGCTGGTCACGTCGGTGAGGGCGTGGGGCTGCGGCTGGCCGGGTGCGGGGTAGCTGTAGGTGTACGTGGTGTCCTGGGCTGCGCCGCCGGGCGCGGTGTGGTCCGTGTGGGTGGTGCGGTTGCCGGCCTTGTCGTAGGTGAAGGACTGCCAGTACGCCGCCGGGCCGCCCACGATGCCCGGGGACGGCGCTGTCTCGCAGTTCTCGTCGGCTTCGGTCCAGGCTTCGGTCATGCGGCGCAAGTAGTCGTAGGTGAAGCACTGGTTGTCGGTGCCGGTGCGGTTGACGTCCGAGACCGAGGTGATGTTGCCGGTCTCGTCGTAGGTGTAGGTGGCGTACTTCTCGACACCGGGGACGTTCTCCCGGTCCACGCGGGAGTTCTTCAGGCGCTGGGTGCCCCACTCGTAGGTGTTGCTGATCCTGGCGCGTCGGCTGCCATCGCTGGCGGCCAGGTCGTACTGCATCGGCTGGCCGGTGTGGCGGTACTCGAGGATGGACGAGCTGCCCCAGATGCCCTCGGCTTTGGTGGGCCGGAGGATGTCGTCGTATGCGAAGGTCATGCCGCCGCCGGGGAGTGATCCGGCCGCGGAGTAGGTTTCCCCGGCGACGAGGCCGTTGGGGTGGTAGGAGGTGCCGGCCTGGTAGGTGCCTGCCAGCGCGCCTTCCTTGGCGGGGATGGTGACGGCCGTTCTGTACGGCCGGTAGAGGTGGTCGTAGGCGGTGACTCGGGAGGTGTAGGCGGCGCCGTCTTCGTAGCGGGTGGAGGTGGCGAGCTGTCCCTTGGCGCCGGCGATGGTGTCGTAGACCCACTGGGACCGCAGGGTTCCGGTCGGTGAGTCGTTGCGCAGCTCGGTCTTGCGGCCCAGGCCGTCGTAGACGTGGGCGAGCTTCGCGCCGCGGGCGTCGGTGGTCGTGGTGAGCTGGCCGCGGTCGTCGTACGTGGAGGTGGTGGTCCCCTTGTCTGGGTCGTTCGCCTCGGTCTGCCGGCCGAGCTGGTCGTAGCGGTAGGACCATTCGTTCCCGGCGGAGTCGGTGAACGTGGCCAGTTCCCCGCGGGGGGTGTAGGCATAGCGGGTGGTGTCGTAGGCGGCCTCGGCCGCGCGGGCGTGGTGCTGGCGCAGTTCGGTGGTCTGGCCGCGCGCGTCGGTCAGCGTGGTGGTGGCGGTACCGCCTTGCGGCGGGATCACGGTGGTGCGGTCGCCGTGGTAGCTGGTCGTCGTGGTGGCGAGGACCCGGTGGGGATTGCCTTCGCCGTTGCCGGAGACCTGCTGCTCCTTGATGACACGGCCCAGACCGTCGTAGCCGAACCAGATCTGGGACTCCACGCTCAGCCTGTCGATGGGCTCGAACAGGGCCGCGGCCGGGGCGCCGGTGGTGTAGTACTGGGAGAAGATCTTCTCCCTCAGGCCGCGCTCGTCGTAGTGGACGTCGTTGACCAGCCGTCCGCCCTCGGGCCCGGGGGTTTGGGTCTGGCGTTCACGCAGGAAGCCGTCGTAGAGCATGTAGGAGGTCAACTGGCCGCCGCCGCCCTCGGTCAGGGTCTTGGTGGATACGGCGACCGGCTTGCCGTCGGTGACCTGGTAGTCGAACTCATGGGTCGGTAGCTGGCTGGTCTTGCGGTCGGGCAGCCAGACTTTGGTGGATCGGCCGAGTGCGTCGTAGGCGAACTCGGTGGCCTTCCCGTTCGTGTCGGTTTCCCTGATCGGCAGGCCGCGCAGTGTGCCCACGTCCGTGGTGGTGGTCTGCGCGGTGGTGGCGTCGCCTGCCTTGGCCGGCGGGCTCGTCGTGACGACCTGGGTGACGAGGCCGCTGGACGGCTTGTACTGGGTCTTGTCGGTGCGGCCGTCGTCCCGCTGCGTCCGTGAGACGAACTTGCCAACCGCGTCGAACACCAGGTTCGCGGTCAGGTCGGTGCTGCTGGTCTCGCGGCCGTAGGCGTCGTAGGTTGCGCCGGATTCCAGGTAGACCGCCTCGGAGGCGGTGTGGGATTTCAGTACGGCGGTGGCGGTGGCGTCGCCCTTCGTCGGCTTGCCGGTTGCGGCGGTGATGGCGTCGCCGTCGTAGGCGGTGCGGGTATCGGAGATCACGTCCTTGGTGCGGTCGACCGTCCCGTCGCATCCCTTGGAGACAGTCTCGACCCGGGCGGGCAGGGTGAGGATGTTGTCGTCCGCGTTGGTCGCGTACGTGGTGCGGGTGCAGCGGTTGTCGGCCGCGGTGGAGGTGTCACCGAAGTCATCAACGTGGGTGACGCGCCCGGCGATGGTGTCGTAGGTGTTACTGACCTGGGTGGTGCGCCAGTCGGTGCCGGCGCCGTTGTCCAGGGAGGTGAAGGTCTTGCGCTGCGCTGCGCCGGTGAAGTTGGCGGTGACCGTGCCCCAGTTGCGTTCCTTCTTGGCCGTCTGGTGGTGCCAGGGCCGGCTGACGGCCTTGTTCAGCACCTTGCCGCCGGGGCCGGAGAACTCGACGGTCTTGTACGCGAAGCCGGCGGCCGACTCGTGGTCGGTGAGCGGGTCGCCCTCGCCGCTGCCGAGGCCGACGGACACGTTCTTGGTGCCGCCGGAGGGGCTCTCGCGGTCACCGTGCATTCCGCGCAGGAAGTAGGTGTCGGACTGGGACTCCATCGCCTCGTCGCCGAGCAGCCCGCCGGTCTTGACTCGCACCTGACCGTAGCCGCGCCACTGGGACCAGGTCTTGAACTTCTCCTTCGTCAGACCGTCGTCATCGTCGTAGTGCCAGGCCGCCCCGCCCAGATATTCGTAGCGGGTCATCGAGCCGGAGGCGCCGCCGGTGCGGTCGGTACCGGTCACGGAGATGGTGACGTACTTGTTGAACCACTGCCGTTCCGGATCGGCGGTGGCGCTGCCGCCGATGTATTGCGGGAAGCAGCGGGTGGTGTTCGTCTGCGGGGTGGGCAGCGCGTTCCAGTCGCAGGCTGGTTGGGAGTAGTTGGCGGTGATCTGACCTCCGTACTCGTCGGAGACGCTCTCCAGCCGGGCCTTGATGAACGGCGCGTAGCCGTCTCCGGTCTTGTCCAGGCGGTTGGCCAACTGCTTGTAGGCGAAGGTGGTCTTCGGCAGGGTGATCGCCGGGGTGGCGGTGTGGCCGGTGTGCTGGATCGAGTCGAGCAGGAGCTGGTAGTCGATGTCGGCCTGGCCCCAGCGGTGTGCCAGCTTCCAGGAGTCGACCGGGCCGTAGGTCCCGTCGCTCTTGAGGACCTCGGTGGTCACTTCGGTCAGACGCTTGCGGGTCCAGAAGCTGGGCGCAAGTCTGCCCTGGTCGCAGGTGGCTGTTTCGCCGCAGTTCAGGTCCCAGGGTGTGTCGTACCAGTACGCGGAGTCGGTTCCGATCGAGTCGCAGGTCGTCTGCGCGTTGGGCAGGCAGCGCTCGGCGCTGCTGAAGTCGACCTTGGCCAGGGGCTTCGTGTCGTACACCGAGGAGTGCTTCAGCCCGTACTCGATACGGTCCAGGCTGCCGCCGCGGGTGTAGCGGGTGTTGTTGTCCGCCTTCAGGTTGCGGCCGTAGGAGTTCTCCTCCTGGTGGTAGTAGTAGGAGATGGCGTTGCCGTGCGGGTCGACGACGTAGTCGAGGTTCCAGCGCCAGGCCTGCTGGCACCACGACGAGCCGAAGCCGGCGGCGTCGTGGCAGGGCTCTCCGGAATCGTCGCCGAACACCGGGACCTTCCAGGCCGAACCCGTGGCCTCCTTCCCGTCGGCCCATCCGGGCAGCCGGTTGTAGCCGAAGTAGTAGCGCACGCCGTTGGGGTCGGTCAGCCGCCAGTACTCGCCGTTGTTATCGCCGTTGCCGCGGTTGGGTGACGCGAGGCGCTTGATGCGGGTGCCGTCGTCCTTCTTCAGCTTCCACTCGTCGGCGCCGGCCGGGACGAGTTCACCGGCTTGGCCGTTGAAGGAGATGTACGCGTTGTCGTATCCCCAGCACAGGTCGGCGGGCTTGTTGCCGTCGGGGTGTTCGACCCCGTCGTCCGCGCACGGCTTGTAGCGGCGTTCGATGAACCCGGGCCACATCTCGAATCCGTCGCCCACCCACGAGGACTGGTTGTTCGTACCGCCGGTGCGCCCGTCGACGCCACCGGAGGAGTACGACAGGCCGACCTTCGGAGTCAGCTCACCGGGCACCTCCGGGACGGGAAGGTCGTAGTCCCAGGTGAAGTCGCCCGTGTTCAGGTTGGTGTTCCAGGTGGCAGAGGGGGACAACTGGGTGGCCTTGAAGTCACCCTGATCGCCCTCCGCAGCGGTGGTGACAGCCAGGACTGTCGGCTCGCCAGCGCGCAGAGCGACTGCGTCGCCGGTCAGGGTCTGGTTCTCGGAGTCGTTGGTCGTCGTGATGGGCCTGACGGTGTGGCAGGCCGTTTTAACGGGAGTGGTCAGTGCGCAGGCGGGCAGTTGGACCAGCGTGAGCCGGGAGGCATAGCTGCCGCCATACGCCTCCGCGAAGTTGCTGTAGTCCACTTCCACGCCGGCACGACCCTGCGTCCCGTCCTTGCCGGTGACGCTGAACACGGGCCCGTTGGCACCGGTCTTCTCCGCAGTCGCGCGGTCCAAGGTCCTGATCTCGGCTTGGCCGGTCGCGAACCGCTTGGCATGCTTCCCGCCGGCCTTCGCGGCAATCAGCCGGACGGGCGGCCCGCCGGCCGAATCCGCCTTGCGCGCGCCCGCGGCTGGGATCTCGACGGTCGTGCTACCCGGGTTGGGCCATGCCGCCTCGGGGGCTCGTACCGGCGTGCGGGGGCCTTCGCTCTGAGGGCGGGGCTTGACTTTGCCCGCCTTGCCGGGGACAGCCTCTCCGGGCGAGGGCGCTTGTGGCAGTCCCCCGCTATCGGCGGTGGCCGCCGGTAGTGCCGCTGCCTGCAGCAGAGTGGCGCTCATCACCGCCGCCGCACCGAGAGCCACCTTCCGGCGCAGCCCGGCCCCGATACGCACACGCGCTCTGATCATGCTCATGCTTGCCCCTCCCGGGCCGGCGCCCGCCGACGGACAGCAGCGGGCGCCAGAAGAGAAGATCGAAGACTTGCTGGCGGAATTCGGCGGTGCGTCAGCCGCCCGGCGGCACCTGGGTGGGCACGTCAAACCACTGGGAGGCGAGCCAGGCGACCTGGTCTTCGCTCAGCGGGCCCTGGAAGGCCCAGACGTCATCGATCGTGCCGGGGAAGTACTCATCGAAGCCGCCGGCAGTCTTCGCGCGGCCGATCTGCAGTTCACCGGTGGCCTTGAACGACTGCGCGTGTTCCGCCCACGGCACCAGGTCCTTGCACCCGGCCTGGTCCGGCTCACCGTCGCCGTCGCTGTCGGAGCAGGCGGTCTCTTCCAACACGCCGTTGACGTACAGCTTCAGCTCCCGGGCGAAGCCGTCGTACACCAGGGCCAGGTGGTTCCACTCGCGTACGTCGTAGAAGTTCCCGTTGTCCGCGCGCACCACCGGCGCGTCCGCGGCATCAGATGAAGGCAGCACGACCTGCCACCTTCCCGGCGCGTTCGGATCCGCCGCGTCCGGCAGATACCGGACGGAGAATGCGTTGGTGGTGCTGCCTTCGGCACTGGCCACCGTCACCGCGCCGCCGGGCATGGCCGCGGCCTGAGCCCAGCCTGTGAGGGTGAAACTGCCTGAGGTGTCCACCGGCATGCTCGCGGCAGCGTGATCGTCGACGCCGTCGAGTTGCAGACCGGAGAAGTCGATCCAGCCTGGGCCCAGTTTCGCTCCGCCCTCCAGGGCCATGGGCCTGCCCTCCTCGCTGGCGTCCGGGGTGGTGGCCGGGGCGCTACCCGACATCTCCTCGAACAGCCACCGGCCCTTGACGAAGGCACGCTGCTTGTAGAGCTGCTGGACCTCGGCCGGTGAGATGGGCCGGTCGAAGAGCCGGACGTCGTCGATGGTGCCGGGGAAGTGGCTCTTGAGGTTGTTGTTGACGGAGACGGCACCGACGTACATGGAGCCGGCTGCGTAGAAGGCGTCGACCAGGGTGGTGGAGCCGGCTTTCTTGCCGTTGATGTACAGGGTGAGGGTGTTGGCGGTGGTGTCGTGCACGCCGACCAGGTGCGCCCACGTGCCGGCGTAGGCGTCTCCTGGCTGGTCGGCCATGGCCCGGATGATCGGTGCGCCGGGGGTGTCGGAGGCGTATTGGTTGAAGACCCAGCGGTCGTAGGCGGCGGAGTAGTAGAGCTCGAAGCCCAGGGCGAACTCGCCTGCCTGCGCCACGACGGTGGCCTGGCTGTTCGGTTTGCGGTCCAGTTTCGCCCAGGCGGAGACGGCGAAGGACCGTTCGCTGTTGATGTGCGGTCCGGAGGTCTGCCCGATACGGGCGTAGCCGTCGGTGCCGTTGAACTTCGTGGCCTTGCCCGCCACGCCGGGCACGCCGGTGGTCACGCCGCCGTGGTAGCGCGCAGGCAGGACACCGCCGCGGCCGGAGACCTCGGTGGCGCCGGCGGGCTCGTCGAGTTCGAAGACGGCGATGGCGGGGCGGCCGGGGTCGCCGATGGTCTGCTTGGCGTAGAGCTTGTCGACCTCGTCCTGGGCGATGCGTTTGTCGAAGATCTGGACCTTGTCGAGGGTGCCGGGGAAGAAGTCCTTGGCCACCCCGGCCGCCGCGCCGGCGCCGAGTTGCAGCCCGCGGCGCGCGTTCCAGGTGCTGACGAAGGGGGTCTCGCCGACGAGGGTGCCGTTGACGAACAGCCGCAGCGTGTCCTCGACGGAGTCGTACGAGCCGACGAGATGCGTCCAACTACCGGTCTGCACGCCACCGGGGTTCGGTGCCATGGCCCGGTGGACGGTGGCGTCGGGGGTGTCGGCGGAGAAGCCGTTGAAGATCCAGCGGTCGTGAGCGGCCGCGTAGTGCAGCGCGAAACCCATCCGCTCATTACCCGGCTGAGAGGCGACCACCGCCGCGCCGGTCGTCGGTTTGGTATCCAGCTTCACCCAGGCCGAGACGGTGAAGCCGCCGGTGTTGTTGACGGGCGACAGGTCGGTGGCGGCGTAGGCGTCGGTGCCGTTGAGCCCGAGTGCGGTGCCGTCGGCCCCGGCGGCGCCGGTGGTCGCCCCGCCCTTGAGGGCAAGGGTCCGCGCCGGCGTGGAGCCCTCGGCCTGGGTGGCACCGGCCGGCTCGTCGAGTTGCCACGTCGCGCGGTCCGGCTGGCCGGCCTTCACCCGGAACTGGTAGGTGCGGATCTCGCTGTTGTTCCCGGCCGTGTCGAAGGACTGGGCGGTGATGAAGTTCAGCCCCGGCCTGGTCGGGAGGATCTTCACGTCCCTGGCGGCGCCGCCGGAGGTGGAAATCTGGTTGCCGGGCAAGGGGTCGCCGTTGATGCCGTACAGATATCGGGTCGCATCCGCGGCGGGCGAGTCGAGGGTGAAGGTGCCGTACTGGCCCACCCCGTCCAGCCACGGATCGTTCGGGTTCGCCGGATCGGATTCCGGATACTCACCTGAGGTGATGGTGGGCGCCGCGGGCTCGTTCGTGTCCCAGACGAAGTAGCAGGCGGTCTTCGTATCGCCCGAGTACGACCACGGCGACCACTGCGCCCCGTCATAGGCGCGCGCGTACCAGTGCACGTTTTCGTTCTTCGGGATGGGGTTGGTGCCTGTCTTCGGCAGTGAGACCGTGAAGCTGGATCCGGACGGCTCGAACGGAGTCCGGGACGGGCTCCACCTATGAGTTGCACCGCTCGCGTCGGTCCACTGGGCCTGGAACTGCACCGCGACGTGGTCGCCGTCCGGGTCTCGGATCTCGTTGGCGGAGATCTTGCCCAACGAGTGGATACGGGCCTTCTCACCGGGCCGCTTGCACGCCCCGCCGTATTCCATGGTGAGTTGCGCCATCTTGATCTGCGGCGGCGGGCGGTTGTACTTCACCCGCAGGAACGCCTTGTCCGAGAACCGCTTCCAGGCGTACTTGTCGTCCTCGTTGGCCGCACGCAGCCCGAAGGTCATCGTCGACCACTTGTTGTTGGCCGCCTGCTGCACCGCGGCCTTGATTCCGAACTCGGCGTCCTTCGAGGCGCATCCGTCGTAGCCGTAGGCGAAGGATCTCGTGTCCAGCTTGTCCAGCCAGAACCCGGAACCCGAGTCCTGGCTGTTCCACGTGGTGGACGAGCTGATGTCCTTCGTCCGCCACAACTCCACGCTCCGCTCGGAGCAGGACGCTGACCAGTTGTTGCGGACGACGAACTCCGCCGACAGGATCGACTTGCCCGCGAACCGGGAGGTCGGAATGCGGTAGAAGACCCGCTTGGTGTCATGCGGCGCGCAGTAGTCCCAGCCGCAGTAGCCCATCCCCGCGTTGTTCTCGCCGTTGAACTTCCACTGCGGCGACGACGCCCAGTACTTCGACGCGAAGGTCCACGCCGACGCCCGCGGCGAGTACCACTGCGGGTCGATGAACACCGGATAGACCGTGTCCGCGCCCTTCAGCACCTGAGCGTCCGGCGTAAGCACCAACTGGTCCGGCGCTTGGGCGACCTGGACGTCGACCGGCGCCAGCTTGCCCGACTCCCCCGCCGCCGGCTCGCCCTCCGGATCCCCGGCGGCCGCGCTCCGGGCGCCGGATGTGGTGCCGCCGCTGGAGTCCCACATGACCGGCTGCGGTGCCTCGAACACCGCGCCCCCGGCACCGGCGTCGACCGCTTCGAGGCCACCGGCCGCCGTTTCGCGCACGGACACCCCGGTTGCGTCCAGGTGCATCCGGAGTTGCGCCAGATCCGGATTCTGCGCGGCCTCGGCAGACTTGACCACCAGCAGCTGGGTGAAGCCGTCGGCCTGCACCCCCATGCGCAAGTCGACTCCTGGCAGAACCTCCGGGTAGACGGCCGCGTCCCCCTCCAGCCGCGGCTGCGGCAGCGTACCCGGCCACGAAAGAGCCAACTCCCGCCCGGCCTTGGTCATGCGCACCAGCGGCGCCGTACCGCCGCCGGAGAACTCCATCCCCACCGTGGTCGCACCGGGCGTCACCATGCCGCCGTCAACCGGGGTGAGTCCCGTGTCGATCGCCTTCCACTGACCGTCCACGCGGGTCCGTACGGGCCGCAGGTACTCGCGCGCCTCCAAGTTCCCGTCGGGGGTGGCGAACACGTCGCTGGACTCGCCTCGGAGCGAGGCGATCTCCACCGGCTCACCGGTACGTTCCGCCTGCGCGGCCGCCTGTTCCTCGGTGCCCGCGGCCCGGGTGCCTTCGGCCGCTGCACCCGCCTTGGAGTCCGAGGCCGCCGAAGGTGCGCGCGTGCTGCCCGGAACCGCACTCGCCTCCACGACGGGCGCCATCCCGAGGAGCAGCGCCGTGCCCAACCCCGCTGTCAGCCAAGCCCGATATCGCTGCCATCGCCCACGCATCACCACAGAGCCCCACCCCTGAGACAACGGAACGTAACGTCGCGCTAACCTAACGAGATGAGCCCGAGTGGACTAGACCTTCTTAACGGGCAAACCCGGTAATTCACCTGCGCCCCTCGTGACTTACATCACACCAATTGCCCCTTCAGGCATAGGTACTTCAATAAAGCACAGCGGATATGAACTAAAGAGCACTCAAGTCCGGACACTTCTGAAGAGATGCGGGCACACGCGTGCGATCCCCTCGACGGCCACCCCTCGCTGGGACACCCTGTCAGCCGCTCAGGCCCCCGGATCGGCAGGCTGGCCGCGTCTAGCTAAAGGGCCAGCCCGCGCTGTATCCGGCGCAGGGTGTCAACGGCCAGGACCAAGCACGCGGCAGCGTGGTGCTGGCCAGGTGCAGCAGCTCCACGCGGGAGACTCCGGCAACACCCGGCAGAGTTTCGATCCCCACTCCTCACTCAGGTGTCACAGAGTCCCGTCGGCGACTGCGAACAACGCTGGAGCTTCAGAGGGGCAACGGGGACTCGATGGTGATCCATGCGCCCGGTGACCAGGGCCTACGACCGTTCCCATCTGTGTCGTGCCCTGCCGGGGGCACCCAGAACATGGGAACGGAATCGGGCGTCATCGCCCGATTTGCCGCTCTGGGTGCCGTGATCATTCGAAGCCTCTTCGACGTGGCTCTTCGATTCTTCGCGCCCTGTCTGAAGCCCACGCGCGAGCGGCGACGACACGCTCGGGCTGGACGACCGGCGTCGGCGGTAGGGGCAGGGCGACGAGCAGGGGCACAGGTCGTAGTGTCCGTTCAGCAGTTGCTCGGTGGCCTCGCGGTCGGCAGCCGTGACGCGGGACATGCCCACGCGCCAGATGTGCGGACCGAGACGGTTCTTCAGGTCGTCCAAGCGGGCCTGGGGGTCGCCTCAGTCGGCAGACCAGACGTCCGGGTCCTGGACGGCGCGCAGACCTTCGATGCTCTTGTGGAGATGAGCGAGCCGGGGATGGTGGGCTGGCGTGACACGGGCGTTCGGGCAGGCGGTGCAGGCCAGGAACGAGACCCGGCAGCCGGAGCCACTGCCTGTGAAGGGCTGTGGTGGTAGTCAGTGCAGGCCGCGGTGACCGTCTCCAAATCGCCGGGCTGGGCCGCGTCACTGAGCCGGGCCCGGTCGTGTTCGGTGGTCGTGATGCTTCGGGGATGCAGGGTTCGTGGGGTCCGTGACGGCAGCCGATGTGCAGCAAGTCCCCGGCGGTGGAGATCCGGCGGGTGGAGCCCGCCGTCCTCGTGCTGCAGGCGCAGGCTCCCCGACGGGAGATTCATGGCCGTCACGTACGGCTGGACCGCACTGCCCGGCCGCCCGCCCCATAGTCGGGGGAGGCCGTCGTACGCCCGGTGCTTCGCTGCCTCGCGCAGCGCCGACTGCGAGTTCCGGGTGAAGTCGAGCGTGCCGCCCCGAGAAGTTCTGAGAAGCAAGCTCAGGGCCCCGCTCAACCGGTGGGTCTCGGCACCGGTGGGCTGTCGTTCGCGGCCGTGGGGAAGGCCAGTCTGCCGTCGATGTCGACGGTGACGTGGCCCTCGACCATGGTGGCGACGACGCGATGGCGAAACGTCATGCCGTGAAACGGGGTGTTGTCCGACGCGCTGACCGACTCGGTCCGGTCCACCCGCCAGTCGGCCCGGGGGTCCACCAGGGTGAACGTCGCGGGCTCCCCCTCGGCCAACGGGCGGCCCGCCACGTCGGCGAGCCCCGCGATACGGGCGGGACGTGTGGACATCACCGTGGCCACGAGGCCCCAGTCCGGGGCGCCCCCGGCGCCCAGGGCCTCCGCGACCACGGGGAGCGCGGTCTCCAGGCCCAGCATGCCGAAGGGCGCCTCGCACCAGTGGTTGTCCTTGCTCGACGCGGTGTGCGGAGCGTGGTCGGTGGCGACGGCGTCGATGGTTCCGTCACGCAGGGCCGCGCGCAGCGCCGCCACGTCCTCGGCGCTGCGCAGGGGCGGGTTCACCTTGTACAGGGGGTCGGCTTCGCGGGTCATGAGATCGGTGAGCAGCAGATGGTGGGGGGTCACTTCGGCTGTGACGGGCCAGCCGCGCGACTTGGCCCACCTGACGATTTCGACGGTCCCCGCTGTGGAGACGTGACAGATGTGCAAGCGTCCGCCGGTGGCCCCGGCGAGTATCACGTCACGCGCGACGATCGTTTCCTCGCCCGTCGCCGGCCAGGGCGGCAGGGCTGTGGCCTGTGCCGCCGCGCCGGCGTTGACCTGGCCTCGCTGCACGAGACGGGGGCACTGGGCGTGTTGGGCGACGAGGGTTCCGGTGCGGCGGGCCGCCTCCAGCGCCCGCAGCAGGAGCCCGGGGTCGTCCACACACACGCCGTCGTCGGAGAACATCAGGGCGCCGGCCGCCGCCATGGCGTCGAGGGGTGCGAGCCGACGGCCGGCGAGCCCGTCGGTGACGGCTCCCACCGGGTGCACCCGGCAGGACGCCGTTCGCGCCGCCCGCTCGATGATGTGCCGTACCCGCTCGGGGGTGTCGGTCACCGGCACGCAGTTGGCCATGGCGAGCACGTCGGAGTACCCGCCGTGCGCTGCCGCCCTTGTGCCGCTGGCGATCGTCTCTGAGGCGGTGTCACCGGGCTCGCGCAGGTGGGTGTGGAGGTCCACCAAGGCCGGCAGCATGATCAGCCCGTCGCAGTCGGCTGTCGTCACGTGCGCGGCGCCGGTGCCGTCCCCGTTCCCAGGGGCCGTCACGGCGGCGATCCGGCTGCCCCGTACGGTCACGTCCCGGGATGCGCCGCCGAGGGGGCGGACCCCCCGCAGGATCGTCGTGCCCGCGGAACCGGCGGCCCGGGGGCCGTTCACCTGTCCGTGTCCGGGTGGGCGAGGCGGAAGACCGGTCCGTCCGCGCAGATCAGCGGGGACTCCTCGGGGCCGCTCCTGGTGCCGGTGGCGCAGCCGTGGCAGTAGCCGAGGCCGCAGGCCATGTGGGCTTCCAGCGATACCTGGACGTCCGCCGCCCAGCGTCGGCCGAGTTGCTCGCAGAGCCGGGTCAGCCGCTCCGAACCGCACGTCATGATCTGCTGTGGAGGGGCCTGATCGAGGTCTGCGGTCAGCATGTCCCGGAGCCGGGTCACCTCGCTGCTGCCGGTGTCGTCGGTGACTTCGTGCAGTCGTGTCACGCCGGCGGCCCGGTAGACGTCTGCTCCTACGACTCTGTCCGCGCTTCTGCCGCTGGCCACGGCGACGATCTCGACCTCGGTGCCCACGCATTCCTGGGCGACGGTGGTCAGCGAACAGGTGCCGATGCCTCGCCCGACCAGAAGGACGCGCCGCGTTCCCCGGGTGATCCGGAATCCCCGGCCCAGCGGTCCTACGACCAGCATGCGCTCGCCCGGTCGGAAGGAGGCCAGGCGACGGGTGCCGGCACCGACCACTCCGAGAAGGATGTCGATGGTGCCGGCCTGCGGATTCCGGGCGTATACGGCCATGGGGCGGGGCAGGACGGGACCCGTGTCCTCGTCCCGGGCGGCGGTCAGCATCACGAACTGTCCTGCCTGGCACGTCCGGGCGATACTCGGTGCTTCCAGGCGCAGGAAGTGGTGGCCACGTCCGTGCGGCGTGGAGGCGAGGACCTGGGCGCGGTGCCAGGTCGCGGCGGGCCGGTCGGTCCCGGACCCGGGCAGCGGTGTCACGCTGTCCGTGACCGGTATGTCGGCGTCCGTGTCGAGGGTGTTCATGCGGCTGCGGCCTCCTGTGCGGACAGCCGGGCATCGAGCCGCAGGAGACCCGAAGCCAGGATGTCGGTGCCGACCGCGAGTTCGGCCGGGAAGGTCAGCTCCTCGGGACTGTGGCTGACCCCGCCGTTGTGACTGGGGACGAAGATCATGCCGGTGGGCACCACACGGTTGATCATCTGTGCGTCGTGACTGGCCCCGCTGGGCATCACCCGGTGCGTGATCCCGGCCTCCGTCGCGGCCTCGGCGACGGTGTCGCGGAGCCATCTGGGGAGGATGACGGGAGAGGCGTCGGCCAGCAGCCGGGATTCGCACCCGATCCCGCGCCGGGAGCAGATGTGCTGGGCACTTTCGACGATCTCCGCCGCGGTCAGCCGCTGCCGGTCGTTGTCGACGTCCCGGACGTCGACATATACCGCGGTGCTCCCGGCGATCGTGGTGAGGGACCCGGGGGAGACATCCATGCGTCCGACGGTCGCACGGGTGCCGTGATGACGGCTGTCGTTGGCAAGGGTCTCGATCATCAGGATGATCTCCGCCGCCGCGGCCATCGCGTCGGCCCTCATCCGCATCGGGGTTCCCCCGGTGTGCGAGGCCCGTCCGGTGAGATCGAGGCGCAGCCGGGTACTGCCCGAGATCAGGTCGACGAGTCCGACAGGAACGGACTCGGACTCCAGCAGGGAGCCCTGCTCGATGTGCAGTTCCAGGAAGGCGGCCCAGTCCTCTCCGCGCCAGCGGGCCGTCTCGGTGTCGTTCGGGTCGAGGCCGACGGCTGTCATGGCCTGCGCCAGCGATACGCCCTCGGCGTCCTGCTTGGTCTTCAGGTCGGCTGGGCCGGTCAGTCCCGCGGCGATCCGGCTGCCCGTGCAGGCCTGTCCGAAGCGGGCTCCCTCCTCGGCGGCGAACGCCACGAAGCGGACCGGCCGGGTGAGCCGGATCCCAGCCGAGACGAACAGCCGCGCCACCTCCATCGCCGCGACCACACCGGCTATGCCGTCGTACGCGCCGGCGCCCGGCACGCTGTCGAGATGGGACCCGGTGCCCAGACCCGGCAGTCCGGGGGTCGTGCCGGGCAGTTCGGCGAGCGTGTTGCCGGCTGTGTCCGTACGTACGTCCAGGCCGAGCGCACGCATGTGCGCCGCGAATACGTCGTGGGCCTGGCGCTCCAGCGGGGTGTAGGCCAGCCGGGTGATGCCTGGGCCCCTGCCGGGCTCCGACATGCCGGCGAAGGTGTCCAGGTGCGTTTGGAGCCGGTCCGCGTCGGCGTGACGGAGAGCGGCGAGCGTCGGTGCGGTCATCGGAGTCCGGCCGACGAGGCTTCCGCCTCGGAGAGCAGCGACACCACAGGTGGGGAATCCACGGCTGCGAGCGTCGGCGTGTGCAGGACAGCGGCCACCGCGGTCACTTCGGCGGCGGCGCCGCGCAGCAGGCCGAGCATCACCCGGAGGGGTTGCGGCTCCCAGGCCGTCGCCAGCGGTACGACCCGGTCGCCGGGGGTGATCGCCGGGGCGACGGAGGTGATTCCGGACTCGTCGGTGACCCGTAGGACGGTCGCGTCCGTCGCCAGGGCCACGATATGGGCGAGCACGGCTTCGTCGCTGCTCTCCCACACCGAGATGCGGTCCGGCTCCAGGTGTCGCACGGCGTCGGCGAGGGCGCGGCCGATGAGGTCGGTCGCGGCCGGGGACACCTGTGTGTTCAGGGTGAGCCCGTAGGCGTCGGTGGCCGCGCCGAGTTCACGGACGCCGGAAAGGATCGCGGAGGTGCTTTCGGTCATCGGGGACCCTCCTCTTTCGTGTCGGTCGCGGACCTGGGCGGGGCCGGCGACGGGGTGGCGGGGAAGAGCGCATGGAACCGTACTCCGTACCGCTCCAGGAGCGTGTCCACCACGCTGCGGTCACCGAGATCGAGCACGCTCAGTACGCAGGAGACCCGCATCCCCGCTTGCAGGGCGGCGTGCACCGGCGGCGCGGCGTCCTGCGCCGTGCCCGTCAGCGGCACGACGACGACGGTGTGTTCGCCCGCGTGGGCCTCGCCGGTCAGACGGGCCTCGTCCCCGGTACCGGTCACCGTTGCGAACGGCAGCCCTGTGTGCAGGGCCAGGGCGGTGGTGGCGGCGACGCCTTGGGGGGTGGTGCACACCAACCGGTCGGTCCCGTGCGGGAGCACCTCGGCCAGCAGCGCCGCGATGCGGCGCAGGATGGACGGCCGGCACTGGACGGCTTCGATGTCGACCCGGCCGTCGCAGACGGGCGCCACCGCGAGTATGTCGGCGTACAGTTCGGCGCTTCGTTGCCGGGCGCTCTGGAAGGCACGGGGGGTGTCAGGTGCCGTGTGGAGGACGTGGTCGAGGTTCATGTGGGCTCCGTGGATGGGACGGTCTTCGGTGACCGTGCGAGGCCAGCGGGTCGCCGGTGGGGGTGTGGTCCGGCCGTGCGGGAGAGTCAGGTCCGCACCGTGCCGCGTTCGTCGGCGAGACGGGTGATGCCGAGTTCGCGGCACAGGGCCTCAAGGTCCCGCAGGACCTGGGTCATGGCGTACGGGCGGGTGAACGTCGCGGTACCCATCTGTACGGCGGTGGCTCCGGCCAGGACGAACTCCAGGACGTCCCGCGCAGTGCTGATGCCGCCGCACCCGATGACGGGTATGGCGACGGCCGCGGCGGCCTGCCACACCAGGCGCAGCACCATGGGCCGGACCGCGGGTCCGGACAGTCCTCCCACCCCGTTGCCCAGCACCGCACTCCGCCCGTTCAGGTCGATGGCCATGCCGGGGAAGGTGTTGGCGACTGTCACGGCGGTGGCGCCCGCCTGTTCGGAGGCGCGCGCGATGTCCCCGATCGATGTCACGTTCGGGGTGAGTTTGACGATGACGGGCAGCGAGGTACGCGCGACGACGCCGGAGACGACACGCTCCACGGTCGACGCGTCCGTTCCGATGGTGAGCCCGCCGTGCTCAAGGTTCGGGCAGGAGACGTTTACCTCCAGTGCCTCGCAGGGAGCGTCGGCGAGTTCCTCGGTGATCCGCAGGTACTCGTCCGGGGCGAGGCCCCCGACGCTCACCACGACGGGTACCCCGAACGACCGGTAGCGGGGCAGCACCGTGCGGATGAACTCCGCCGAGCCGGGGCTGGGGATTCCCACGCTGTTCAGCATGCCCTGCGCGCTCTCGGTGAGCCGGTGCGAGGGGTTACCGGAACGCCGTTGCGAGAAGAGGGTCTTGGTGACCAGGGCGCCCAGCTCGTGTACGGGCAGGAGAGCGGCGAGTTCAGGGCCGAAGCAACCCGACGCGGGCATCACGGGGTTGGCCAGACGCAGAGGGCCGAGCGAGACCGCGAGGTCGGTCCGGAACGCGGCGTGGTCCGCGAAATGCCGGTCGCGGTCGTCGAACGTCGCGGGATCGTGGTCTTGGACCTCCGTCATGGTGCCTGCCTTCTGCGTCAGGGGATCGGGGGAGAGTGGGCGCAAGGGCGCCGAGCCGGCCGGCGTGCGGGACGGCAGAGCGGGGACCGCGGGCCGCGGGGTCTCAGCCGCCGAATCGTTCGGTGAGCACGCGCTCGACCCAGCCGATGAGGGCGTACATGACCCATGCCATGAGGCAGAGCAGCCCGAGACAGATGATCACCAGCTTGATGTCGTCGTTGTCCTGGGCCTGCTTTTCCAGGTAGCCGAGCCCTGACTGTGCTCCGATGAACTCGCCGATGACCGCTGCCGTCACCGCCTGCAGAACCCCCAGGCGCAGACCCACGGCGATGGCCGGCAGGCTGTACGGCAGGTCGATCTTGAGGGCTCGGGCGACCGGTCCGATGCGCAGCAGACGGGCCAGGTCGTCGACCCCCTTGGGCACGGACCGTAGCCGGGTCACCATGTTGATCATGACGGGGTAGAACGACACCAGGGCCACGAGGGCGATCTTGGATCCGACACCGAGCCCCAGCCAGAGCACGATCAAGGGGGCGATCGAGATCTTCGGGGTCACCTGCGCCACGATGACGAGGGGCATCAGCACTCGTTCGGCAAGCGGCAAGCGGGTGAAGAGGATCGCCAGGACGATCCCTGCCACCGCGCCGATCAGTACACCCTGTACCACCTCGGCCAGCGTCTGCTGGATGTGCACCGTGAGCACGTCGTCCCCGGCCAGCTGCCAGGCGTGACCGGCTACCGCAGCCGGGCTCGGCAGCTTGTAGGCCGGTATGCCGAAAGCTACCGTGACCAGCCACCAGAGCGCGACGCCGGCCAGCAGGGACAACGTGCCGATCAGCACCGGCCGGACGGCGTCGGCCGTCCGGCCGGGGCGAGCGGCCGTCTCAGCCGAGGTCATTCGGCTTCACCACCAGATCACCCGCGTCGAAGGACTCGTCGAGGAGTTCGAACTGCTCCTGGGAGTCGATGGCCTGCTGCCAGCGCACGAGGTCCGGGGAGCCCAGGCCGTTCTTCCTGGTGTTGTCCGACTGCCACAGGCTCTTGGCGAAGAGGTCCTCGACGATGGTGGTGATCTCGTTCTCCTGGCCCTTGAAGGATGAGGCGTACTTCTTCACCGACATGTCCACCGCGGCGCGCGGGTTCTTGACGGTGTACTCGATGCCGCTGTTCAGCGCCTTGTCGAACGCCTTGACCGTGTCCGGGTCGTTCTTCACCTTGTCCTCGCCGGCGATGACCACGTTGCCGAAGGAGGGCAGGTACTTGTCACTCAGGATCTGGTTCACCTCGACCCCGGCGGACTGGAGCGCGTAGTAGCGCAGGCGCGAGAAGACGATCGCGTCGACCTGGCCGTTCTTCAGCGCGTCCACGATGACGCCGGTGCCCAGGGTGCGGACCTTCACGTCGGACAGCTCCAGTCCGGCGTCCTCCAGCATCGCCTGGAGCTGGATGTAGTTCGGGCTGCCGAGGTCGGTGACGGCGACGGTCTTGCCCTTCAGGTCGGCCGGGGACTCGATGTTCGCCGAAGGCTGCGACAGCAGGGCGCCGATGCCCTCCTGGTACGTGGTGTGCACGACCTTGGTCTTGATGCCCTTGCCGTACGCGGTGACGACCGAGTCGCCGTTCGGGAAGCCGAAGTCGACGTTGCCCGACGCCACGTTCTTCACGATGTCGGAGCCCTGGGCGTAGGTGAATTCGACGTCCAGGCCCGCGTCGGCGAAGTAGCCCTGCTCCTTGGCCGCGTACAGCGGGGCGTAGTACGGCACCGCGGCGCCGTCGATCTGGATGGTGACCTTCTTGCTGCCGTCGGACGACGTCTTCGCCGAATCGGAGGAGCCGGGGCTACAGGCGGCGAGGAGAGCGGCGGCGGACACGATGGCGGGGATACCGACCAGCTTCAGGGGCCTTCTGTTCATGATCTTTCCTTAGGGCGAAGTGGGAGTGAAAACTCAGCGGCGTCCGCGCAGGAGCCTGCGTTCGGCCAGGGAGACAAGGCCGAAACCGAGGAGTCCGACCGCTACCGTGATGAGGACTGCGGCTATCAGCAGGGGGGTGTCACTGGACGTGTTGCCGAGCACCATGAGGTAGCCCAGGCCGCGTTCGGAGGCGAGGTACTCCGCCAGGAACGCGCCGGTCATCGCGTCGATGACGGCGATCTTGGCACCGGCCAGCAGCGCGGGCAGGGCCGCGGGGAGCTGGATCTTCCGCAGGTACTGCCACCGGGACAGGTGCAGCAGCCGGCCCAACGAGCTGATGTCCGCGGGCACGTCCTTCAGCCCGAGCATCGTGGCCATGGCCATCGGGAAGAAGACCAGCAGCAGGATGAGCCCGTACTGCGACGTCGTGCTGAGCCCGAACCACAGCACCAGCAGCGGTGCGACGGCGATCTTGGGAGCCGCCTGGAGCAGCACCATGTAGGGCGCGAGGATCTCCCGGACGGTGCGGGAGGCCCACAGGACCCAGCCCAGGGCGATCCCGATCAGTGACCCGCCGACGAAGCCCAGCACGATGTTACGCAGGGTGTAAGTGAGGTGGGGCCACAGCGTGCCGTCCCGTACCAGGTTCAGCCCCCCGTCCAGCACCTCGCCGGGAGCGGGCAGCAGATAGGACGGTACGTCGGCCAGCGTGACGTAGGCGCTCCAGGCGGCCAGCACGGCTGCCACGTAGGCGAGCGGCGTCAGTACGCGTACGACCCTGTTGAGGGCGGCGCTGTCGCGGAGGCCGGACGCGGCGGGACGCTTCACGGCCCGCTCGGGGCGGGCCCGGCGCGTGAGTGTGTCCTTGCTCACACCAGCTCCCGACGGAGCATGCCGGCGAACTGCGCGAATTCGGGCAGCTGCCTCGTCTCGGGGGTGCGCTCACGCCCCAGAGGCACGGTGTGCACGGCCTTGATACGCCCCGGCCGCGCCGACATCACGGCCACGCGGTCGGCGAGGTAGGTGGCCTCCTCGACACTGTGGGTGACCAGGACGATGGTCTTGTGGGTCGATTCCCAGATACGCAACAGGTCGTCGTGGAGCCGGTCCCTGGTGATCGCGTCCAGCGCCCCGAAGGGCTCGTCCATGAGGAGGATCCGGGGGTTGTAGGCCAATGCCCGGGCGATGGCGGTGCGCTGGCGCATGCCCCCGGACAGCTCCTTGGGGAACGACTCGGCGAAGTCGGTGAGACCGACCAGGTCGAGCAGCTCCGACACCCGATCGCGCCCCTGCTGCGAGGAGTCGCGCTGCGCCTCCAGCCCCAGGGAGACGTTGCGCCTCACAGTGCGCCAGGGAAGCAGCGCGGGTTCCTGGAAGACGAAGCCGATGTCCTTGCCCGGACGCGGTTGAACGCTCCAGGTCAGGTCTCCTTCGAAGTCCGTGTCCAGGCCGGCCATCATCCTCAGCAGTGTCGACTTGCCGCACCCCGAGGGGCCGATGAGCGCGACGATCTCGCCCTCGCCCACATCCAGGTCGACGTCCTCCAGAGCCACCACCGTCGAGCGCTTGGCAGCGGTGTAGGCCTTGTGGACGCCTTGCACCGACAGAAGGGGGTTCATGCGGACCTCACTCCCGAAGTCGCGCGTCCCGGACCCGGGGCGCGCGCGCCACGGTGACGCCCGTGATCGGCGTGTATGGAGCGGTGTGGCATGAAGATCTCCTCAATAGTCACGGCGGCTCGGTGTCCGTACGGAGCTCAGCGGGATCGTTCCGGACCACCGGCACGGCATCACACCACAACTTCCGTATCTGGAAAGTACACCTCCAAGAATGTTGTTCAGAGGTTGGACTCTTTCCCGGCCACAGTCAAGCCCTAGATCTGGTCGGCAATTCGGTGTATACCGTGACGTGGACTCGATCTCTCGCGGCACGGATGGCTGCGCGAGCCGCAACCCGGACGGCGAAAAATTACGCCTCCGCCACCCACCGTTTCCATATATGGAATCTGAGGACTCATACGGAGGTCGTCGCCGATGGCGAGAAGCGCGCAGGATCCCTGGCACAGGGGGGCACCGCCCCATCTCCCGGTCAGCGCCGCAGAAGCCCTTCCACCGGTCTGTCTGCTCCCGGGAGACCCCGCGCGAGTCGACCTGGCCGCCGAGGTGCTCGACGACTTCCACATCCTCGGCCAGAACCGGGAGTTCAGGATCGGTACCGGCCGCGCACCCGGCGGCCGGCGAATCGCGGTCTGCTCGACCGGCATCGGAGGCCCTTCAACCGAGATCGCCGTCGTCGAACTCGCCCGGCTCGGAGTCAGGAGCGTGCTGCGCACCGGCGGCATGGGCGCCCTGACCAGCCGCATAGCCCCCGGCACCGTCTGCACGGCCACCCGAGCGGTGCCGGGCAGCGGCGCCGCCTCGCACTATCCCGCCGACACGGCCGGACCAGCGGCCCATCCGGCCGTCCTGACCGCCCTCCGGCGTGCGGCACGTGACCTGGACGAACCGCTCACCGAGGTCACCCTCGCCACGGTCGACTCGTACTACCTCGGGCAGGGACGACCGCTTCCCGGACACGAAGAGCGCGCGGCCGCGAGGATGGGCGTCCTGCGCGGACTGGGCGTCGACGGACTGGAGATGGAGACCGAGACGGTGCTGGCCGTGGCCGGGGCCCTCGGCGTACGAGCAGGCGCCGTTCTGGTCGCGCACGCCAACCGCGCCACCGACGACTGGCTGGAGGACTACCGTCCCGCCCAACTCGCCATGCTGCGGGTGGCGGTGCGCGCCGCGGCGCTACTCTCGGACGACGACCCTCCCCAGGCGGGCACCGCGGTCACGACGTGAACAGGTTGACAGCGCATCAGTACGATCCCACTGTCCCCGCCCGGCAGTCCTTTGGCCTTGACGAACGGACAGACCGCTGAGTACCGACAGTTACACCAGAACGCTGCGCGTCCTGCGAGTCATCGCGGCCCACGTGCGCGGTTTGTCGTTGCAACAGCTACACGAAGAGCTGGGCATCCCGATAGGCAGCCTGCACCGGGTGATGGCCGCGCTCGTCGAAGAACGCTACGTCACCCGCTCCCCCAGCAACCGCCGCTACTTCCTCGGACCGGCCTTCACCGAGCTGTCCACGATGGCCATCGCCTCCCAGGGTACGGCGGTCAGCCCGCCGCGCCCCATGCAAGACGCCGCCAGGGAATGCGGCGAGACCGTATTCCTCACCGAACTGACCGGCACCCGCCTGCTCTGCGTGGCCCTGGTCGAGGGCGTGCACCCGCTCCGCCTGTTCGTCCGGGTGGGCCAGGTCATGCCACCGCACGCGGCAGCCTCGGCACGCAGCATCCTCGCGTACCAGACACCCGAGACCGTCGCCATGGTGCTGCGTGCACAGGAGCTGACGGCCTACACCGCAGACACCCCGCACACGGAGGAGCAGGTGACCGCCCATCTCGCCCAAGTTCGGATGCAGGGTTTCGACGTGTGCGAGAACGAACTGGACGACGACGTCTGGGCAGTGTCCGCCCCCGTGTTCAGGTCCACCGGCCAGGCCACGTCCAGCATCACCCTCGCTGCCGCGGGCCAGCGCATGCGGGACCCACTGGCCCGCACCAGCGCCACCGAGACCGCCCTGCGGGCCGCCCGCGCACTCTCGATGGAACAGGGCTACGCCGGCGCTGCCTTTCCCGCCCGAAATCGCTCCTCACCCGAACCCGCCGGATAGCACCGGCAACCACCCTTCCCGGCGGGGGCAGACCGTTTCGGGCCAGGAAGTCTTCCGCCCCGTCCTCGAATGCCGCGAGCACGGCCGGGGATGCGAGCCGCTGGAACCGTGCCTGCTCGCTGAAGATGTCGACCCCGTCCGCCCACATGCCGTCAGCAGAATTCGGGCGGTCCTCCCCACCCATCAGCTCCAGGAACCTTCCGCGCCTGCTCAGGCTCCAGGTCAAAGGTGAGTTCTTCCATCGGCGGCTACTTCTTTCCCCTGTGCTGGCGTGGGCGGACGGGGAATTGATCTCCCGAACGGCGACCCGGCGAGCGATCCCGGGGAAGCGGCCCGGCGCCGCCGGATCAGCGGAACAGCGTGGATCCGAGCGGGTGTTGCCGGTCGAAGCCGGGGAGGATCAGGAAGGTCGCGCCGGCCGTCGTGGTGGTGAAGGGCAGCAGTGCGTCGGAGGTGTCCATGCGGGTGAGCGTGGCCGTGAAGGTCCGCAGCTCGTTCTGGAAGCTGATGAAGAGCAGGCCGGGGGCCGGCTCGTCGGTGCTGTAGGAACGGCGGAGCATGTGGCCGACGCCGACCGCGGTGGGGTTCGCCCTGCGCACGTGGGCGTCCACGGGGACGAGATAGCGCCCGTCGGGTGTCTTGGCGCCCAGTTCCGGGCCGGAGGCGACGGTGCCGCCGGAGAGGGGTACGCCGCTGTCCCGGCGCCGCCCGAAGACCGCCTCCTGCTCGGCGACGGTCAGGGCGGCGAACCGTGTCAGGGCGAGTTCCATGCGCCGTAGTACGGCCAGGGTGCCGCCGGCGACCGCGGGGGGCCCGGCCAGCCACAGGTCGCGTTCCTGCTCGGCGTCCGTGTGCGGGCCCACGATGCCGTCGATGAAACCGAGCAGGTTGCGCGGCGCGGTGCGGCCCTCGGCGACCGGCACGTCCGTACCGCGGCGGCCGGACTGCCGCCACCGTTCGCGGACGCGGTCGCCGGCCTGGTCCAGGAGCGCGGCGGCGGCGGTCGGCAGGAGCAGCGCGTCGTCGGCGCAGATCTGGATCAGCAGATCACCGCCGCGTTCCCGCGGAGCGATCCGCTCGCGGGAGAACCGCGGGAGGTCGACCGCGCCGGGCAGTGAAGCGCCCGCCGTCCGCACCAGCCGCGGACCCACGCCGACGGTCACGGTCAGGTCCCCCGGAGACAGGCCCAGCAGCCGCGGGTCGGACCCGGCGGTGAGGGCGAGGACGGTCTCGCCGAGTTCGGCCAGTAACGGGCCGGGCGACGCCGCGGTGGCGAGGTCGGCCACCACGGCAAGCAGATTGCGCTGTGCCGACCGGGGAGACGTGACGCCCGCCTGATGTCGGCCCGTCGCCGGAACCCGCGTGGGCACGGCCGCGGCGGAAGGGGCGGGCCGACGCGGCTCGGCGGAGTCCCATGAGCACCCGGAGGCGACGAGACCGGCGGCCACCGTGGCACCGGTGACATCGAGGAACGCGCGGCGTGACGGGGGACGATCGACCCGGTCCATGAGGTGCAGAGTGCCACACCTGCCTCGCATTTTGCCGCTCAACCGCCTTGTTCCGGCGGCCAATTCGCCTTCGTGCCAGACTGCAGCCATGTCTCGATCGGCACTTCGCGTGATGGCTGCGTTACTGGGCGCACTGACTCTGCTGGCCGGCTGCAGCAGCGGTGACGGCGACGACGGATCGGACAAGGGCCGCCGGCCGGACGGTGCGCGGGTCACGATCCGTGTGCCCGGAGACGCCCCGACGATCTCGGCAGGCGTGTCCCTGGCCCGGCCCGGTGACCTGGTGCTGGTGGCTCCGGGTGTGTACCGCGAGTCGGTGAAGCTCGACACGGCTCGTATCACGCTGCGGGGCGAGTCCCGGGCCGAGGTGGTCGTCGACGGTGAGCTGCGGCGGCCGAACGGGGTGGTCGTCACCGCGCCCGGCGTGGCCGTGGAGAACCTGACCGTGCGGAGGAACACGCAGAACGGGGTGCTGGTCACCGGTTCGGCGGCGGCGGTCGACGGGCTGCCGGGCAGCGGCGGTTACGACACCGGTGAGGAACCCGTCACGCTCCTGAAGTCGTTCCTGGTCTCGCACGTGACCGCGACCCGCAACGGTCTGTACGGCATCTACGCGTTCTCCGCACAGAACGGTGCCATCGAGCACTCCCACACATCGGGCGGGGCGGACTCGGGGATCTATGTCGGCCAGTGCAAGCCGTGTCGGATCGTGGTACGCGACAACGTCTCCGAACTCAACGCGGTCGGATACGAAGGCACCAATGCCGGCGGCGAGATGTATGTGGTCGGCAACCGTCTGGTCGGCAACCGCGTCGGACTGACCACCAGTTCCGACCACCAGGAGAAGCTGCTCCCGCAGCGCGACGCCGTCGTCGCCGGCAACCTGATCGCGGACAATCAGCACCCGCAGACGCCCGAGCAGGCCGACGGCGGCTGGGGCATCGGTATCGGCGTCGACGGCGGCAGCGACAACCGGTTCGTCCGCAACCGGATCACCGGGAACACCAACGCCGGACTCGTGATCACCGCGACCGCCGACCTGACCGCGGACCGCAACACGATCACGGACAACACCTTCACCGCCAACGGCGTCGACGTCGGCTCGACGTTCCCCACCGCCACCCGCGGACAGGGCAACTGCCTGGAAGGGAACGCGCTTCGGAAAACCGTGCCCACCGGGCTCGCGGAGACCGCGTCCTGCCCGGTTCGCGGCACGTCACCCACGCCCTCCGGCAGTTGGCCGAGTGCGAAGGGGCCCGCGGGCATCCCGTTCACCGACACGGCCGCGCCGGGCCCGCAGCCGGAGTTCCCGCGTGCCACCACCACGGGCGCCACCGTCGTGCCGGACGTTCCGGCGCTGCCGGACATCGCGGATATCGCGCTGCCGCCGGAGTCGCTGCTCGCCACCCGTGCGCGGGTGCGGACCTCGTGAGCGGCGGCTACGGCGCCGGTGTGGCGCCGGGTACCGGCTTGACGGGGACGTACGCCCGGTCGTCGAAGTCGAAGACCACCGGCTGCGACTCGGAGGCGACGCCGACCTGGACCCGGTACATGGTGCCGTCCGAGCCGATCCAGTAGCGCACGGTGGGTGACGCACCGGCCTTCGCGGACGCACCGGTCTTGTCGGACGAACCGGCACTGGTGCCGGCGTCCGGCCCGTTCATGATGTCCGTCCGGTGGCCGTGCACCTCGTCCCGCCCGACCCATGCCGCGCCGTTCTGCGGCAGCAGCGCGGCGTTCTCCGGCCGGTCGCTGCCGAGGCCGAGTGCGATGCCCAGCGAGGTGTCCAGGGCCATGCCGGACCCCTGCAGCGGACGACTGTGCCAGCCGGACGCGGGCGGCGACGCCGGTGGGACCGCCGGGGGGTCTGCCATGGGGTGGACGAGAACGGTGGCGGCCGTCCACTGGATCAGCCCGTCGCTGGACGTGTCGCGCCCGGTGCCGCGCACCACCCCGTAACCGGTGTGGGTGCGATAGTCGACGGACGCGGTGATCACCAGCCCGCCGGTGGCGTTGGGCACCGTGATCGTCACCGCCCGGCCGCCCGCCTGGTAGTTGAGGAACCGGGTGACCGCCAGCCGGTTCGCCTCGTCCGAGGTCAACGCCCGTGGAGCGGTCGGGCCACCGCTGTCGCCGAGGAGGGCGAAGGCGGTGACGGCGGCAGCCGTGATGCCGAGGGCGGCGGCTGCCACCCAGCGCAACCTCGGCCACCGGCGGCGCCGACCCGTGTCGGGCCCCCTGGGGCGCCGCCTGATGTCGATGTTCCGCGTTCTGATGCTCCGCACGCGGCGCGACTGTAACAGGTCCCGCGGAGGCGCGGGCAAACTCTGCGTTTCACGGACATGACCCTCTGTCACCCATAAACTCACCCTGGAATATGCCGATTTAGCGTCGGCGTCGAACAAATGAAGGAATGCCATGCCATTACGTGGAGTGGTGCGTTTGGGGCTGTCCGGCCTCTTACTGGTGGGCGGCGGCACAGGCACACTCTTGACCGGCGCCGGGCAGGCCAGCGCTTCGGCCTCCGACGGCAGCCTGACCGTTCAGGTACTGCGGGACTTCTTCGGCACCGGCGTGATCAACTCGACCATGGACGTGCCGCAGCGGGGAATGAAGGTCGACGTCACCGACCCGGCCGGCCATCGCGTCAGCGGCGTCACGGACGCCACCGGAAAGGTCGTCGTGCCGCCGTCGAGCGAGCTGACCGGCGGTCGATACCGCGTCGATGTCACCGTCCCGGCACCGTACAGCGACTATCTGCGGGCGGCGCCCGCCTCGACCGCGCCGAACCACTTCGACAGCTTCACCACCTTCGTGGACGTCTCGGACGGCAAGGACGACTCGGTGACCACCGGAGTCTGGGACCCGGCCGACTACGCACGGCCGGATTCCCGCTATTTCGTGCCGATCCAGAGCGGTGCCGGCGGAACGGACACCCGGGCACTGGTGGCGTTCGGGACGGACGCCCGCGGCAACTGTCCCGACCAGCAGGCATGCCCGGAGGTGCTCAACACCCAGGACCAGGTGGGCACGACCTACGGGCTGGCCTACGACAAACACCGCGACCAGCTCTTCCAGTCGTCGTTCGCCCGGCGGTACACCGAGTACGGGCCGGACGGCGGTGACGCGATCTACACCGTGCCGGCCGACGGCGGGGGCGCCCCGAAGCTGTTCGCCAAGGTCCCGGGCGCCACGGAGACGCCACACGACACCGACAACCTGATCAAGGACGCCGGCTTCACCGACGCACCGGGCAAGGAGAGCATCGGCAGCCTGGACCTGTCGGAAGACGGCTCGACCCTGTACGCGGTGAACCTGCTCACCCGCAGCCTCGTCAGCTTCGACGCCACCGGGCCCACGGCCTCGGCGCCCAAGGCGACCGTGCCGATCCCCGACCCGGGCTGCGCGTCGGCGGACGACTGGCGCCCGTTCAGCGTGGCCACCCACAACAACACCCTGTACGTCGGGGGCGTGTGCAGCGCGGAGAGCACGCAGGAACGTGCGGACCTGAAGGCCGTCGTCGCGACCTATGACGGCGAGGAGTTCACCACCGTGCTGTCCCAGCCACTGACCTTCGAGCGCGGGGCCGTGCTCACCGGCAGGGCCGACTACGACCAGGTCAACCACTGGAACCCGTGGAACACCGACCTGGCGGACTGGGACGACCGCAACGTGGACGGCCCGATGATCGATCCGCAGCCGGAGCTGGCGAGTCTGGCCTTCACCCGCGACGGCTCGCTGATCCTCGGCTTCCGTGACCGGTTCATGGACGTCGTGAGCTGGGGCGGGCTGGACCCGAGGCCGGGCAACGACACCCCGCAGAACGGCATGTCCGGCGGCGACATCAATATGGCCTGCACCACGCCCACCGGCGGGTACGAGTGGGAGGGCACCGGAAACTGCCCCGACCACGCCACGGACCCGGCCCTCGACGGGGTCCAGCCCGGCGGCGTCGTCGAGTACTTCCCGGGTGACTTCTTCCCGAACGGCGGCTCCGCGACCCAACCCGGTCCGCACCAGGAGTCCTCCCTGGGATCGGTCGCCTACATCCCGCAGCAGCAGTGGGCGGTCAGTACGCAGATGGACCCGACCGGCCAGGTCATCACCAGCGGAACCGGCTACTACGACGTCGCCACCGGCCTCGGCCCCGGCAACGATCCGGCCGCCAACGCCTACCAGTTCGTCGGTCCGAACCAGAACGGGTTCGGCAAGGCCGGTGGCCTCGGCGACATCGCGTACGCCGCGGCGAACGCACCGATCCAGATCGGCAACGTGGTGTGGTTCGACGGCGATCACAACGGCGTCCAGGACGCCGGGCACGTGCTGCTGCCGGATGCGACGGTCAACCTGCTGGACGCCGACGGCGAGAAGGTCGCCACGACCACGACCGATGCCTCCGGTGAGTACTACTTCGGTGGTGCCGGAGCGGAGTACGAGCTGACTCCGGGCGCCGAGTACACCGTGCAGTTCGATGTGTGCACGGCGGACACCGGCGAAGTGCCGGGCCGGCCGACCGCCGACGACCTGCGGTTCACCCTGCCGCGGGCCGGTGACGACCGGGTACATGACTCCAATGTGACCCCGCCGACCAGCGGACGGCTGTGCAACGGGTACGCCCCGGTCACCGCGCCGGCCAGGGCAGGCGGGGTTGATCACACGATCGACGCCGGTGTGTACGTTCCGAAGGAGGCACCGCCGAAACCCACGCCGCCGACAACCGAACCACCGACACCGTCACCGGCGCCCCCGACGACCCCGGCGCCCCACACCCCGGCACCGGCAGGCGACCGGAAGCCGGGGGGTTCACTCGCCGGCACCGGCGCGTCCGGCATGGGAGAGGTTCTCGCCCTCGCCGCCCTGCTGCTCGGTGCGGGTGCGGCAGTCGTCCTGATCAGCCGCCAGCGGCGCGCCAGACACCGCTGACACCCGAAACCCCCGACGGGCCGGTGCGATCGCACCGGCCCGTCGGCATGGACGCCCCCGGGTGTCGCGGGTTCGAATCCCGCCGGGAGCACCACACCATCGCGGCGCCTTACCCGGGAATACCGCGGAGTTACCGAAGGGTGTTGTTCCGGTTTGTTGGGCGTGCCGTGTCGCGGTACGGCGGTGGGGCGCAGGGGTCTTGACAGCCGGGGACTGAAGAATCTACAACTAGTATTGCGCCGCTGAGGTTCGGGCTCTGGTCCCGATTTCCCGGCGCTCACGTATGTCGGCTTCCTTCTCCCCGTGACCGCGCTTCGCGGGTCGGCGCCTTCGGGGCGCCCTCTCCTCTGAGGTCGTCTTCCGACCTTCTCTGACTCCCCCCACACCTCACATAGCCACGTTTCGACGCCGCCGGCCGGGAGGCTCATCCCGGCGGCGGCTTTGCCCTGCCCGCACGGAAACGACTCGCACCGGGAGGAAATCTTGGCAGAAAAGACCGACGTGGAAGAAGTGTATGCAGCGCTGGAGGAATCGGCCCGGCTCGTGGGTGCGGTCTGCTCGCGCGACAAGGTGTGGCCGGTGCTGGATTCGTTCGGTGCCGCGCTGGGCGAGGACCTGGTCGTCCTCGGGGTGCAGAGCGGTGAGCGTAACGCCGCCGAGCTGGACTTCAGCTTCAGGGTGCCGGCCGGGATCGGCAATCCGTACCCGTATGCGCTGGCGAAGGGCTTCGTCGGCGAGACCGACCACCCTGTCGGCGCCCTGCTCTCCGACGTCAGCGACCGTATTCCGGTCAACGAGTACTACATCGACGCCGGCGTCGTCGGCGGCTTCAAGAAGCTCTACGCGCACTTCCCGCAGGCATTGCAGCCGCTCGCGGCGCTCACCGACATCCCGTCCATGCCGGACGCGGTCGCCGAGAACGCGGGTCTCTTCACGCGCTACGGCCTCGACAAGGTCGCCATGGTCGGGGTCAACTACCGGGCACGCACGATGAATCTGTACTTCCAGTTCGCCCCGGACAACCGCCCGGAACCCGGTGCCATCGCCTCGATGCTGCGCGAGATGGGAATGCCGGAACCCGACGAGGCGGTGCTCCAGTACGTCAGCGCGGCCATGCGGGCGAACATCACGCTCGGCTGGGACTCCGCGCATGTTTTCCGGGTCGCTCTCGCCCCGCCGCCGAGTGCGGGATTCGACCCTTCGGAAATCCCCGCCCCCATGGAACCCCACATGGAACGGTTCGTGCAGCGGGCGCCGTTCGCCTACAAAGGTGAGCGGGTGAATCTGATCGCCGTCAAGTGGGTGCCGGAAGAGCAGTTCGTCGAGGCGAATTCCTACTACCAGCTCTCGCCCATGCTGAGGAAACTCACCCAGGCCGATGCCATGTCCGAAGCCGGTCGGGCGGGGAGCGCCGCCCCCGGGAATCTCGCCGCGCGGGCGAACGCGCTCTTCGAGGAGGCGGTCTCCGGCCCCCGTACGCAGCTCGGCGAAAACCTCCTGCGCATGTCCCTGACGGCCTGGGAGAACCCGGAGCTGCAGCCGCAGCTCCTGGGGAAGGTCCGGGCCGCGACCAGCAGCACCGAGGGCGCGGAGTACTTGCGCCGGCACTTCTCCGCCTTGCTCGTCGACCGGCTGGGAGAGGTCGTCGACGTGCCCCGGCTGCGGCTGAACGCGCTGGTGGTGCAGGTCGTCGGAGTGATCATGCTGCGCTACGTGATGAAGATGGAGCCGATCGCTTCGGCATCGGTGGACGAACTCGTCGAGACATTCGCGCCCACGCTCCAGGGCTACCTGAGTGAGTAACCGCGACCTCAACGACAGGAGAATCATGTCCGGTTCCGGAGAGAATCTTTACGCCGCCATCGAGAAGACCGCCCGGCTGGTGGACGTGCCCTGCGCACGCGACAAGGTCTGGCCCGTCGTCAGCGCGTTCGAGGAACTGCTCCCGCAGGCCGCGATCCTCTTCCGGGTGGCGACCGACGCACGCCACGCCGGTGAGATGAACTGCCACATGATGATGCTCCCGAGCACCATCGACCCGCATGCGCTCGCGCAGGCCAACGGCCTCCTACCGCGAACGGACCATCCCATCGACTCGCTCCTCCGAGATATCGAGGGACGGTTCCCCATCGGCAGCTACGGCATCGACTTCGGCCTCGTCGGCGGCTTCCAGAAGGCGTGGTCGTGCTTCCCGGGCGAGCAGATGCAGAGCCTGCCGAAGCTCGCCGCGCTTTCCTCCATGCCGCCCAGCGTGGCCGGGAACATGGACTTCTTCGACCGCTACGGGCTGGCCGAGAAGATCACCCTGATCGGCATGGACTACGGGCACCGGACGATCAACGTGTACTTCGGGGAGGTGGACGACTGTCTCAAGCCGGCGGCCGTCCGGTCGATGCTGAGCGACATCGGCATGCCGGAGCCGAGCGAGCACCTGCTGAAGTTCGCCCAGCAGGCGTTCGGCTTCTACGCCACCCTGAGCTGGGACTCCCCGGACATCGAGCGCTTCTGCTACTCGGCGATCACCCCGGACCCGCTGGCGATCCTGGACCGGGTGGAGCCGAAGATCGAGCACTTCCTGCGGGAGATCCCGTACGGCGGCGACAACCCCAAGGCCGTCTACGTCGCCACCTCTCCCGGTGACGGCGAGTACTGCAAGGTCCAGTCGTACTACCAGTGGCGCCCCCGCCTGGTGAACCACATGCACACCAGGGCGCCCTCGGCCACCGACTAGCGAACCGGCCGGGCGGACCCCGTCCGCCCGGCCCTCAGGGCCGGCGCTGTACGGAGAGCGCGGTGAGTTCCTCGATGTCGAAGTGGGAACGGCGGTTCGGGGCGCCGTAGCGGGTCAGCTTCCCCCGGCTCACCCATTTCCGGATCGTCGCCTCCGACACACCCATGGCCAGCGCGGCCACCTTGGTCGAAACGAGCCTGTGGTGCGGTGGTTTACTCACGCCTCGCTGCCCTTCCGCTGCCGTTCCATGAGGTGCCTGAGCAGAAGCCACTCGTGCGCCTCCCAGGCGTGCCCCGCCGAGCACGCGATGCTGCGCACCGGCACGGTCTCGCCGGGGCGGAGCGAAGCGGTGATCGTCCCGCCGCAGCCGTCCTTGACACACTCCTCGACGAGGGTGAACTGCCCGCTGGGTTCGGGATCGACGGTCTGCCGTAGCTCCTTGACCAGGGACTCGACCTCGTCGGCGAAGTCCGCCGCCTCGGGCTGGGCGGTGATCCAGTCCAGGTGCCCGGCGAGAAACACCGCCAGGTGGGGAACGCTCCGCTTCGGCGCGGCGGCGCTCCGCTTCTCGACGACCATCCGCGACCACGACTCCAGCAGGGAGGAGATGTGCCGCCGCGTGTCGAGCACCGAGATGTCGGGATAGTCGAGGCGGCGGCTCGCGGAGACCTTCGTCGGATTGCTCAGCCGGGTCGTCACCATCGGCGACGCCTGGTACAGGACCTCGCGGTGCAGGCCGGCCAGTTCCCGCAGATGACGCTCGACCTGCCTGGTGCAGGGGCCGCACAGGAGAGAGGGGGCAGCGGCGCTGGTTCTTCGCGCATGGCCTCTCGCACAGGGATGAAACGGCATCGCAGCCCCTCCGTCAGACACGTCGCCCCGAAAATCGCTGCCCCCCCGAGGGACCCGCGCCGACTGCGGCAGTCGGTCGGTTTGCTCACCCGCCCGGCGCCGTAGTGCCGGTTGCCGGCTCAAGATTGACCTGCCCGGCTTGAGGGTGACTTGCCGGTGACTTGCCGCCGCCCGCCTGCCGGGCCGGTACGGTCCGGGCCGCGACCGACGTCGCTGGCGTGGAGGTCCGGGCCGTGTCACACTTTGGGCACGTCACCCCTGCCCGGATGAGGAAATGCGGAGGGTGAGATTCCCCGTCAGAATCTTCGGCAGCACGGCGGACCGTCAACCGGAAGAGCCGGTGCCGGTGGGGGACTTACGCATCCGGCCCCGCGCCGCACGACGCATGATCTCGCTCTCGGCCGCGGCCGAGGCCGGCGCGGTCGGCCGTCTGTGTTCGCTATCCGACGTCCTGCTGGAACGAGCAGCGGGCAGGTCCTTCTCACATCGCCCCATGGGGGAGCAATGATCGCAAATCCCGGGATCGAACGTCTGTGTGCGGCTGCGGAGGAAGCGGCCGGGCTGGTGGGCCTGGACTGCCCGCCCGAGAAGATGACCGCGTTGCTGACGGCGTTCCCGAACGTCGTCACCGACTCCACCGTCGTCTTCAACGTGGTGAACAAGGGGGGCCGTGTCCGGGACATATCCTTCGACTTCACGGTGCCGCTGGCCGAGGGCAATCCCTATGAGCGTGCCCTGGAGCACGGCCTCGCCGAGGAGACGGACCATCCGGTCCGCGGCATGTTCGCGGACCTGCTGACCACGCTCCCCGTCGACTGCTACGGCGTCGACTACGGCGTCAACGGCGGCTACAACAAGACCTACGCCGTCTTCCCGATGGGCCAACTGCAGGACCTGGGTCCGCTCGCCGCCGTCCCCGCCATGTCCGGCGCCCTCTCCAAGTGGATGGACGTGCTCGTCGAGTACGGCCTGGACGGCAAGGTGTCGACCGTGGCGATCGACCACACGAACCGGACGTGGAACGTGTACTTCAACGGGCTGTCCCCGGAGCACTTCGAGCGCGCCACCGTCCAGGCGATGCTGCGGGACTTCGGGCTGCCGGAGCCGAGCGGGCGACTGCTGGACTTCGCCGAGACCTCGTCGGCGCTGTACCCGACCTTCGGCTGGGACGCCTCGGAGATCGAGCGGGTCAGCTTCTCCACCCGTACGACGGACCCGGCGGCGCTCCCGTCGCACGTCGAACCGAAGATCGGCGTGCTCGCCGCCAAGGCGCCGTACACCTACGAGGGCGACCGCAAGCTCGTCTTCGCCGGCGCGCTGACGGCCGGCGGGGAGTACTACAAGCTTGCGACGTACTACCAGTTGGCCACGGCCGCACACGACCGGGTACGCCGCGGGGACTGACGTACGAGCGGCCACCGGCGCCGCGTCCGGCGCCGCACGCCGACGCGGGGCCGAACCGCCCGGTGGCCGGACGGCGCCGGGCGGTTCGGCCCCGTGGTGCCGGAGTGCGGTCGCCGGTCAGGCGGCGTTGTGCGCGATGAGGCGGTTGAGTGCGGTCAGGGCCTGGACGTCGGCCAGGACGGGGAAGTCGAAGGGCAGCGGCCGCGGACCCGCCTGGTCGGCTATCGAGCTGAAGCCGCCGTCGTCGTGCTGCTGGTCGATCAGGTACGCCAGCGGCTTGGCGAGATCGGTCTCGGGCGCGTGCCGGGCGAGGGTGGCCAGGGCCTGGGCGGTGGACAGCACGTCGCTGTCCTTGCCCGGTGTGTGCCCCCAGCCGCCGTCGCTGCCGCGGCTCTCGTCCAGGAACGCCACGGCCTTGGCGGTGGCCTCGTCGGCGCGCCGGCGCCGTGCGGACTCCGCGGCCGGCACGCAGGCCAGGGCGTCCAGGATGCGCAGGATGGCGCTGGACCTGCTCAGCGTCCAGCTCGGCTCGAAGCTGCCGTCCGGCTGCTGGGCGTCGATGAGGACGTCGACCGCGGGGCCCAGCATGTCCCCGTAGCGGCTCCAGGGCATGGCGATCACCGCGCCGGCCGTCATGTCCAGGTCCGAGGTGTGGCCCCGCAGATACGTGGGGAAGCCGCCGGCCTCGTTGGTCCGCGAGCAGAGGTACTCCTCCCCGGCCGCGATGCCGTGGCGGAACCGCCGCGCGTCGAGCAGCCGCAGCAGTTCCACGCACCGGGCGGTGTCGTCGGTATCCGTCTGCGTGGTCGCCTCGTTGTACCCCCAGCCGCCGTCGAAGTGCTGTCGCGAGGCGAGGTACTGCCCCATCCGCGCCGCCAGCCGCTCGTGCCCCGGCGCCGCCGCCAGCGCCAGCCCGGCCAGTGACGTCACGAAGACCTCCTGCCCGTCGATGAACGGCACACCACCGTCGGGGCCACGCAGCCGCGCCAGCGCCTCGATCCCCTCCCGCATCAGCTCGCACCCGGGCCGGAAGGTGTGCAGGGCGTGCAGCGCCACCAGGTGGCACAGAGCGTTCCCCTCCCACACCCGCCTCGCCGGGAAGGCCGCCAGCCGCCGGGCGAGCAACTCCTGGTACTCCGCCAGCTCCTGCCCGGACTCCCCCGCGTCGGCACCGGCGTTGTCGTGGACGTACAGGATCGTGGCGGCGTACAGCGTCAGCTCCGTCCACACCGCCTGCGGCCGCGGGGCGATCTCCCGCGGATCAGGACGCGTACCCTCCGGCAGCACTCCGCACAGCACGAGAATCGTGTCCAGCAGCAGCCGCTTCCGCGTCCCGGACCCGTGCCGTGCCCCGTTCAGGCCCGCGAGCAGTTCCCCGGCCTCGCACGGCCGGCCGGAGAGCGCGTCCACGACCACCCGCTCCAGCGTGCCCTTCGGCTGGGCCCGCTGCAGGTACTCCTGCAGCTCCTTCTGCACCCGCGGCAGCGCACGCTCCTTGCGCAGCAGCAGCAACAGCAGCGCGGACTCGATGATCCTGCCGGCACACCGGTCCCTCAGCGCGCCCTCGCCGTCCACCTGCACCGCCAGGTGCCGCGCGACACGACGCCGCACCTCCTCCGCCCCGGGCCGCTGCCCCCCGGAGCCCACGGCCACGGGCTGCGAAACGGCGTCGGCCGCGGAACCACCCAGACGATCAGTCATCAAGGACTTCCTTTCGGAATTGCCAAAGACCCGGCCCGCTGAAACAGCGGACCGGGTATCGGAGTTGCCGGGTACGAAGGGGAAGGACAAGCAGTCGCAGGCATTCCGAAGGAGGGCCTGGGCCCATGCCGCAGCGGCATGGGGACGAACGGCGCTGAAAGCCGAAAGCCTTGCGAAATCAGTGGAGCGGCGAAGAACGCCGGCATGTGGCGGCGATAACCGCCACGCCAGAGAGGGGAATCTCGCCCTCCGCATAACTGATTTCGGACAGGGGAGACTTGCCGGAAGTGTGACACGGCAGAATCCCCGCGTCAACGGCCCCGGTGGCGGCTCGACCTCGGCCCTCCGCCCCGGCCCTCGCGCCCCCTATTCCCTTCCCCGCCGGCCTTTCGCCCGCCGCCGTGTTCGCCTACGCGCCCGCGTCGTCCGCGTCCCCCCGCAGGATCGTCGCCGCCGTCTCGCGCGCGTACCGCGCCGGGGCGCTGCTGCGGGAGATGGCGGCGCACGTGAGGGAGCCGGCGTACAGGATCAGGAAGCGGTTCGTGACCGCGTCCGGGTCGGCTATCCCCGTGGCCGCGATCAGGCCGCGGAGGTACGCGCTGACGGCGAGCTGGTGGTCGCGGACCGCGGCGGCGGCGCGGGCGCTGTCCGCGCCGATCTCGTTGAAGGCGTTGGTGAACGGGCAGCCGCGGAAGTCCGGTTCGCCGAACCACCACTCCAGCCAGTCGAAGACCGCCAGCACCCGCTCGCGCGGCAGCCCGGTGGCCTCCTCGGCGACGAAGTCCGCCAGCGCCGTGCGCACCCAGCGATCGCGCCGCCGCAGGTACGCCTCGACCAGCTCGTCCTTGGAGGCGAAGCAGCGGTAGAGGCGCTTGAGGGAGACGCCGGAGGCGTCGCGGATCCGGTCCATGCCGACCGCGCGGATGCCGTGGGCGTAGAAGAGCCCGTCGGCGGCTTCGAGTACGCGCTGCCTGGCGACCTCGTTGTCCGCGTCGTCCATGTCCGCCGCTCCGTTCCGCCCGCGTTCCCGCCCGTCACGCCGCACCGTCGCCCCCAACGTACCGGCGCTGTCCCGATCGTGTCGCGGCGGTGTCCCGCCGCTTGAGAACGACCGTTCTCGACACTACCCTCTGGGCGGAGAACGGTCGTTCCCCGACCGTTCCACACCGTCGGTGCCGGCGGGCCCGGAACAGGGGACCGGGTCCGCCACGCACCGCCGGCAAGGCCCGGAGCAGCAGAGTCCGGGGTACGGGGGACGTGCCCGGAGACGGGACACGACACGGGGAGGGCAGTTGCTGCGCGTGCATTTCACCGCCGCCGACCTGGCGCGCACCCGGATCGCCGACGGACCGGACCCGCTGTGGGAGACCGTCCTGAGCGTGCATCAGCTCACGGAGCAGAGCCCTGACCCGGCGCTGCGCGCCTGGCGTACGCGGGAGTGCACCCACGGCCGGGCCGCTCTGCGCATGCTGCGGCCGGTGATGCCGCCCCGCGGCTACTTTCCCGACTTCCTCACCCCGGCCGCCTCGCTCGGCGGCCTGGAGTCCGGCATCGGCGCCGTGCTGTCCACGCCCCGGCAGCGGCTGCGCGCCGAGCTGACCCGCCTGGTGGACCGGGCCGCGCCGCCCGCGTGGATGCGGCCGCTGGCGGAGGGCGAGCCGGAGAGCCTGCGGCGGCTGGGGCGGGCGCTGCGCGCGTACCACACGTCCGTGCTGCGGCCGGCGTGGCCGTGGATCGGCAGGCATACGGAACAGGACCGGCTGTGGCGTGCGCAGACGCAGAGCGTCGCGGGCACGGACGCGATGCTGCGCACCTTCGGCTCGCTGCTGCGCTGGCGGCCGCCCGTGCTCACGGTGGACTACCCGGTGGACCGCGACCTCCATCTCGACGGGCGCGGACTCCTGCTCGTGCCGTCGTACTTCTGCCGGCAACTGCCGGTCGCGCTCGCGGACGGGTCGCTGCCGCCGGTCCTCGTCTACCCGGCCCGGCCACCCGCGGGCCGGGACACAGGCGGCGACGCGGCGGGTGCCACCGGGACCGAGAGCCTGGCACAGCTCCTCGGGCACACCCGGGCCGCCGTCCTGCAGAGCCTCGGCGGCCTGTGCACCACCTCGGAACTGGCCCGCCGGGCGGGGGTGTCGGCCTCCTCCGCGAGCGAGCACGCGGGAGTGCTCCGGCGCGCCGGGCTGATCACCAGCACGCGCCTGCGCAACCGGGTGCACCACTCCCTCACGCCCCTCGGCACGGCCCTGCTCGCCGGGCACACGGTGGCCGTCACGGCGTGAGCCGCGCCCGTACGCCTGTCATTCGGGTACGTCCGAAAGAGCTGTGGCCCGCACCGCCCGGTCCCGCAGCCTGCTCGGGTCGCCTACCGACCACGGCAAGGAGTACGTCGATGAAGAAGACCGCAGCGCGGCTGACCGCCACGCTCATGCTCGCCGGCGGCGCCCTCGGGGTGTCCGCGGGCGCCGCGACGGCCGAGGACTTCGACCGGGACTACGCGTTCTCGCCCCCGGTGAGCGAGTGGAACGTGGCACCGCAGGAGACCGACTGGCAGGTCGCGCCCCTGGAGATCGACTGGAACTGAGGGCCGCGGCCCTCCGGCCACCCGGGTGAGGCGGGCGGGGCCGCTGCTGCGGCCCCGCCCGTGTCGGGTTTGTGTGAGAGCGCCCTCGAAGTCGTAGCGTCCGCGACATGACCCACACGACCACTCCGCAGCAGCACACCGGCTCCGGTTTCGACGCCCGGAGCACCACCGCCGACGTCCTGCGGGGCGTCGACCTGAGCGGCCGGCTCGCCGTCGTCACCGGCGGCTACGCCGGCCTGGGGCTGGAGACCACCCGCGCGTTCGTACGGGCCGGAGCCCGCGTCGTCGTGCCGGCCAGGCGGCGCGACGCCGCCGAGCAGGCGCTCGGCGGCCTGGAGGGCGAAGGCCCCGGCGGCGTCGAGGTCGACGAGATGGACCTCGCCGACCTGGACAGCGTCCACGGCTTCGCCGACCGGTTCCTCGCCTCCGGCCGCTCCCTCGACCTCCTCGTCGGCAACGCCGGCGTCATGGCCAGCCCCGAGACCCGCGTGGGCCCGGCGGGCTGGGAGGGGCAGTTCGCCGTCAACCACCTCGGTCACTACGCCCTCGCCAACCACCTCCGCCCCGCCCTCGTCCACGGCGGCGGCGCCCGCGTCGTCGCCCTGTCCTCCCGCGGCCACCACCTGTCCGGCATCCGCTGGGACGACCCGCAGTTCCGCGCGGAGCCGTACGACAAGTGGGTGGCGTACGGCCAGTCGAAGACCGCGAACGCGCTCTTCGCCGTCCACCTCGACGCTCTCGGCCGCGATGCGGGCGTACGGGCCTTCAGCGTGCACCCCGGGATGATCTTCACCGAACTCGGCCGCCACGTCCCCCGCGAGGAGCAGATCGCGCAGGGCTGGATCGACGAGGACGGCAACCTCAGCGGCGCCTTCAAGACCGTCGAGCAGGGCGCGGCCACCCAGGTCTGGGCGGCGACCGCGCCCGCGCTGGCCGGCCTGGGCGGCGTGTACTGCGAGGACTGCGACGTCGCCGAGCGGGCGGCTGCCGGCGGCGAGCAGGAACTGCGGGCGGGCGTACGGGACTACGCCACCGACCCGGACCAGGCCGCCCGGCTGTGGGCGCTGTCGGCGGAGCTGACGGGCGTCGACGCCTTCGGGACGGCGGCCGGCGGGGCGTGACCCCGCCGGCCGGTTGTCCGGCCGTCCGGTCGGCCGTCCGGAGGTCGCGCGGCAGGTGATCCCGCCCCAACCGGGCGTCCGCTGCCTAGAGTTGCGTGCATGGAGATGCGACGGCTGGGGACGGAAGGACCGCTGGCGGCCGCGATCGGCCTCGGCTGCAGTGCGATGTCCGGCGCGTACGGGCCCGCGGACGAGAAGGAGTCGGTGGCGACGATCCACGCCGCGATCGACGCCGGGGTGACGCTGCTCGACACCGCGGACTTCTACGGCATGGGCCACAACGAGTGGCTGATCCGGCAGGCACTGCGCGCCGGGGACCGGGAGAAGGTGGTCCTGAGTGTGAAGTTCGGGCAGTTGAGCGGCCTGGACGGCACGTTCGGGATCAGCGACGGACGGCCGGCGGCGGTGAAGACCTTCCTGGCGTACTCGCTGCAGCGGCTCGGCACCGACCACGTCGACATCTACCGCCCGGCCCGGCTCGACCCCGCCGTGCCGGTCGAGGAGACGGTCGGCGCCATCGCCGAGGCGGTACGGGGCGGGTACGTGCGCGGCATCGGGCTGTCGGAGGTGGGCCCGGAGACGATCCGGCGGGCGCACGCCGTCCACCCGATCGCGGATGTGCAGATCGAGTACTCGCTCTTCAGCCGCGGCGCCGAGGACGGCGTGCTGCAGACGTGCCGGGAGCTGGGCATCGGCGTCACCGCGTACGGGGTGCTGTCGCGCGGCCTGCTCTCCGGCGGCTACCGGCCGGTGGCCGACGCGACCGGCGCACGCTCCCATCTGCCGCGCTTCCAGGACGGCAACGTGGCGGCCAACCTGGCGCTGGTGGAGAACCTGCGGAAGATCGCCGAGCCGCGCGGCCTCACGGTCGCGCAGCTCGCGATCGCCTGGGTGCTGGCGCAGGGGCGGGCGGGGGCGCGACCGGAGGGGGACGTCGTCGCGCTGGTCGGGGCGCGGAAGCCGCAGCGGGTCACGGACGCGGTGACGGCGGCCGGACTGACGCTGAGCGACGAGGAGTTGGCGGCGGTGGAGCGGGCGGTGCCGCGTACGGCGGTTGCGGGCGAGCGGTACGGCGCGGCGGCGATGACGCATCTGGACAGCGAGCGGCAGGACTGACAGCCGGTACGCCGGCGGGCCCGCGACGCGGATGCGGGTCCGCCGGCGTACGGTCGACCGGCCTGCGGTCGACAGGGCCGCGCCCGGCCGGCCTGCCGTCGACCGGGGTACGGCGACGCGGCGTCAGCAGCGCTTCTCGGACGCGCCCTGGTTGGGCAGCGCCGCGCCCTCGGGGCGCAGCGTGCCGACCGCGGCCGTGCACTCGTTCGCGGTGGCCGTGCCCTGCGTCCAGAACTCCTGCTGCTTGGTGTCGTTGCGCGTGAGCTTGCCGACCACGGCGTCCCGGTCGTAGCTGAAGACGCCGAGGGTCACGTCGTACGGCTTCGCGCCGGTGTGGAAGCTGTCCCACACCCACAGGTAGCCGTAGTTCTCCTTGCACGACGGCGAATAGAACTGCTTCACCGAGGCGATGGTCGTACCGCTCCGCTTGATGTGGCCGGTCGCCCCGACCTGGTAGGCATCGTCACAGACCCCGGCGGCCTGGGCCCGCTTGCTCTCCGGGTTGCCCTGGGCGGTGGGCGCGGTGGGCGCGCGGTCACCCGTGTCCGAGGGCGCCGGCGCGGGCCCGCTGCCCGCGTAGGCGGCGCCGGCGGGGGTGAGGACCAGCACGGTGGCCGCGGCCGCCAGAGCGAACTTCCTGACTCGGGTGGAACGCATAACTGTACTCCCTTTTCTGGACACAGAGGGATTTCAGAAGCATACGGCTCATGCCCCGGATACCCGGTAAGACCCATGACGCCCCCGGGGGGTTGTAGAAGCAACCGGCGCACATCCACACGATCTTCAGGCCCCGGACGGGGAGCGCACGACGCGTCACGGGGCGCGGGCGCGCGGGCCCGGCGGCGGCGTACGCGGGCGCCGCTAGAGTGAGCCCCGTGACCTCCCCTCCTGATGACGCATCGACGCTGGTCGGCGACGACGAACGGGACGGCGGCGCCCGGCGGTTGCGGGACGCGTACGCCGAAGGGCGCCTGACCCGCGAGGACATGGACGCACGCCTCGACCGCGTGCTCACCGCCACGACCCGCGGCGAACTGGCCGAGGCGCTGGCGTCGTTGCCGGCGGAGGACCCGGGCACGTCGGCCGCGATCGGGGCCGCGACCGGGCGGGTGAAGCGAAGCGGTGCGTGGCGGGTGCCGCGGACGCTGAAGGTGGATTCGGCGCTGGGGCGGGTGCGGTTGGACCTGTCGCGGGCGATCATCGAGCACCCGGTGGTCGACATCGTGCTCAACGTCGGCACCGGCAGGGCCTCGATCACCGTGCCGCACGACGCCGTGGTCGACCTCGACGGCGTGCAGACGGGCATGAAGGACTCCGTCTACAAGCCCCCGCGCCGGCCGGCCGCCGGAGGGCCGACGATACGGATCTCGGGTGTCATGGGCTTCGGCCGGCTGACGGTGAGGCACGCACGCCGCTGACCCGACGCGGACCGGGCGTCAGCCGTCGAGTTCCACGTGGACGAAGAGATCGCCGCGGGTGTCCTCCCTGAGCCGGGGCATCCCCAGCTCACGCAGGCGGAGGGCCTGGCCGTCGCGGATGGTGGCGGGGATACGGACGGTCTTCTCGCCGTCGAGCAGGGTCGGAACGCGGACGGTGGTGCCCCCGGCCACCTGCTCCCGGGTCAGCCCGACGCGGATGTGGAGGTCGTCGTCCTCGCGGGTGAAGTCGGGATGCGGCCGTTGGCTGACCTCGACGTACAGATCCGCGGCGGGACCGCCGCCCGGGCCGACTTCGCCCTCACCTGCGAGCTTGATGCGAAAGCCGTCGCCGATGCCCGCCGGGACTCTGACGTGGAGCGTACGGCGGATGCGTACCCGGCCGTCACCGTCGCACGTGGGGCAGGGATGCGGCAGGAAGGTGCCCAGGCCCTTGCATTTCCTGCATTCGGACGACGTCTGGACCTTGCCGAGGAAGCTGCGCGTGACCTGCTTCGCCTGACCCGTGCCGCCGCAGTGCGTGCACTTCTCCAGCGTGGTCCCCTCCGCCGTGAGCCGGCCCGAGCAGGCCGAGCAGAGCACCGCGGTGTCGATGTCGAACTCCGCGACCGTGCCCCGGGCCATGTCCTCCAGGTCGATGTCGAGCGCAAGCGTGGCGTCGGTGCCGCGGCGGGAGCGGCCCGGCCCCGGCTGTGCGCCCGCCGCGCCGAAGAAGGCGCCCAGGATGTCGCGGAAGTTCGTGTCGTCCACCGCCGCCGGTGCGGGCTCGTCGTCCACGGGCGCCGGTGCCGGCTCGTCGTCCACGGGCGCCGGCGGCGGCACCCGGGCGATGACGACCTGATACTCCACGTCCGCCCACATCCGGGGCCGCTGCCGTATCCCGGCGCGGTGCAGCGACTCGTAGACGTAGTCGTACAGCTCCGTCACGGTGATCCGGCCGTCGCCGTCGAGGTCCGCCGCGCCGGTGGCCAGCCCTTCGATGAGCGCGCCGGTGAAGAGGGACGGCTGCGGGGCGGTGGATTCCAGGCGGTCGCCCTCCCAGGCGTACTCGGTGCGGCTGGTCGCGGTGAGCACCACCCGCCCGGAGCCGGCGAGTTCGTCCCGCAGATGCACCTGGTCGTCGCCCTTGGCGCCGGTCAGGAACGCGCCGCTGTAGCAGCAGTCGAGCAGCACGACGACCGTGCGCGCCCGGCAGCGCTCCAACTGACCGCGCAGGAACGCGGCGGGCATGGCGGTCGAGGCGGGCAGGTCGCGGTCGGTGTCGCGGGCGGCGAAGTGGAGGTGGCCGTCGTCGTCCTTGATTCCGTGGCAGGAGAGATGGAGAAGCAGGAGGTCGTCGCGGCTGCGGTCGCGGAAGAAGCGCTCGACGGCGCGCATCACCTGGTGCGCGGGCGCGTCCTTCACCTGCTCGGCCCGGAAGCCCCCGATCGCCGGATCGGCCAGCGCCCGGGCAAGGCCGGCGCAGTCCTGACCGGGCGAACGGAGCGGGCGGAAGGCGCCGTCGTCGTACGTGTCGGTGGCGATGAGCAGCGCGTCACGACTGCCGGAGCCGGGGCCGGCCACGGCTAGTCCCGGGCGTCGAGGAACGCCTCGATGAGGCGCTGCTTCTCGGCGTCGGTGGCATCGCCGAGTTCGAGGGTGCGGCCGTCCAGCTCCAGCCGTACGGACCGGACGGGCCGGTTCTGCAACCACGCCTCCACCAGCCGCACGACGGACCGCAGCACGACCGGCGCCAACGTCACCGCGAGCACCCCGACGGCAAGGCCCTCCCCGGACTTGGCCCCCGCCGGCACCTCGCCCCCGGCCTGCCCGGCATGTACGTCGTCGACATCCAACTCCAGCAACGCGGACCGCAACTGCCGGGTGAGGACATCCAGTTCCCCGTCATCGACGTCGGCCCCACCCACCACGGTCACCCGCACCGCACCCGCGCGATCCCCACCCCTGTCCGCCATGGGCAGGAGTCTATTCAGCCCGCGTGCACGTAGGGGTCGTACGCCGAGAGCGGCGCGGACTCCGGCTCGGGCTCCGGCTTACGGTGCGTACAGCAGGTCGCGGAAGCGAGGCCACCTCGCTGTCGTTCGCCGCGCGCGGAGAGCTGCCCCCTCGTCAGGGGGCTGCGGTGGCGGGTGGGGCGGGAGCGGGGGTGTGGGTCGTGTGGGTGGTTGGGGTGTGGGTGGCTTGGTGGAAGGCCTTGTAGGGGCCGTTGCGGGTCAGGAGGGTGTCGTGGGTGCCCTCTTCCGCTATGCGGCCGGCGTCGAGGAAGACGATGCGGTCGGCGCGGCGGACCGTGCGCATGCGGTGGGCCACGATGATGACCGTGCGGTCGGCCATGAGGCGTTCGATGCCCTGGTGGACGGCCGTCTCGTTGACCGGATCGAGGGCGGAGGTGACTTCGTCCAGCAGGACGACCGGGGCGTCCTTCAGCAGCGCGCGGGCTATCGACACGCGCTGCCGTTCGCCGCCGGAGAGTGCGGTGCCGCCTTCGCCGACGTCGGTCGCCCAGCCGCCGGGGAGGCGGTCGATCACCTCGTCGAGGCGGGCGGCGGTGGCGGCGGCGCGGACCTCGGCGGCGGTGGCGTCGGGGCGGCCGAGGCGGATGTTGTCCTCGATGGTGCCGGCGAAGAGGTAGACGTGCTGGAAGACGATGGCGATCTTGGCCATCAGGGACTCGGTGCTGATCGCCCGGACGTCCTGGCCGCCGACGCGGACGGCGCCCGCATCGACGTCGTAGAAGCGGGTGAGCAGGTGCAGCAGGGTGGTCTTGCCCGCGCCGGACGGGCCGACGACCGCGAGGCGTTCGCCTTCGGCGACGGTGAGGGACACGCCGTCCAGGACCGTGCGGTCGCCGTGGCGGAAGCTCACCTCGTCGAACTCCAGGAAGTGGCCCGCCGGCTCGACCGGGTCGGTGGCTTCGGGCAGGGGTTCCGTGCGCAGCAGGCTGTCGAGTCTCGTCACCACGGTGCGGGCGGCGCGGAACTTGCCCGCCACGTCCGACAGGGACAGCAGCGGGTCGGCGCAACGGGCGGCGAGGACGAGGATCGCCAGCACCTCGGCCGCGCCGATATGGCCGTCGAGGGCGAGGGAGGCGCCGAGGGCGAGGAGGGTGGTGAAGAGCGCCTGCACGGTGAGCGTGAGGCCCAGGGCGCCGGGCAGGACGGACAGCGTGGTGCGGCGGGAGGCGCGCTGCACGTCGTGCAGGGAGTCGTCCAGCAGCCGGAAGCGCTCGGCGGATCTGCCGCCGGCGCGCAGCACGGGCTGGGCCTGGAGGTACTCGATGACGCGGTCGGCGGCCTCGTGGTCGCGCGCGGCGCGCTCCTCGTCGGCGGCGGCCATCGACCGGCTCGTCCAGACCTGCATGGCGGCGACCACCGGGACGGCGGCCAGCGCCGCCAGCCCCAACTGCCAGTTGAAGACGAGCATGACGGCGACGATCGTCAGCGGGGTCACGGCGGCGGAGATGGACGGGGCCAGCAGGTGCGCGATGACGCTCATGGCCTGCAGCACGCCCTGTCCCGCGAGGGCGGAGACCTCGCCGACGCGGCCCGCGCCGTACCAGCCGACGGGCAGCCGGGCGAGGTGGTCGCCGAGGCGGTGGTACAGGCCGCGCAGCAGCTCGACGCCGACCCGGAAGCCGGCGAGGTCGCTGGTGAACCGCAGTACGCCGTAGACGGCGAAGGCGGCACCGAAGGCGATCAGCCAGGGCCAGGCGTCCTCGGGCGAACTGCCGAACAGAGCGCGCAGGATGGGGACGAGCAGCGCGTAGGACAGCCCCTCGACGACCGCGGTCGCCAGCATGAGCGAGACGGTACGGCGCAGGGGGCGGGCGTGCTGGTGTCCCAGCACCCGCAGCAGGGTGCGGATCATCGGGGCTCGTCTCCTTGCCGGACACCGTGGGTGGTCGTGGCGCCGGCGGGTGGGGCGGCAGGGGCGAGTGGGGTGTCGAGAGCGGGTGCGGTCGGCGACGGCTTCGCCGCGGTGGGTGCGGACACGGGCCTCGTGTCGGCGGCGGGCCACTTCTCCGCGTCGTGTGCCGTAGCGGACCGGTGCGCGTGCCAGAAGTCGGCGAAACTGCCGCCGCGGGCCAGGAGTTCCGCCGGACTGCCCTGTTCGGCGATCTGCCCGTCCGCCAGCATCACGACGGTGTCGGCTTCGGCGACGGTCTCCAGGCGATGGGCGATGATCAGCGTCGTCCGATCGTCGCCGGCGGGTGTCGCGAGGGTGCGGCGCACCGCCAGTTCGATCTGCGGGTCGGCGAAGGAGGTCGCTTCGTCGAGTACGAGCACGGGGGCCGCGGCGAGCAGGGCGCGGGCGAGGGAGAGGCGCTGTGCCTCGCCGCCGGACAGCTCCGCCTCTGCGCCGATCACCGTCTCGTAGCCGCGGGGGAGTTCGAGGATCCGGTCGTGGATGTGCGCCCGGCGGGCGGCGCTGATGATGTCCTCCCTGTCGGCACGGGGTACGGCGAGGGCGATGTTGTCGGCGACGGAGGCGCGCAGCAGCCGGACGTCCTGGAAGACGAACGAGACCGTGCGGTACAGGTCGGGGCCCGCCATGTCGCGCAGGTCGACGCCGCCGAGGAGGACCGCGCCCCGGTCGGGGTCGAAGAACCGCGGCAGCAACCGGACCAGGGTGGACTTCCCGCTGCCCGAGGGGCCGACGACGGCGGTGACGGTGCCCGGTTCGAGGACCAGGTCGATCCCGCGCAGCACCTCGCGCTCCGCCTCGTAGCCGAACCGGACGCCCCGCAGCTCGACACGGTGGCCCTGCGGCGTGCACGGGCGGGTGGGCTGCGGCAGCGGGTCCACGTCGAGTACGTCCCGGATGCGGCCGACGGCGCGGCGGGCGCCCTGGAGGTCGTCGAACCCGTGGCCGAGGGCGGCCACGGGGGCGGTGAGCCCGAGGCCGAGGAGGAGGAAGGGCAGGAGGTCGGCGGGGGACAGCGCCCCGGCAGTGATCATCGAGGTGCCGCCGACGAGCACGACCAGCAGCACGAACGGCGGCGACAGCGCCACCTGCATGCCCGCGCCGATCGGGGAGAGGCCGTGGACCATCCGCTTGAAGGTGTCGGCGAAGTCGTCGGCGGCGGTACGGAACGCGCGGTGGGCGCGGTCGCCGCCGCCGAACGCCTTGACCTCCGCGATCCCCTGCGCGAACTCGACCGACGCGCTGGAGATCCGGCCCATGGCCGCGTCGAACTCCTCCTGGTCGCGCACCCGCGCGGGAGCCATGAACAGCGGGACGTGGGCGAGGGCGACGACCACCGGGATGAGCGTGATGAGCGTGAGCCGCCAGTCGACGCTGAAGAGGTACACCAGGGAGGCGGCCGGTACGACGAAGGCGGAGATCAGCTCGCTGGGCGCGTGGGCGATGAGCGGGTGCATCGCCGCCACGTCCTCCCCGACCACCTTGGCGAGTTCGCCGGTCCGGCGCCGGGAGAACCAGCCGATGGGCACGCGGCCCAGGCGGGCGGCAAGCCGACGCCGGAACGACAACTGCACCCGGCCGTCGAGGAGATGACCGACTCCGGACGACGCGGCCGTGAAGAGCAGCCGCACGAGCAGTCCCGCGGCGCCCGCGGCGACGACGGCCCAGACCCGGTCGCGGTCGACGGGACCGGGGGACAGCAGCGTGCGGCCCAGCTCGACGACGGCGAGCAGCGGCACGAGTCCGGCGAGGGCGCCGACGACCTGGAGGAGGACGACGGCGGTGAACCCGCGGAGGTGGGGGCGGAGGAGCCCGGAGATCGTACGCGTGGGCGTCGGCCGCGCCGCCCGGGGCGCGGGCTCGGTGCGTTCCGCGGCGGGGCGGGCGTCCGCGTACGGCGGTGGGGTCGGGGCCTGCGCCGGGTCGCCCTCGGCATGGACCGCGCGCGGGATCACGGGCGGGCCCGCGTGCGGCGCGTCGGCCTCCGGCTCCGTCCCGTCCGCGTCCGCGTCGGTGCGCGGCGGGGCCTCCTCCGGGCGGCGCGCTAGCACCGTCGTGGCGATCAGGACCGCGACCAGCAGCAGCGCCGCGCACAGCGTCAGACCCAGCGCGTATCCGTCGTTGAGGGCCGCCGGGGTCCGGGCGTCCCCTGTGCGGTGGTGGGCCGCGGTGCCGAGGGCCGCCAGGCCCAGGGCGGCGCCCAGTTGGCGGGCGCTGTTGAGCAGGCCGGAGGCCATGCCCGCCTCGTGGGCCGCTACGCCGCCGGTGGCGACGTTGACCAGCGGGCCCAGGACGAGGCCGAAGCCGACGCTGGCCAGGATCGAGGGCCCGAGCACGTCCACCGCGTACGTGCCGTCCGCGTCCACGAGTCCGAACCAGGCGAAGCCGGCCGCCGTCAGCAGCCCGCCGCCGGCGAGCAGGACCTTCGGCGCGTACCGGTAGCCGAGCTTCACCGCGAGCACCGATCCTGCGACCACCCCGAGGGCGAACGGCAGGAACTGCAGGCCCGTTTCCGCCGGGCCGTTGCCCAGGACCCGCTGCAGGTAGAGCGACATGAAGTAGAACGACGAGGCCATCGCCGCGCCGATCACCAGCGTGTACGTGAGCGCGCCGAGCACCGCGCGGTTGGCGAGCAGGCCGAGGCGCACCAACGGGTCCCGGCTGGTGGTCCGTTCGACCAGGACGAACGCCGCCAGCAGCGCGAGGGCGACGGCAAGCGTCGTGACCGTGACGGCGGAGGTCCACGCGTGCCGGTCCGTACGGACGATCCCGAACACCAGCAGCGACATCCCGCCCGTCGCCAGCACTCCCCCGAGCACATCGGGACGGCCCCCCTCCCGGCCCCGGCCCTCGTCCGGATCCCCGCTCCGGGCCTCGCCGCCGACGCGCCCCCGCGGCCCGTCGGCCGCGACGCCGCGCCAGGTCATCGCCAGCGCGACCAGCGCCATCGGCACGTTCACGAACATCACCCAGCGCCAGCCCGCGTACTCCGTGAGCACTCCCCCGATCAGCACGCCCAGCGCACCGCCCGCCGCGTTCATCGCGCTCCAGATGCCGAACGCCCGGACCCGCGCCCGCCCTCCCGGGAACGTCGCCGTCAGCAGCGCCAGCCCCGCCGGGGCGAGGGCCGCGGCGCCGACGCCCTGCGCGGCGCGCGCCGCGACCAGGTGCCCCGGCTCGGTGGCGAAGCCGCCGAGGAGCGAGGCGACGCCGAACAGGCCGAGGCCGACGAGCAGCATCCGCTTCCGCCCGTAGCGATCGGCGGCCTTGCCGCCCAGCAGAAGCAGTCCGCCGAACGTGAGCGCATAAGCATGGATCACCCACGTCAGGCCCACGTCGCCGAAGCCGAGGGCGGCGCCGATCTCCGGCAGCCCGACGTTCACCACCGACAGGTCCAGCGACACCAGGAACTGCACCACCGCCGCCGTGGCCAGCACGAGCCCCGCCCGCGCCGCACCCCCGGAGCCCTCTCCCGGCCCTCCCGGGCCCGGCGCCTCTTCCCGGCCTGCCGTCCCGGTCCGCTCCCCCGTCATGATCCCTCCCGTGCTCCGACCGACTTCCGGAACACGTTCCGGAACACGTTCCTAAAGTACACCACCCACCCGACAACGCCCCGGGCAAGCCTCCTGACCTGGGTCGATTTCCCCGGCCGACCCCGGGGCAGCATGATGGGACGGTGCCCGGACAACGAGACCGCCGACAGCCCGCCTCCACGCCCACCGGCAGCACCGGCCGGACCGGCCGGCCGCGCTCGACGTCGCGCGCCGAGATCCTCGCGGCGGCCCGCCGGGTCATCGACGAGGACGGCTGGGAGACGCTGACCGTCCGCCGGCTGGCCGCCGAGATCGGCGTCGGGACGACGACGCTCTACCACCACGTCCACAACAAGGACGACCTCGTGGTCGAGCTGGTCAACCAGCACCTCGACCAACTCGCCCGCCCCGAGCTGCCCGACGACCCGCGCGAGCGCATCATCGTCGCCGCCACGACGATGCACGACGCGCTCACCAACTGGCCCTGGGCGGCCGAAGCGCTGACGGCCGACGGCTTCATCGGCCGGCTCGGCGACTCCGCCCTGTGGATCGTCGAGACGATCGTCGCCGGCGCGGTGGCCGCCGGCTGCACGCAGGAGCGGGCCGTCGACCTCTTCCGGAACATCTGGTACTACACCGTCGGCGAAGTCCTCGTACGCGCCCGCTCGGACCGCCGCCGCAGCGACGTCGGCTCGGCCGACCTGGCGTTCGGCCTGCGCCGCCTCGACCCGGCCCGCCAGCCGCAGTTGGCCGCCATCGGCGACCTGTGGCCGGAGCGCTCGGCCCTCGACCTGTACCCGCAGGTGCTGCGGATCATCGTCGACGGACTCCTCGCCGAGGCCGGCCGGACCGTCTGAGTCCGCCCCACCCCGCTCCCTCCCCGCCCCCGCTCAACAATTTGAACAAAACAACAACTAGAACTATCGTTCAAGAAATGAGGCAGTCGTCCATACGCCGAGGGAGCCCTCTATGACCACGTCCGTCGCCCGCCGCGCCGGCCCCCGCGAGTGGGCGGGGCTCGCCGTGCTCGCCGTTCCGACCGTGCTGCTCGGCCTGGACGTCACCGTCCTCTACCTCGCGCTTCCCGCGCTCGCCGCCGAGTTGCACCCCAGCGGCACCCAATCCCTGTGGATCATGGACGCGTACGGCTTCCTGATCGCCGGATTCCTCGTCACCATGGGCACGTTGGGCGACCGCTTCGGCCGCCGCCGGCTGCTGCTCGGCGGCGCCGCCGCCTTCGGCGCCGCCTCGGTCGCCGCCGCGTACGCGCCCAGCGCGGAGGCGCTGATCGCCGCGCGGGCGGCGCTCGGGGTCGCCGGGGCGACGCTGATGCCGTCGACGCTGGCGCTGATCAGCAACATGTTCGCCGACGCCCGCCAGCGCGCGCTGGCCATCGGCATCTGGGCGACGATGTTCGCGCTGGGCATGGCCGCCGGGCCGCTGGCCGGCGGGGCGCTGCTGGAGCGCTTCTGGTGGGGCTCGGCGTTCCTGGTCGCCGTGCCGATGATCGTGGTGGTGCTGGTCGCGGCGCCGTTCCTGCTGCCCGAGTACCGGGCGCGCCAGGACGGGCCGCTCGACCTCCCCAGCGTCGCCCTGTCGCTCGCCGCGATCCTGCCCGTGGTCTACGCGGTCAAGCACGTCGCGGCCGAGGGCGCCGGCGGCCTCGGCGGTGCGACGGTGCCCGCGCTGGCGGTCGGGGCGGCCTCGGGGGCGTGGTTCGTACGGCGGCAGCGCACGCTCGCCGCACCGCTGCTGGACCTGCGGCTCTTCGCCGAGCGGACGTTCGGGGTGGCGCTGGGGCTGCTGCTGGTCGGGCTCGTCGGTGTCGGCGGGGTGATGTATCTGGTCACGCAGCACCTGCAGTTGGTCGAGGGCATGACCCCGCTGAGGGCGGGGGTCTGGATGGGCCCACCCGCGCTCATGATGTTCGTCGCGGCGATCGGGGCACCGCTGCTGGCGCGCAGGGTCCGCCCGGGGTACGTCGTCGGGGCGACGCTGGGCGCGTCCACGGTCGGGTACGGGCTGCTCGCCACCGTCGACCGCACGGACGGCGCCGGCCCTGTCGTCGCCGGCTTCGCGCTTATCTACCTCGGGCTCGGCGCCCTCGCCGCGCTGGGTACGGACCTGGTCGTCGGCTCGGCGCCGCCGGCGAAGGCGGGGTCCGCGTCGGCGCTGTCGGAGACGGTGCAGGAACTGGGGCTCGCGGTGGGGGTCGCGGTGCTGGGGAGCGTCACGACGGTGGTGTACCGCGCCCGGATGGAGGGGTGGATTCCGGCCGGGCTGCCGGACGGGGCACGGAAGGCGGCGGGTGACAGCCTCCCGGCCGCCGCCGGTGCGGAGGTGCCGGGGCAGGTGCTGCGGCGCGCGGAGGAGGCGTTCGTCACGGGGCTGAACGTGGCCACGGGGATCACGGGGGTGGCGGTGGCGGCGCTCGCGGTGGTGGCGGCGGTGGCCCTGCGGGGGGTGGGGCCGACCCAGCCGGAGGACGACGGCTGAGCAGGGCGGTTGCGGAGGTGCGCGGCCCGTGGCGCGGGGGTCCCCGGCCTCGTACGGGCCCCGCCACCCGCGCGTCGTACGGGCCCCTCCCCGGCCCGTACGAGCCCGCCGGCCGCCCCGCTCCCCGACTACCCTGGTCCTCACCCACCACCCCCGACGGGAGGCCCGCATCGTGGAGCACGGCGTGACGCGCCGCAAGGCCGAGCCCGTCACCGACGGCCGCCGCGCCCGTGGCGCGCGTCGCCGGGCGGAGATCATCGAGGCCACGCTCCGCGTCGTCCAGCGCGACGGTGCCGGCGGCGTCACGCACCGCACGGTGGCACGCGAGGCGGACGTCACCACCAGCCTCACCGCGTACTACTTCGCCACCCTCGACGACCTGCTGGTCGCGGCGCTGTCCACGGTGGCCGACGAGTACACCCACCGCCTCCACGAGATCATCGAGAGCGACGCCGACGACCTCGAAGGACTCGCCGCCCTCGTCGCCTCCGCGGGCGGCGAAGGACGCCGGCGCGCGCTCGCCGAGCGCGAGTTGTCCACGATGGCCGCCCGCCGCCCCGCCCTGCGCCCGGTCGCGCGGCGGTGGCGGGAGGTCGTGGCGCAGATCGGCGCGCGGCACTCCACCGACCCGCGGGCGGTCGACGCGCTCGTCGCCGCGACGGACGGGCTGTGCGCCGACATCCTGCTCACCGACGCGCGCCCGGACGTCCGCCGGATCCGGGCCGTGCTCGCGCACAGCCTGCGGACCGGCGAGGACTAGGGAAACGGCGGGCTAGTCGACCACCGCGGCGACGGCCTCGATCTCCACGAGCTGGTCGTGGTAGCCGAGGACGGTGACGCCCATCAGCGTGCTGGGTACGTCGTGTTCGCCGAAGGCGTCCCGTACCACCTGCCACGCCGTCACCAGATCCTCCTGCCGGGTGGAGGCGACGAGCACGCGGGTGCTGATCACGTCGGGCAGCGCGGCGCCGGCGTCCGCGAGCGCGGTGCGCAGGTTGGCGACCGACACGGCCGCCTGGCCGGCGTAGTCCCCGACCGCGGCGGTGGAGCCGTCCGCGTTCAGCGGGCAGGCGCCCGCGAGGAAGATCAGCCGGGCCTCGGCGGGTGCCGTGGCGGCGTAGGCGTATTCGGCGACGTCCGACAGGGACGCGGAGCGGATCAGCGTGACGGCACGGGGCACGGGCACTCCTTGTGAGCGGGGGGCGAACACCTCTGACCCTGACAAGGATCGGCCCCGCCCGCCACGCATTTCTCTCCGGCCCGCAGAGCCCCCGGCGTTACACGGGGCAGGGGTGGTAGTGCAGCCTCAGCGCCTCGTCGACGGCCGTGCTGGTGCGGGTGGAGGCGGCGATGACCTCCGGCCACGAGCCGTACTTGGCGTGGAGCTGGTCGGCGGTCGGGCCGAGGGGGTTGCCGTACTTGGCCTGGTTGCGCTCCTCCAGGACCCGGACCTCCGCCGGCGTCATGCCCGCGCGGGTGATCTCCTTGGCCTCGTTGCGCATGCCGACGAGCATCCTGGCGATCTCCTCGTCGGACGCGCCGTCCGCCCGCATCCGGGCCTCGGTGCGGCGCATGTCCTCCAGCAGCCCGTGGTATCGCATCCGCGTCTGCTGGGCCTCGACCTTCTCGCCCCACGGCAGCACCCGGATCCGGCACACGACGGGATCGGGGCTGGGGCACGGCTCGCCGACGGGGGCCGGCGGGGCGAGCGGGGCGGTGATGACGGAGCCGCAGGCGCCCGCCGGGCAGGCGGCGGCGGGGTCCGCGGCCGGGCCGGCGAGCAGGGCGGCGGCGGTGAGGAGGGGCGCGAAGAGGAGCGTGAGAGCGCGCCGGAGGCGGTACGCACCGCGGGGAACGTATGCAGACATACCCGGAGTTTTGCCTCGTGTACGCGTACGGGCCCGCAGGCGCACCGGCAACCACCCCGCCCGGCGGATACCCCTCCCGCCTCGCCCCTCCCCAGGAGGCCGCCGGGGTCAGATCACGCCGTCGAGGTCCCGCAGGAGACGGGCCTTGGAGCGGGCGCCGACCACGGAGCGCACGGGCTCGCCATCCTGGAACACCAGCAGCGTCGGCACGGCCAGGACGCCGTGCGCGACGGTCGTCTGCGGATTGTGGTCGACGTCGAGGCGTACGGCCCTGACCCGGTCGCCCAGTTCGGCGGCGAGCGCGCCGAGGACCGGGGTGAGCTGCTTGCACGACGGGCACCACTGGGCGGTGAACTGCACCAGCACCGGCACGTCCGCGCGCAGCACCTCCTCGGCGAACGTCTCGTCGGTGACGTACGGAACGCCCGGGGTCGTCGTCTGCGCCGTCATCTGCGGTGTCGTTCCCGGTGTCGTCATGTGGTCTCTCCCGTCAGCCGCCGCACAGCGGCACGTCCGTGTCGGTCCCGCCCGCGCCGCACGGCGACGGCAGCGCCTCCGCGCGCGCCAACTGCGCGGTCAGGTGGTCGCGCGCCGCCCGCAGTTCGGCCATCAGCCCGTCCAGCTCGGCGATCTTCCTGCGGTACACCGCGCGCGCGTCGGGGCACGAGTCGCCCGCCGGATGGCCGGCGCGCAGGCACTCGACGAACGGCCGGGTGTCCTCCAGCTCGAAGCCGAAGTCCTGCAGCGTGCGGATCTGCGCGACGAGCCGCAGCGCGTCGTCGCCGTACACGCGGTGTCCGTTGGCGCCGCGGTCGGCCGCTGGCAGCAGCCCGCGCGACTCGTAGTAGCGCAGGGTCCGCGTGCTGACCCCGGCTCTCTCGGCGAGTTCCCCGATGCGCATACCGCCGACGTTAGACGTTGACGCCGACGTCAGGACAAGCGCGGAGGGCTACGCCTGCGGCCGGCGGGCGAGGACGTAGGCGCGCGTCGTCTCGGGCTCCTGGGGGTAGTGGGCGCGCTCCAGCGTCGCCTCGACGTCGAAGCCGGCCGCCCCGAGCAGAGCGGTCACCGCCGCCGGCTCCAGGAATCGGAAGTCCACGTCCACCGGGTTCCCCCACCAGTCGTCCAGGTGCCGCACCTCGGTGCCGACGTGGAACGAGACCAGCAGCCGCCCGCCGGGCCGCAGCACCCGGCGCGCCTCGGCGAACGCGGGCGCCAGCTCGTCCGGTTCGAGGTGGATGACCGAGTACAGCGCGACCGCCGCGCCGAACTCGCCGTCCGCGGCCGGCAGCCGCAGCAGGTCGCCCTCGCGGAACTCCGCGGCCGGGTGCTCGCGCCGGGCGAGCGCGACCATGCCCGGCGACAGGTCGATGCCGACCGCCCGCACTCCGTGCGCCGCGAGCCACCCCGTGACGTGGCCGGGCCCGCAGCCCAGGTCGGCGACCGGAGCGCCGTCCCCGGCCTGCTCCAGGAGCGCCGCGAGCAGCGCCCGGTCGAGCGGCTTGTGGGCCAGCTCACCGCCGATGGTGCCGAGGTACGTCTCCGCCACGGTGTCGTAGCTGGTCCGGGTCCTGTCGTGGTCTCCCGCGCGCGCCATGGGGCACAGCATCCCACCCCGGGGCCGGGCCGGGCGCGCGGGTGTCAGCGCGCGCCGGGCCCGCCGTCACGTCCGGGCCGTCACGTCCCAGCCGTCACGTCCGCGCCGGAACCGCGGCCTCCGAGGCGTCGTCCGGCAGCGGCATCGAGTCCATGAAGGAGCTGACCGAGAACACCGCGCGCCCCGCCCCCGGCGGCCCGTACCCCGGAGGGGACGACAGGCCGTGGGTGTCCAGCGCGTCCTGGTACGTCTCCAGCAGCCGGATGTGGTACTCCAGCGGCGCGCCCTCGGGGTTGGCCTTGCCCAGCGGCGTCGTCGGCTCCGGGCACCAGGTGGTGAACCGCGGCACGACCCCGTGCGACATGAAGAAGTCCAGCCCCTCGCGCGTGGAGGCGATGGCCTCGTCGACCGTCGTGAAGCCGAACGGCTCGGCCATCTCCACGCCCGCGACGAAGTTGGGGATGACGTTGGAGGGACCGAAGACCTCCGCGGAGTCGAGGATGCGGCGGTGCCACTCGTCGCGGCCGACGTAGCGCTCCTTGCCGGGGCAGTACAGCTCGAACAGCCGCCGGTCCCACACCTCGAAGTTGGGGTGGTAGATCTGCGCGCCGTAGTCGCGGAAGCGCTGCACGTCGGCCTTGGGCAGCGCCTGGGCGACGACCTTGCCGATCCAGCGTCCCGGGAAGCGCTCCTCGATGGCCTTGGCGTACTGGCCGTAGAAGTCGGCCTCGTCCTTGCCGCCGATGTGGGAGGTGACGGCGCCGCCGGTGAGGGTGTACGCGGTGGAGGTCCTCGCGGTGTCGTACCGGTCGATGATCTCCAGCGCCTCCAGCACCTCCTCGACCGGCTTCACGCCCGTGTACGGGCGTCCCGCGGCCTTGTGCTGGCGCCAGTTGTGGTTGATGTCGCAGTACTGGCACTCCTCCTTGGCGCCGAAGTACTGGCAGACCCGGAAGACCGTGAGGTAGATCAGGTAGCCCCACTGGATGGTGGGCGCCACCTCCATGACGGACTTCCCGTTGGCGAGCTTGTGCCGGTAGTAGTCCGGCATCGGCGGCAGCCCGACGTCGGCGATGCGCACGCCGTCGAGATAGAGGCCGAGGGCGCCGTCGTCACCGGGCTTCACGCGGTACGGGGACGAGGGGTTGACCCGTACGGAGACGACCGTGCGGCGCAGGTCGTACGGGCCGCCGGTGAGGACGACCTCCTCCGGCGGGCGGTTGAGCGCGGCGGCGCCCAGCTCGGGGAGCGTGCCGTGGTCGAAGGAGAAGATGAAGTACGACTTCGGCTTCACCTCGCCGGAGCCGTCCTCGCCCGCGCCGCTGAGCGCGGAGTCGTCGAAGGCCATCCCGCCGCGCAGCAGGTCTTCCTTGATCACGGCCTCTCTGGGCACGTTCGGGAAGCGGGCCATCAGGCCCTCGACGAGGTCGGTCCGGCTGCGGCCGGCTGCGGTGGCTGCGGTGTCCATGCACTTGCTCCTTCCCGGCGTCCGTGGCGGAGCGACGCCGCACCCTCCATTGAACACGGACGGCCTCCCGTCCCGGGCGCCGGGGGAGCGCACGTGCCGCGTCAGCGGGGACCGGCGGGCGCCCCGGGGGCAGGGGTCCCCGCAGCCCGTACGGGTCGTACGGCCACCGCGTCGACCTCGAAGAGCATCTCCGGCAGCGCCAGCGACGCCACCCCGACGAGCGTCTGCGCGGGCAGTGCGTCGCCCCACACCCGGTGCAGTGCGGCGAGGACGGTCTCCAGTCGCGCGCGGTCGTGGCCGACGACGTACGTGCCGAGGCGCACGACGTCCTCGACGCCGAGCCCGGCGGCCGCCAGTGCGGTGCGGAGGTTGGCGAAGGACCGCTCGACCTGGGTGGCGAAGTCGGCGGATACGACGGCTCCGGTCTCGTCGGAGGCGTACTGGCCGGCGATGAAGACCGGCTCGCCGGGGGCGGTGGCGACGTGGCTGTAGCCGTATCCGGTCGGGTCGTGGAGCTGCGGGGGGTTGAGGAGCGTGCGCGGCATGGGAGGTCTTTTCCTTTCGGGTGAAGTTCGGGACTGCGGGGGTCCGGTGGGCTCACGGCGTCCCGGTGGGCGCGGCGGCACGGGCGGCGGCGGGCGGCATGCGTCTCGTACGGGTGCACAGGACTACCGCCGCCAGGGTGAGTACCGCCCCCGCGGCCGGCGCCGCCCCCAGCGCGACCGCGTCGACGAGCACGCCCCCGAGCGCCGCCCCCGCCGCGATGGACAGGCAGAAGGCGGCGACGTACAGCGAGGTGGCCGCCTCCGCGGCGTGCGGCGCCGCGGCCAGAAACCACGACTGCAGGCCGACCGAGACGCCGCCGTACGCCAGCCCCCAGCCGCCGAGCAGCAGCACGGCGGGGATCGCTCCCCCGCCTGCTGCCGAGCCGACCGGGTCGGGCAGCGCGGGCAGCAGCGCCGGCGCGGCCAGCGCGGCGGCGAGCCCGGTGGCGACGGTGAGCACGGTCCGCCGCGGGTTGCGGGCGGCGGCGGCGCCGGCCAGGAAGTTGCCGGCCAGGCCGGCGGCGCCGTAGCCGAGGAGCAGCACGCCGACGAGGCCGTCCCCGACGCCGTAGCGCTCCTGGAGGACGGGCCGGATGAAGGTGTACGCGAGGAAATGGCCGGTGACGAGGAGCACCGTCAGGGCCAGGCCGGCCCGCACCGCCGTGCTCTCCCGCGGCAGCCGGGCGAGGTCGGCGGGGCGCAGCCCGCGCTCGGCGGGCAGTCTCGGGAGCAGCAGCACCAGGGCGGCGAGCACGGCCAGGGCCAGCGCGCCCAGGACGGCGAAGGCGACGCGCCAGCCGCCGAGTTCGCCGGTGAGCGTGCCGGTCGGGACGCCGAGCACGGAGGCGGCCGAGACGCCGCCGAAGATGACGGCGGTGGCCCGCGGCACCTCGCGCTCCGGTACGAGCCGCAGCGCGAGCCCGCCGGCAAACGCCCAGAAGCCCCCGATGCTGACGCCCAGCAGCACGCGGGCGGCGACCACGACGGCGAAGTGCCCGGCGAGCGCGGAGGCCGCGTGCGCGGCGACGACCAGGGCCATCAGCCCGGCCAGCACCAGCCGCCGGTCGGCCCGCCCGGCGGCCACCGTGAGCAGCGGGGCGGAAACGGCGGCGACGAGGCCGGGGACGGTGACCATGAGGGCGGCGGTGCCGGCGGAGACGTCCAGGTCACGGCCGACGGGGGTGAGCAGGCCGACGGGCAGCAGTTCGGCGGTCATCACGGTGAAGATCCCGAGCGTGACCGCGGCGACGGCGAGCCGGCCACGGACGGCGGAGCGCGTGGGCGCCCGCCCCGCCGCGACGGTCTCCGCCCCGGTCGGCTTGTCCTGGATATTCGACATCCAGAATTGCTCCCTGCTCCGGCACCGGCCGGTCCGTATCCGAAAAGTCCGTCAGCCGTTCGCGAGCCAGCGCCGCAGCCGCTCGGGCGCGGCGGGCGCCTGCGCCTCCGCCTGCTCCCGGACGTCGTCCAGCGTCTGCCCGGCCAGCTCCCGGCGCCACGCCAGCTCGGCGCGCGCCATCGCGTGCGCGAAGGCGCACGGCAGCCGGTAGCTCGCGGGCGCCCCGGCGCCGGGCCCCTGCTGCCGGATCTCGGTGCAGCGGAAGGCCTCGTCCGGGCCCTCGATGGCGGCGACGACGTCCATCAGCGTGATCTGCGCGAGCGGCCGGACGAGCCGGAAGCCGCCGCGCGGCCCGGAGGTGGAGGCGACGATGCCGGCCCTTACGAGGGCCTGGAGCTGCTTGTTGAGGTACGGGGCGGGGAGTTCGTGGTACGCCGCGAGGCGGGCCGCCGTCACCGGGCGGTCGGGGCCCGCCCACGCCAGGTTCAGGCAACTGTGCAACGCCCACTCGACGCCCTCGGTCATCCTCATGATTCTGGATATTAAATCTCCAGGATTACCAACGCAAGCAGGAGAGCTGCGGAATCGTGGATACGCCCAGAAGACCGTCGGACATCGCGACTAAGCGCCCAAGTCGGTTACTTTTCAGCACAACTGACTTTAGCGGCACACACTCAAATGGCGGATCAAATCCGGATACTCCGGCTACTGTTCTCCTCAAGTCGCAGTAGCTAGAGGGGAGTAGTGCGGATGGGGCCGATGAAGAAGATCCCGGGACAGCGCAGTCCGGTGGAGTGTGCGCGCGCCTTGGACCAGGCACTTGAGGCCAAGCGAGCCCGGACCGCGCTGGTTCGGGCGATCAAGAACGGGGAGGTCGACTGCGTCCAGGCGCTGGAGCGCGCGGCGCGGGACGCCCTGGCCGGGGACATGCTGGCGAAGGACTTCCTGCTGGCGCTGCCGGGCGTGGGCCCCGCGCAGACGGCGAAGCTGATGACGAAGCTGGGCCTGTCGGACACCCGCAGGCTCCGCAGCCTGGCGCCGGTGCAGCGGGAGCTGATCGGCGCGGCGGTGCGGAGCTGACTCCCGTCGGGGGCGGGGGGTACGGGGGCGGGGTCGCGGGGTGGCGTCGGCGGCAGGGGTCGCCGTACGGACGGCGCGACCCGGGTGGGGGCCACGGATCGTGGGGACCGGGCACCCGGGGACGCGCGGGCGCGCCCGGGAGTGGCGGCCCCGGCGAGGGTCACGCCAGGAGACAGGGCGGCGCGGGCCGCGCAGTGACGGTGCGGCGGGGGCCGCGCACCGGGTCGTACGGACCGGGCGCCCTCGGACCTGCGGCGGGCCGGCTGGAGCGGCGTGCCGAGGCTCGCGCCCGGGCCGCCGGCCGGGTGCCGGGCCCACGGCACCGCCGTCCCGCGCGGGCCGGCGCACCGGGTTCTTCCGTGCGGACTCGGACGGACACACCCGGCGCCGGCCCCTCCGCCTCTCGCCGGCGCTACGCGTGCGGGCCCACGTCACCTTCCGTCCGCAACTCCACCCACATGGCACCCCGCAGACCGCCCTCTACCACCAGCCCCACCCCCACGCGGCCGTTTCCCGCGGAATCGGCCCGCGCTCCCGCTCTCCCCACCACACTGGAGGCACGGTCGGCGCACGGGGCAAGGCGCGGGCCGAGGAGGTGGTCGCCGATGGCATGTGGCTCGTGGAACTCCCGCCGTTGCAAGACCAGGCGCTACTGGCGCACGCCGGCGCCGAGACGCTGCGCCGCGCCCGCGAGACCCCCCGTACGCGACCGGAGGTGCGCGGCGAGCCGCCGGCGGCCCAGCCGCTGGCCCTGACGCCCGCGTACGCGCCCGGCCGAGGTCGCGGCTCATCGCACGGCTGAGGAGAGCCGGCGACCGCCCCTTGCGGTAGGTCGTGTCGCATCCTTACCACTCACATCATCGCTGCCAAAATGGATAAAAAGGAGATATCCCCCACGACCGAACGGACTCGGCATGGCACAGGAAACGCCCGGGAACCTCGATGACGCCGTCGACTGGGAGGAGCTGGTCAGCGAGCGCGGCCAGACATACCACGTCGGCCGCCTGCGGGACGAGCACGCCACCGCGCAGGAAGAGGCGGCCCCGACGGCAAAGAGCAACTTCGGCATCGCCGCCAGGTGGCCCGTCACGGACAACGAGACCTGGGTCGACACGGACGCCGAAGTCCGCGGGGCGGCGGCGATCACGAAGTACACGCTCCACAAGCAGGAAGCCGGGTCGGCTTGGCAGTACATCCTGAAGTTCGTCAATACCGAGCACTACGACTACTACTTCTACGACCGGACCGGCGACAGGTACCAGTGCAACACGTTCGCCAACGGTGAGCACTACGTGCGGTACAACTCCGCCAAGCCCCAGATCGAGTACGTCTCAGGCTTCTGACGGACAGCACAGACGCAGCGGTGCACTCCTGGACCGGACCACGACCGTTCTCGACGGCACATGGCGTCGCGGCTGTTCGCAGCCCGAGTCCAGGAGCAGGGGGCATCAGGGCGTCGAGGTCGTCCCGTCACCCGGGTGACGCGTATCCCCGTGCCCCTGACCGGCGGCTAGATGAATGAGTCTGATGTCTTCAGTGGTCGTAGGCGATGAGAGATCGTTTGCTGTCGGCTCCGGTCGCCCAGTTGTGCCAGATCGCGGTGGCCATGGCCAGGAGGCGTTGGCCGACTCGGGAGAAGACTCCGTCCGGGGTCCTGCCGCCGTGTTGTTCGAGGCTGAGTTGGCCTTTGAGGGTGTCGAAGACGGCTTCGATCCACTGACGGCATCGGGCCAGGCGACCGTGACGGGATGGCTCGTCCCTGCGGTCGGGGCGCACCAGGTGGACTCCGAGCCTCTCGGTGAGGAACGCCTCGAAGTCCCGGCCGGCGAAGCCCTTGTCGGCCAGGATCACCTGGCCTGCACGGACCAGGTGGTGATCGGCTTCCAGCAGCGCGGTCATCACCTCCCGCTCGCCCAGCTTCGGGCTGGCCAGGCACCAGGTGACGGGCATGCCCTCGGCGGTGGTGACCAGGTAGAGGCGCAGGCCCCAGAAGTATCGGGAGTGGCTGCGGCAGTAGCCGTAGCCGGCGTGACCGGCCAGGCCGGAGCGTTTGACCGTCTCCCGGGAGGCCGCGCACGGCAGGGGTGTGGAGTCGATCAGCCGCAGGCCGTCGTGCCAGGTCGGTACCTGTTTGGCCAGGGCCTCGATGGCCTGGGCGATCAGCGGGCCGGCGGCGTTGAGGCGCTTGGTGTAGCCAGACTGCTGGGGCAGGTAGCGGAAGAGGTGCCCCAGCCGGGCGTGCGCGAAGCGGATCCAGTGCCGGGCCGATGGAAAGCCGAGCAGCACCTGCGCCACGGCCAGACACAGCAGTTCCGCGTCCGTCAGTTTCGGGGGTCGCCCGATCCGGCGACACGGGGGCCACATGGTCGTCGATGAACACGTACAGTGCCGCCAGAAGGGCGTCCAGGTCCGATGTCACACTCAGACCAACGGGCGCCCTTCGCCATGGTCGCGGCCAGCACAGACATCGGACTCATTCATCTAGTCCGGGCAGTGCGTGCCGCGGGGCAGTTGGTACGGGGCCGAGATGCGGTACGTCCCGGGGCGCGGGGCGTGCAGCCGGGTCCATTCGCCGGCCTTCGTCACGCAGCCCTCCAGGTTGACGTAGAGCTGCCCGCTCTCCGACCACTCCCGGACCCCGTCGACGTCCGCCCCGTCCGACCCGTCGCCCTCCAGCACCTGCGGCGCCTCGACGCCCTCGCCGTCCTCGTCGACGAGCCCGAGCCACGGTGAGAACGGCACCCGCACCAGCACGGGGCCCGCGTACTTCACGTCGATGACCAGCTCGCCCTCGTCCGCCCGCCGCACCTCCGCGGGCGCCTCGACCAGCGGCGTGGGGTCGTTGACCCGGAACAGCCGCCAGTTCGCGTCCGCCCAGATCTCCGTCAGGTACGGCTGCCCCTTGGCGACGATCTTCGCCTCCTCGTGCGCCCCGGTGTCCGGCCGGTCCTCCACCGGCAGCACCACGTACCGCACCGCCCACGTCTTCAGCCAGGTGTGGTACGTCTTCGGGTTCAGGCTGCCGTCGTAGAAGATCTCGTGCCGGTCCAGGTCCGCCTGCCGGTTCCAGCCGCGCGCCAGGCTCACGTACGGCGACAGCGCGCTGGCCTCCCGGTGGCTGCGTACGGGCACGACCTCGACCCGGCCCGCCTCCGCGTCCACCTGCTGCAACTGGTCCACCAGCGGCGCCAGCTCGCGCGTCCAGGCCGCGGTCGGGCTGGTGAGCACGAGGTCGACCACGGGCTTGACGATCACCCACACGGTGATGGCCGCGAACGCCAGATACGCCGCCGCCACCGAACGCATCACCCGCGGCGCCGCAGGACGGGTCCCCGTCTGCGCGATGACCAGCAGCACCGTGCCGCCGAAGATCAGCGCGAACCGCTCGATGTTGCTGCCGACCGGAGAGGGGATGACCCACGCGCCGAGCGTGCCGAGGAAGTAGAGCGCCGCGCAGATCCGGACCGTACGCCACGACTCCGGCGCCATCAGCCAGATCAGCGCGGCGGTGATCATCGGTGCCACCGCGGAGATCCACGGCATCGGCATGTTCCCCTGGAACGGGAAGAGCCAGCTCGACAGCGCGACGACCACCGGCGGCGCCGCCCCGAGCAGATACGCCTCGGTGCGCCGCTTCTGCAGGAACAGCCCGGCGGCGACCACCCCGGCGAACAGCCCGGCCACCGGGCTCGCCGCGGTCGCCAGCATGCTGGTCAGCACGACCGCGGTCCCCCGCCAGCCGCCCACGCGCCGCCGGCCCTTCTCCCCCGCTCCGGCCCCGCCGTGCCCGTCGTCCTCGTCGTCGCGGTCGCCCGGGAAGACCAGCGCGATCGCGACCAGCGCGAAGAGCAGCCCCAGCGCGAACGTCACGCGGCCGGAGGCCGCGTTGCCCACGAGCGCGAAGGCGCCGAAGAGCGAGGGCACCAGCGGCCGCGGCACCTGCCGGCAGCGGGCGAGGATCAGCGCGAGCACACCGGCGGACAGGGTGCCGGCGAGCACCATGGTCGTCCGCACGCCGAGCACCGCCATCAGATACGGCGAGACGACGCTGTACGAGACCGGGTGCATGCCCCCGTACCAGGCGAAGTTGTACGCCGTGGAGGGATGCCGGCCGGCGAACTCGGCCCAGGCGTCCTGCGCCGCCAGGTCGCCCCCCTCGTTGGCGAGGAGCAGCAGCCACAGGAGGTGCAGGATGCCGGCGGTGACGAGCGTGGTGAGCACGGGGCGCTGGGCGAGCCAGCGCAGGTGCGGCCGCAGCCGGTCGGGCGGGGCGAAGCGCGCCGCGCTCTGCTGCTCGGGGCTCGGGGGGTCGCCGGAGTCGGCGGACGCAGGCGCGGGCCGGCCCCCGGCGGCTCCTGCGGCGGCTCCATCTGCTGATCGGCCGCCGGCCGCGGCTTCGCGGTCCGGCTGCACGGTGGTCACTGCGACGACTCCCCAGTCTTCCTTGGACGTCCCCGGGGGCGGTGCCAGCGACGCTAGCACGGGCGTACGACGCCCCCGGGCGCTAACCGAGCCTGCTCAGCTTCGCCCCCATGCCAGGCTCCGCCATGTCCTCGGCCAGCGCCACCGGCACCCGTACTTCCCCCTGGCCGGAGCCCATCGTCAACACCCCGATCAGGTCACCCTTCGCACCCTCGTGCGGCACCTCTCCGGAGCGGTCCTCGCCGAGTTCCAGGCCCACCTTCAGCCCGCCCCAGCCCGGCGCCACGACGTCCTCGGTCGCCACCACCGGCGTCGAACCCCCGAGGCCGTCGTCGACCTCGCCGACGACGTCGCCCTTCTTCACGACGGTCATGTCCGTGAGCGCCTTCTCGCCGGCCGCCATCAGTTGCCGGCCGTACTCCATGGCGGTCGGAAGCTGCGGCACCGCGTACTGCCCGAGGACCGCGCCGACGATCAACTGTTCCTCCCCCGCGACCTTCTCCTCGGTGGCGAAGAGGAAGTTGCCGCCGGCCTTGGTGGTCGAGCCGACCTTGATGCCGATGCCGTGCAGCGGCACCATCTTGTTGCTGTTGTCGTGGTCGTCGCCGCGGCTGTCGGTGTAGACGGGCATGGCGACGATCTGCTTGAACAGCGGGTCCTTCATCGCCGCCTTGCCGAGGACCACCTGGTCCTCGGCGGTGGAGACGGTGGACTCCTCCAGGCCGCTGGGGTCCGTGTAGGTGGTCCCGTCCATGCCCAGCTCTTCCGCGGTCTTGTTCATCTCGTCCACGAACGCCTGCATGTCGCCGTCCGAGTGCCAGCGGGCGAGAAGGCGGGCGACGTTGTTGGCGGAGGCGATGAGCAGGGCCTGCAGGGCTTCCTTCTGGCTGAGCTTGGAGCCCGGGTCCAGCTCGACGGTCGTCTCGCCCTCGGAGCTGAGGGCGGCCTCCTCGACGGCGGTGTCGTCGACGGGGATGCCGGGGCCCTTGCCGCCCGGCTTCATGGGGTGGTCGCGCAGGATGACGTAGGCGGTCATGACCTTGGCGACGCTGCCGATCGGCACGGACTTCTGCTTCCCGTACGAACCGAGGCTGCCGAGCCCCGCGACGTCTATCGACGCCTGTCCCTCGCTGGGCCACGGCATCTCGGGGGTGCCGCCCTCGAAGGAGTAGCTGGAGGCGGCGGTCAGGGTGAGCGCCGGTGCGGGCAGCGGGCGGAGCATCTGGACCACGCCGAGGACGATCGCGAGCAGGATGACCAGCGGCGTCCAGATCTTCACGCGCCGTACGAGCGTACGGGTGAGGGTCTCGGGCGGCGGCGGGGTGTTGGTCAGCTCGGCGAGCAGGTCGAGCGGCCGCTTCTCCTCGTACGGCGGGAGGGGCTGCTGCTGTGTCCGCTCCCACCCGGGCGGCGAGTCGGGCCCGCCGGAGGGCTTGGGCGGCGCCGAGTCGGGCGCCGCGGCGGGCGCGGGGACCGACGGCGGTGCGGCGGGGAACGCCGGCGGCGCGGCGACCGACGGCGGCACGGCCGGGGGCGGCGGCGGCGCGGCGGGCCTGGGGGGCAGGTCGGCGTCGGTCTTGAGCGGTACGAAGGTGCTGCCGGGCGGCCCGGCGAGCTTCCCGACGGGCGGGGTGTCGGAGGGGTCGTCGCCGGCCGGCCCGGGTACGGCGTCGGCCGGCTCGTCCTCCACGGACACGTCTTCGATGTCGCCGGCCACGGCGACGGCGTCGCCGGGCTCGTCGTCGCCGCTCTTCGTCACCCACGCGGCAACGGCAGCCCGCAGTTGCTCGTCGCCACCGGCCTTGGCGGCCTCGGCCTCGGCGACGAGCCGGAAGCTGGCGGTGGCGGAGTCCTTGGCACCGGCGGGAGACCTCGTGGAGCGGGAACCGCCGGTGGCGTCGGAGCCGGTGGCGGGAGAGTCTTCGGCGGCGTCGGGCCGGCCGCCCGCGGCCTCCCGGGCACGCCCGCGGGCGAGATCGCCCTCCACACGCGCCTCAGCGGCCTCAGAGCCCCCGGACCCACCCGAGCCCTTCCGGGCCCCGCGAGAGCCGCCCAGAGGCCCCTCAGAGCCCTCCCCGGCCCGCGCCCCGGGCACCGCACCGCTCCCCGCGGACGCGCCCCGGGCCCCGGCCCGGTCATCGGAAGCGTCGGAGCCCGCCGACGACCCGCCCCCGGCCTTCGGCCGGGAGGAACTCGGCGCGGCCGAGCCATCGTCGTCCGGCGCGAGGTCGGCGACCCGGAACGTGGTGGTCGCCGTGTCGTCCTTGGCCCCGCCCCCACCGGCGGCCCCCGGCCGGCCCGGGGCACGAGCACCCGAACCCCCGGCACCCGTCGCGGCTTCCGGCCGGGACGGGGCGTGAGCGCCCGAACCGCCGGCACCCGCGGACGACCCGGCACCGCCCGGTCTCCCGGCCTTCGACCGCGAGGCACCCGCCGCGGCGTCGGTGCCGGGCGCACCGGAAGCCGAGCGGGGCGCATCAGAAGCCGCGCCCTCAGCCGCAGCGTCACGCCCCACGGGCGCGTCCGCGGCCCCCGGCCGGGAGGAGCCCGGCGCGGCGGCGCCTTCGGGCGCGTCAGTCGTCGTATCGCCCTCTGCGCCGCGCCGCGCCGCAGGCGCGTCCGCGGCCTTCGGCCGGGACACGGGCCCCGCGTCGGAACCATCCGTGCCGGCCGCGTCGCCCTCGCGCTTCGGCGGCGCCGCAGCGGCGGGCGCCTTGGGCGTCGCAGCGCCCTTCGAGGCGGCGCCGCCTCGCGGCCCAGGCGCGTCCCCGGGCTTCGGCCGGGACCGGGACCCGGCGTCGGGATCGTCCGCGCCGGCCGCGTCGTGCTTGGGCTTCGGGCGCGGCGCAGCACCCGCGGCGGCCTGCTTGGGCGCGGTGGCGCCCTTCGCGGCGGCGTCGCCGTCGGCCGACGGCGACTCGGCGTCGGCCGATCCGGCGGGCTTCGGAGCGGGCGGTGCCGTGGGGCGCTTCTTGGGGGCCGGGGCCGGGGCTTCGGCCCCCGAAGCCTGCCCGGGTGCCTTGCCGCTCTTCGTCTTCGGGGCGGCCTTGGCCTTCGGCCCGGACGCCGCCTTCGTGCCGGAACCCTCCGGGCGCGTCGACCGGCCTGACGCCTTGCCGTCGTCGCTCGCGGGCTTCGCCGCCGCGTCGTCCTTCGCACCAGGCGTGGCCGCGGCCTCGGCGCCGGCCGCACCCGTCGCCGCGCGACCACCCGAAGCCGCACCTGCGTCAGCCCCGCCGGACGTCGTGTCCCCGGTCCTCGGACGGGATCCGGTCCGTACGGCCGAGCCCTCGGCGCTCGCCGAACCCGTCGCCTTGCCGCCGTCGCCGTCACCCGCCGGCTTCCCCGCGGCGGTGCGCTTCGCGCCGGACGGGGCCTTCGGCTTCCGCTCGGATGCCGACCCCGCGTCCGCACGCGGCGCCTCGCCGTCCTCGTCCGCAGGCTCCCCCGCCGCGCCCTTCGGCTTCGGCCCCGCCGCCTTCGTGCCGGAACCCTCGCCGCGCGCCGGCGCCGTGCCGTTCTTGTTCGCGGGCTTCGCCGCGGCGCCGTTCGTGGTCTTCGGCCGGGACCGGCGCTTGCCGTCGCCGGTCCTACCGCCGGAGCCGTCGCCCTCTACCTCCCGGCCGTCCCCGGGCTCGCCGTCCGCCGCATCGCCCCGCGCGTCCGCGGCCTCATCCGCCGCCGCCCCGGGGCCGGTTCGCTCCTCGCCCCCCTGGGCGGGAACCGGCGCAGCGGTGGGGGCGTTGTCGGTGGAGGACGTGAACGCCAGGCGCGGATCGCGTCCGCCGTCCGGATCGCGAGGTTCGTGTTCGTCCACGGTCGCCGACCCCGACGGTTGCTGCTCCTCGGGCCTCCCGGGGGACTCGACCGCCACCGACTTCCTCCTCCTGCGTCACAACCGCACAACCGCGTCAACCAGGCGTGGCCACCCACCCTAAGGGGACGCAGCCGTCTCTCGCCCGCATCTGAGAGACGAGAACGACATACCTACAGGTTCCCGATCAAAGCGCCCACGCACTCTCGACAGACCAATGTGAGAGGCGTCACCCTGTCATTCATCCACGCGGGGAGGCATGGATGGGCAGGAGCCGCAGAACACTTCCGGAGGAGCTTCTGCTGCTGGCACTGGACCCGGCCACGGGTACCACTGCGCAGCCGCAGTCGCTCGACCTCGGCCTGGCAGGAGCACAGCTCGTCGAGCTCGCTCTGGCCGGGCGAATAGCCCCGGACGGGGATCGTATCGCCGTGATACTTCCGCGTCCGACCGGGGACCCCACTTTGGACACAGCGCTTGAGTTGCTGCGTCGCCGGGGCAGTCCCGTGCGCGCGGTGAACTGGATAGGTGGGCCACGTCTGGGGTTGCGCCAGACGTATCTCGCTCATCTGGAGCGCTGCGGCATGGTGCATGCCGTGGAGAGCCAAATGTGCGGGGTACTCCCCACCACTCGATATCAGGCAACCGACACCGCCATCAGCCGGGAGATACGTGCCCGGCTGGACAGCGCGATCCGCACCGGCGTCCCGCCGGACCCGCGGACCGCGGCGCTTGCCGCGCTGGCCCATGCGGTCGGACTCGGCAAGCATCTCTACCCCGGGAACGAGGGGCGCTCCGCGCGCTCCCGGCTCCGGGATCTGATCAGGCACGACCCGATGGGCGGTCTGGTGGCGCACGCCGTGATGGACGTGCAGAACGGCGTCACCGCTCAGCCGCGGCGCACACCCGGAGGCGGCCGTCCCGCGGCCCGTCCGCCGGCTGTCGCACAGCCTGCCGGAGTTCCCGCGGGGTCCCGCCGCGCGGGGATGATCCGGACGGCCGCGGTGCGCTGAGCCCGCCCGGCGGTCGTCGCAGGCGACGCCGCGCCCGTACGCACGCATCCGCGTACGGGCGAGGCGTCGCACGCCGGTGCGCCGGACCCGGGAACGGGAGCCGCAACGCAGGGCCCCGTCCCGTCGAGTGGTCTCGACGGGACGGGGCCCTACCCTGCGTTCCGGCGGCTCCGCCGGCTCCCGTGACGTACCGCGGCCGCGGTGGCCGCGGCACACCCCCGACGCCTCGCGCGGCGCACATTGTGGGCCAAACCTTTGCCCTCTGCGGCGATTTCGCGACGATCGCAGCGGCGCACACTCCGTCGGTGGCAGGCTGCACCCAGTAATGAGATACGTCCGTACGCGGATTACGCACCCGGAGGTGCAACTCCCTTGGCGTCCAACGTCAACCCCACCGTCAGGCGACGCCGTCTCGGCCAGGAGCTGCGCAGGCTGCGCGAGCAGAAGAACATGACCGCGGAGCAGGTCGCGGACCGGCTGCTGGTCTCGCAGTCGAAGATCAGCCGGCTGGAGAACGGCCGGCGCAGCATCAGCCAGCGGGACGTCCGCGACCTGTGCGGGGTGTACGAGGTGGAGGACGAGCGGATCGTCAGCTCCCTGATGCAGATGGCGAAGGAGTCCCGCCAGCAGGGCTGGTGGAACGCCTTCGGGGACGTGCCGTACAGCGTCTACATCGGCCTGGAGACCGCCGCCGCCTCGCTGCGGATCTATCAGTCGCTCGTCGTGCCGGGGCTGCTGCAGACGCGCGGGTACGCGGAGGCCGTCATCTCCGGCAGTTCGCCGGAGATGACCACCGAGGACGTCGACAAGCGCGTGAACGTGCGGATGCGGCGGCAGGACCGGATAAGGGAGACGGAGCAGCCGCTGCGGCTGTGGGCGGTGTTCGACGAGGCCGCGCTGCAGCGGGTGGTGGGCAACGCGCCGGTCATGCGCGAGCAGTTGGAGCACCTGATCGAGGTGTCACGGCTGCCGCACGTCACGGTGCAGGTGCTGCCGTTCGAGACGGGCGCGCACCCGGGGGTCACGGGGCAGTACGCGATTCTGGAGTTCCCCGAGGAGTCCGACTCCAGCGTGATCTATCTGGAGGGCGTCACCAGCGATCTCTACCTGGAGAAGAGCGACGACGTCCACAACTACAGCATGATGTACGAACATTTGCGGGCGCAGGCACTCAATCCGGAACAGACCCGGAAATTCATCGCGGATACGGCCAAGAAGTACGCTCCCTGATAATCGGGTGCGCGGCCGGGTATCCCGAAACGGAGGCACGGTACACCCGTACCGGGACGCTCCGGAAGCGCAGTGGCCTTTCGCCATCCGGTTGAGTGAAAGCTCCCTGACCGGTGGGTGGGTGAGCGGTAGCGTCTCGGCGTCGGGCCGGGGCGTCGACAACACTCCGGCCTGGAACGGGCAGGAAGAAGTTGAGTCCCTCAGCAAACCGGAGAAGAACATGGCAATCGAACTCGGCGCCACCGGCGCCTGGACCAAGTCGACCTACTCCGCGGGCAACGGCGAGTGCATCGAGGTGCGTTCGACCGCCCCCGGGCTGGTCTCGGTGCGCGACTCGAAGGTCCCGGACGGTCCTGTCCTGGACTTCACCCCCGACTCGTGGGCCGCATTCGTGGCCGAGGCGGCCGGCGGCGCTTTCCGTACCGTCTGACCGACGGTGACTCCGTGACGTAGAACCGGAATCTGCACAACCGCATGTCCGATCCGCATGTCCGATCGCCCTCTCGACTGGCTCGCCGTCCCGGCCGAGAGGGCTCGGCCTTTTCCGCCTAGCTAGCTCGCGACCGGTCCGAAGACCTCGCGCGGCTGCCGGCCCTGGCGCCACAGGCCGGCCGCAAGGGCCGCCGCCGCCTCCAGCAGCCCGGCCCGGTCCAGTCCCCCGCCGTCCAGCGGCTCGCCCCCGGCCTCCCGTACGAGGGTCCGCACCACCGCCAGCGCGTCCTCGTCGTCCCCGCACAGCGGCACGGCGACCCGGGTGTCCCCGGGCCCGGGCCGGCTGCGCCGCCAGACGTCCGCGGGGGCGAGGTTGAAGGCCTTGACGACATGCGCGCCGCCGGCGAGACCGGCGATCCGCCGGGCGGCGCTCGGCCCCCCGGCCAGCAGGTCCGGATCGGGCTCCATGGTCGCCGTGTCGAGGGCGTTGGTGCAGTCGACGACGGTACGTCCCCGCAGCACCCCCTCCCCCGCGCCCGCCCGGCGCAGGGCGTCCGCCAGCGCCGTGTACGGCACGGCCAGCAGCACGGCGGGCCCGAACCCGGCCGCCGCACGCGGGCTGCCGGCCCGGCCGCCGACCCGCTCCGCGAGTTCCGCCGCCTTCGCCGCGTTCCGCCCGCCGACCAGCACGTCGTGACCGGCGCGCGCCCACGCTCCGGCCAGCGCGTCCGCCATGGCCCCGGTGCCCAGCACTCCGATACGCATCGTCGCTCCTCCTTCGGTCCTCACCCGCGCGACCCGTGTCCGCGGTGCCTGACGGGGACACTAGGAAGACCGAAAGGCACCGTTCGGTGCGTAACGGATGCGCTAGAAGGACGACGAGAGCAGCAAGCAGGAGGAGGAGTGGGAATGAGCGAGACGCTGCCGGCCGTCCCGGTGCACACCAGCCCCTTTCTCGCGGACTGCCGCGCCCGCGTGGGCATCGACGTGCTCGCGCACGCCTGGAACGGCATCGTGGTCTTCGCGCTGAGCGAGGGGCCGCGGCGCCCCGCCGAGATGCGGAGGGCCATCGGGGGCATCAGCCCGAAGGTCCTCAACCAGACGCTGCGGCGGCTGGAGGGCTACGGGCTGGTGGAGCACCGGCGTTACGCCGAGGCCCCGCCGCGCGTCGAGTACCGGCTCACGGACAGCGGGCAGTCGCTGCTCGGGCCGCTGTGGGCGCTCGCCGCGTGGTCGCGGGAGCACGGCGACGGGGTGCTGGTGGCGCAGGAGCGGGCGGAGCGGCGTCAGCGCGGGTAGCGCAGGAGCCAGGCCTCGTTGGGGGCGGTCTCGCCGTGGAGCGCCGGGCCGAGGGTCATCTCCAGGGCGAAGTCGTCGGCCAGTTGGAGGATCGTGCCGCGGCCCTCGACCTCCGCCACCCACGCCGGCGGCAGCGCCGTCTCGCCGTGCTGCGCGCCCAGCAGGCTGCCGCAGAGGGAGCCGGTGGCGTCGGAGGCGCCGCCGTGGTTGACGGCGAGGAGCAGCCCGTGGCGTACGTCGGTCGCCGCCAGCGCGCAGTACAGGGCGAGGGCGACGGCGTCCGCGGCGCTCTCGCCGGTGCCGAGCCGCTCCACCTGCTCCGGGCCGGGGTCCGGGCCCTGGCGCGCGTCGAGCGCGGCGCGCAGGGCCGCGGTGGTCTCCTCGTGGCCCGGGCGGCCGGCGAGGATCTCCAGCGCCCGCGTCACCGCCTCCTCCGGCGCGTCGCCGCGGGCGAGGCCGTGGACCACGACCGCGTACGCGCCCGCCGCCAGACAGCCGGTCGGGTGGCCGTGGGTCTGCGTGGCGCACTCGGCGGCGAGTTGGAAGACCAACTGCGGCTCCCAGCCCACCAGCAGCCCGAACGGCGCGGAGCGCACCACGGCCCCGGGGTCCTTCGCCTCGGGGTTGCGCGGCTGCTGGAGCGTGCCCATGCGGTCGTCGGCCAGGCCCCGCAGGCTGGCGCGGGGGGCGCCGCGCTGCGAGTACAGCCACTCCTCGCGGGCGAGCCAGCCGTCCTCGGCCTTGCGCTCGTCGGGGCCCCAGTCCTTCTGCGTGGCGTACCAGCGGCGGTACGCGGCGTGCACGTCTGTCGGCGGGTGCCACCGGCCGCCGTCGCGGCGCACCTGGGCGCGGATGAGCCCGTCGACGGTGAACAGGGTCATCTGGGTGCCGTCGGTGACCGCGCCCCGGCGGCCGTGGGCGGGGGCGAAGTCGGCGGCGCCCGCCGGGCCGTGCTCGTCCCGTATCTCCGCCAGGGAGGCATCCGCGACGCCGGCGCCCAGGGCGTCGCCTATCGCGCCGCCGAGCAGGCAGCCGCGCACTCTGCTGCGGAAGTCCTGCTGCTCGGCGCGGCCCCAGGTGCGGCGTGCGGTCGTCACTCGGCCACCTCCGTCCGGACGTTCGGTCTTTCGCGGTCTGGTCTCGCTGTCTGGTCTCGCTGTCTGGTCTCGCTGTCTGGTCTCACTCTGTCGGCACGTGCTCCGGCCCAGCACTGTAATCGAGGGAAATCGAGAGGCCAGAGGGTGTATCCGCGTCAAACGCCGGGCAGTTCGCGGAGCAAATCGCCGAGTACCCGCTGATACCCCTCGATCCGGGCGCGGTCCGCCGCCGCCGTGTCCGGAGCCGCGGCCAGCACGTGGAGCATCGCGCGCAGGTCCTTGAGCAGCATCCAGTACGCCGCCCCGGACGACAGCTCCGGCAGAGCCGCGTCCGCCGCCGCCCAGTCCCCCGCGGCGATCCCGCACAGCAGCCGGCATGCCGCCTCGTCCACGTCGGTGGCGCAGTCCGCCAGCATCCGCGCCTCCACCGCCGCCCAGCGCGCGGCGGGCTGCGGGCCCCGCATCACCCGGTCCAGCAGGACGTCGTCGAACTGGATGAAGCCGTTCTCCCGATCGGCCGCGAGCGAGGCCGTGACGTCCGGCCGCGCCTGCGCGTACCGGCCGAGGACCATCAGCACCTCGGCCCGGTCGACGAGCGCCGACTGCTGCTCGGGGTCCAGCTCGACCGCGCGGTCGAGCGCCGCGAGCGCGTCCTCCCACCGCTCCTCCAGCGCGTGCACCTGGCCCCGCAGGTGCAGCGCGCCGAGGTGGTCCGGGCTGCCGTCGAGGACCGTGTCCAGCTCCGCGTGCGCCTCCGCCGACCTGCCGACGTAGCCGAGGGTGCGGGCCCGGCCGAGCCGGGTCCAGACGAGCGTGGGGTCGAGCTCCAGGCCGCGGTCGTAGTTCGCGAGCGCGTCGTCGAAGCGGTTGAGGATCCGGCACAGGTCGCCGCGCTCCTCCAGCACCCACGCCATCCCGGGGTCGATCTCCAGCGCGCGGTCGAAGTCCGCCATCGCCTCGTCGACCCGCCGCAGGGTCACCATGCACTGGCCCCGGCTGGCGATCGCCCAAGGGCTGTCCGCCTTCAGCTCCACGGCCCGGTCGAAGTCCGCGACCGCCCGCTCGGTCCGGCCGGCGAGCCGGTGCACCTCACCGCGCTCGCCCCAGCACCAGGACCACTGCGGGTCTATCTCCAGCGCCCGGTCCAGGTCCGCCAGCGCCTCGTCCAGGCGGCCCATGGCCCGGTGGCAGTGACCGCGGTTGGCGTACGCCCAGTCGTAGTCCGGCGACAGCTCCAGCGCGCGGGTGTGGTCGGCGACGGCGGCCTCGTACCGCGCGGCCCGCTGGTGCATCAGGCCGCGTTCCGTCCAGCACCAGGACCACTGCGGGTCCAGCTCCAGCGCCCGGTCCAGGTCGGCCATCGCCTCGTCGGTACGGCCCAGCTTGGCGAGGCACTGGCCGCGGCTGGCGATGGCGTACGCGTAGTCGCCGTCGGCCGCGTCGACGGCCCGGTCGAAGTCGGCGAGCGCCTGTTCCGGGGCGCCGGTGAGGCGGTGCGCCTCGCCGCGCATCGCCCAGGTCATCGGGGAGGGGCCCAGCTCGATGGCCTGGCCCAGGTCGGCCTTCGCGTCGTCGAAGTGCTCCAGGGCGAGCCGGGCCCGGCCGCGGTGGGTCAGCGACCAGGAGCGGTCGGGGTCGTGCTCGACGCAGTGCGTGAAGTCCGCCTCGGCCTCGGCGTAGCGGTCGAGGAGTACGTACGCCTGGCCGCGGCCCGCGTACGCGCGGGTGAAGGCCGGGTCGAGCGCGAGGGCGCGGTCGAAGTCCGCGACGCTGGCATCGAGTTCGTCGGCGTTGCGGCGCTCCCGCCCGCGCAGCGTATACGCGAGCACCCGCTCCGGCTCGGTCAGCTCCGCCTCCCGCAGCAGGAACGTGCACACCTCGACGACGCCGCGGGCGTTCTCCTCCAGCGCCGCCAGCAGCCGCCGGCCCCAGTCCCGTACCGGCTCGCTGTCCGCGTCCGTGCCCGCCTGCTCCACCGTCCGCGCCCACCGCCGGGTCTCGGCCGGGCCGATGTCGGCGGCCTGGAGCGCGTCGCGGCGGGCGCGGGGCAGCGCGCCCTGGGGGTCGGCGCAGAGCAGGTGGTACGTCTGGTTGCGGCGGTGGCCGAACCACCGCTCGTCCATCCAGCGTTCCTCCCGCGGATCGCTGTCGGCGGGCAGGCTCGCCTCCAGCTCCGCGCACCAGCCGGCGTGCGCCGCCGCGAGCGCGCGGTGCTGCTCGCGCCACCGCTGCGGTGAGCGGGTGCGCTGCACCCGCAGCATCGCCGAGCGCACCACGCCGTGGTACTGCACCCGGCCCGCCTCGTCGCTGACGAACGGCAGCGCGCGCAGCCACCCGTACAGCCCGGCTGCGGCCGGTGCGACGGCGACCCGGAACACGTCCTCGTCCAGCGACGGCGGCAGCGCGGCGGCCTGGGCCGCGGCCTTCTGCACCGGATCCGCCACCCACTTCAGGAACCGCTCCACCGCCGTGCCGCTCGGATCCCCGCCGCCGGGGCGGACCGGCGGCGTCTCGGCGAGCATCGAGGTGAGCACCGGCAGCCGCCCGGACAGGTGCAGGATCTCGTCCACGACCCGGATGTCCGCGATGCCCCTGGCGGCGATGAGGCCGCGGGCCTCCTCCTCGGTGAAGAGCTCCAGCTCCAGCTCCGCGGCGAAGTCCCCGGCCGGCCAGCGGGCGGGGTCGAGCCGCTGCTGCCCGGCGCGGGTCACCACGACGTTGGCCGGTAGTGCGCCGTAGCGGTCGCTGGTCATGACGTCGCACAGCCAGGCGTCGAGGACGGGTCCGGTGCGCTCGTACGTGTCGAAGAACAGCGCGATCCACGGGACGGCGGTGCCGACGCCGCGCAGGTCGTCCAGGAAGGCGGGGGTGAGGGCCTGGAGCGGGGAGAGGACGAGCTGTACGTCGTCGTGGCTGCGCAGCCGGGTGGAGAGCGCGGCGCGCCAGCGGTCGAGGCTCTGCGCGACCTGCTGCGGGTCCATGGCGCCCGCGACGGGGCCGAGTCCGGGCACGAGGCCGAGGCCGGCCAGCCCCGCCTGGGCGGCGATGCCGGCGGCGGGCGAGGCGGCGGGCGCCTGGGCGACGGGCCCGGGTCCCGCGGCGTCCACCGGTCCCGCCTGGTGCGGCACGCCGGGCGTCCCCGCGCCGGGCGGGCCGGGAGCGCCGTCGAAGGTGGCGACGACGGAGTCCGCCTCGTGGCGCCGCTGGCGGTAGCGCTGGAGCAGCCGGTCGAAGCCCTTCAGCGGGTGGCCCTGGCGGGCGAGTTGGGTGCTGATCGCCTCCATCGCCTCGGGCACGCTGGCCACGGCCTCGTCGACCTGCGCGGTCAGCGCGCCCTGCTCCCCGGCGAGTTGCAGCAGGCGGCGCAGCAGCGACGTCTTGCCGACGCCGGCGACACCGTGGAAGTGGAAGAGGAAACGGTGCGCCGGATCCTCCGGGGGACAGCGGAAGTTGTCCCGGTACGCGGTGATCTCGCGCTGCCGGCCGACGAAGCCGGACCGGCGGCGGTCGCGGATCAAGTCCTGCATGGACGGACGCACTTCGGGCACGGCGCCACCTCCCCCGGGGCGAGCTTAGAGCCTCGGGGACGGCGAGGGGGCGGGCCCGGACGGGTTCGGTCCGGGTGCCCGTCCGGTACGGTCCGGGCCTCCCGTCCGCACGCCGCACGCGCCCCCTCCGCGCGCTGCGCGCCCCCGGTCCGTACGGGCCGGGACGCCTCCGTACGGACCGGGCGCGCCGGTCCGTACCGCCCGCTACTGCCCCAGCACCGGCAGCAGTTCCGGCAGCCGGCCGTCCGCCGCCTCCGCCGCGCGCAGCCGCTCCTCCGGCACCTCCCCGTACGTCGTCGTCCGCGGCCGGGCCGGGCGGCCCGCGGCGGCGGCGATGGCGACGAGGTCCTTCACCGAGCGGTACGACCCGTACGACGAGCCGGCCATCCGCGAGATGGTCTCCTCCATCAGCGTGCCGCCCAGGTCGTTGGCGCCGGAGCGGAGCATCTGCGCCGCGCCGTCCGCGCCGAGCTTGACCCAGCTCGTCTGGATGTTGGTGAGGTGCGGGTGGAGCAGCAGCCGGGCCATGGCGGTGACCGCGCGGTTGTCGCGCATCGTCGGCCCCGGCCGGGCGATGCCCGCCAGATAGACCGGCGCGTTGGTGTGGATGAACGGCAGCGTGACGAACTCCGTGAAGCCGCCGGTGCGCTGCTGCAGCTCCGCGAGCAGCCGCAGGTGGCCCAGCCAGTGCCGCGGCTGGTCCACGTGCCCGTACATCATCGTGGACGAGGACCTCAGGCCCAGGTCGTGCGCCGTGGTGACGACCTCGATCCAGTCGGCCGCGGGCAGCTTGCCCTTGGTGAGGATCCAGCGCACCTCGTCGTCCAGGATCTCGGCGGCCGTGCCCGGGATGGAGCCGAGCCCCGCCTCCTTGGCGGCGGTCAGCCAGTCGCGTACGGAAAGGCCGGTGCGCGCGGCGCCGTTCATGACCTCCATGGGCGAGAACGCGTGCACGTGGATGCCGGGCACCCGCTCCTTGACGGCGCGGGCGATGTCGAAATACGCCGTCCCCGGCAGGTCGGGGTGGATGCCGCCCTGCATGCAGACCTCGACGGCGCCCACGTCCCAGGCCTGCTGGGCGCGGTCGGCGACCTGCTCGACGGAGAGGGTGTAGGCGTCGGCGTCGGTGCGGCGCTGGGCGAAGGCGCAGAAGCGGCAGCCGGTGTAGCAGACGTTGGTGAAGTTGATGTTCCGGGTGACGACGTACGTGACGTCGTCGCCGACCGTGGCGCGGCGCAGGTCGTCGGCGATGCCGCAGAGGGCGTCCAGGGCCGGGCCTTCGGCGTGCAGCAGGGCGAGGGCCTGGGCGTCGGTGAGCCGGGTGGGGTCGTCGGCGGCGCGGGCGAGGGCGGCGCGTATCTCGGAGTCGAGACGGTCGGGGGCGGGGCCGTCGGACACCGGGCCGTCGGGGGCGGGGGCGGGGGAGGATGCGGCGGGGTCGCCGGACAGCTCCCGGGCGGTCTCGCGCAGTGCCTCCCAGTCGCCGTACACCGCGTCGAAGTCGGCCCGCCTGTCGCCCGTGCGGCCCTCGCTGTCGATGGTGCGGTGCAGGTCCGTACGGCCACTGGCGGCGAAGCCGCCGTCCGGCTCCTGCCAGGGCAGCCCCCGCGGAGTCACGTCCCGGGCGAGGCCGGTCTCCGGGTCGGCCAGCGCGCTGACGTGCGGCAGCACCCGCGGGTCGAGCCACGGCTCGCCGCGGAGCACGAACTCCGGGTAGACCGCGAGCCGTTCACGCAGCTCGAACCCGGCCTCCGCCGACCGCGCCGCCAGCTCGTCGACCTGCGGCCAGGGCCGCTCCGGGTTGACGTGGTCCGGGGTCAGCGGCGAGACCCCGCCCCAGTCGTCGATGCCGGCCGCGATGAGCTTGCCGTACTCCGCGTCCACCAGGTTCGGCGGCGCCTGCACCCCGATCGCCGGGCCCAGGATGAGCCGGGTGACGGCGACGGTGGCGGCGAGGTCGTCCAGCTCGGCGTCCGGCATGCCGCGCATCGCCGTGTCCGGCTTGGCGCGGAAGTTCTGCACGATGACTTCCTGGAGGCCCTGGTACGCCCGCTGCACCCGGCGCAGCGCGAACAGCGACTCGGCGCGCTCCTCCGGCGTCTCGCCGATGCCGATGAGCAGCCCGCTGGTGAACGGCACGGAGGAGCGGCCCGCGTCCTCCAGCACCCGCAGCCGTACGGCCGGTTCCTTGTCGGGCGAGCCGTGGTGCGGCCCGCCGGGCTCGCTCCACAGCCGCTCGGCGGTGGTCTCCAGCATCATCCCCATGGATGCGGCCACGGGCTTGAGCCGCTGGAAGCCGGCCCAGGTCACCACGCCCGGATTGAGGTGCGGCAGGAGGCCGGTCTCCTCCAGCACGCGGACGGCCATCGCGCGGACGTACGCCTGCGTGTCGTCGTACCCGTGTGCCTCCAGCCACTCGCGCGCCTCCGGCCAGCGGTCCTCGGGCCGGTCCCCGAGCGTGAACAGCGCCTCCTTGCAGCCGAGCGCGGCGCCGCGGCGGGCGATGTCCAGCACCTCGTCGGGGGACATGAACATCCCGTGTCCTTCGCGGCGGAGCTTGCCGGGGACGGTGACGAACGTGCAGTAGTGACAGCGGTCGCGGCAGAGCCGGGTGAGCGGCAGGAAGACACTGCGGGAGTACGTGATGACGCCGGGCCGGCCGGCCGCCGCCAGACCGGCGTCCCGCACCCGGGCGGCGGAGGCGGAGAGGTCGGTCAGGTCGGCACCGCGGGCCCGGAGGAGCACGGCGGCCTCGGACACGTCGAGGGCGACGCCGTCGCGGGCGCGCTTGAGGGCGCGGCGCATGGCGTTGGCGGTGGGGGCGGGGACGGGCGGGGGCTTCATCTTTCGAGCATACGAGGCAGGTCGGACACCGGTGCGCGGCGCGGGGCCCGGGGTGCGGCTGCGGCGGGCGGGGTTCCTGCCTGGTCAGAGGAACTGCGCGTACGCGTCGAGCGCGCGCAGCACCTCCGTCTCGCCGGCGGGCGGGAGTTGGACGACGGTCTCCCGTACCCCCTGCGCGGCGAAGTACGCGAGCTTGCCCTCGCTCGGCCGCACGGCGTACGGCACCACCTCCAGCGCCCCCGGATCCCGCCCGGCGTCCTCCCACGCCTGCCGGAGCCGCGGGATGCTGTCGGTGAGCCCGCCGCCGCCGATGGGCATCCAGCCGTCGGCGTACTCGGCGACGTGCGCGAAGAGCTTCGGCCCCGGCCGGCCGCCGAGCAGGGTGCGGGGGCCGTGCAGCGGGGGCGCGCCCTTGCGGTGGCGGGGGGCCTGGACGGGCTTGGGGTGCGCCTCGGAGGCCCGTACGGCGGTACGCGGCGCGGAGCCGCCGGCCGCGTCCTCGGCCGCGTTGTCCGTGTCCTCCGCCTCGTCCTTGTGCGTGTCCTCCGCCTCGTCCTTGTGCGTGTCCTCCGCCTCGTCCGAGTCGTACGCCGTGGGCTCCGGCGCCCAGAGCGCGTTCATCAGCCCCATCCGCCGCCGCCCCAGCTCCCGCCGGCTGTGCCACTCGACGCCGTGGTCGTCGGCCTCCTCGGCGTTCCACCCGAAGCCGACGCCGAGCGTGAACCGGCCCCCGGAGAGGAAGTCGAGCGTCGCGACCTGCTTCGCCAGCACGATCGGGTCGTGCTGGGCCACGAGCGTGATGCCGGTGCCGAGCGCCAGCCGCTCGGTGACGGCGGCGGCCTGGCCGAGGGCGACGAAGGGGTCGAGCGTGCGCCCGTACTCGCGGGGCAGCGGTTCGCCCATCGGGGCAGGGGTGTCGCGGCTGACGGGGATGTGCGTGTGCTCGGGGAGATAGAGCCCGTGGAAACCGCGTTCTTCCAGCTCACGCGCGAGGGCCGGAGGACGGACGGTCTCGTCGGTGAGGAAGACGGTCACGGAGATACGCATCCGCGCAGTATCCAGCGGGCGGCGTACGCTGGGAACAACCCCCGCGGCGATTCCCCGCCGTGAGACGGGAGGCCCGTCATGTGCGTCCGGCCGCGTCGTTCGTCGTCCCTTGCGGTGTCGGCCCTGTGCGCCGCCCTGTTATGCGTGTTCTTCCAGCCGGCGGTCGCCGGGGCGCAGTCGTCCGGCGGGGTCGGCGGGGCGAGCGGCGCCGCGGGCCGGTACATCGACCCGGGTATGAACGCGGGCGCCTCCACGGGAGCGACGACGACGGTCTCCGGCGGGTTCTCGACGAGTACGGGGATCACCACCACGTCCGGCGGCACGGGCACCACGACCACGAGCGGGGGCGGCGGCTTCGGCTGGGGATCGCTGCTGCCCTTCGGCGGCGCGCTCCTGGTCTTCGTCCTGGCCGGGCGGGCGATGTGCCTGATCGGCGCCACGGCGGCCGCCGTACGCCGCCGCCGCGGGCGCTGACGGCGGGTCCCGCCCGTACCGCCCCTCGCTCACGACCCACGCGTCCCGCACTGTTCCCTTCCGCGTCACCCGCGTATAGGACCCGTGTAGCACCGTCTCAGCGATGAACCGACGCGAAGGGACCGCACCCGTGGACAGACGCGACCTGTTGAAGCTCTCGGCGGCCACCGCCGGAGTGATGACTCTCTCCCCCGTGAGCTTCGCCGGCGCGGCAGACGACGCAGGCGGCGCCGGCGCCGCGGCCGACTCCGAGGACAGCCGGACCGTCACCGGCCATCTGGAGCCCGGCGCACCGGACTTCGTCTACCTGCCCGTCGACGTGCCGCGCGGGGTGCGCGAGATCCACGTGTCGTACCGCTACGACCGCCCCCAGGTGCCCGCGGGCACGACGGGCAACGCCCTGGACATCGGCATCTTCGACGAGCGCGGCACCCGCGACGGCGGCCGGGGCTTCCGCGGCTGGTCGGGCGGCTTCCGCACGGAGTTCGCGATCAGCGCGGACCGGGCGGCGACGACGCCCGCGTATCTGCCGGGGCCGGTACGGGCCGGCCGCTGGCACGTGGTGCTCGGCCCGTACACGATCGCCCCGCAGGGCCTCGACTACGAGGTGACGATCACCCTGCGCCACGGCCCCGCGGGCGAGACCGCCCCGCCGCGGTTCCCGCCGGAGCGCGCGAAGGGCCGCGGCCGGGCGTGGTACCGCGGGGACTGCCACCTGCACACGGTGCACTCGGACGGCGCCCGTACGCCCGCGGAGACCGCGGCGGCGGCGCGGGCGGCGAAGCTCGACTTCCTCACGACGACCGAGCACAACACCTCCTCCGGGCACGCCGCGTGGGAGGGGCTGTGGGGCGACGACCTGCTGGTGCTGTGCGGCGAGGAGGTGACGACGCGCAACGGGCACTACCTGGCGGTCGGTACCGACCCGGGCGTGTTCGTCGACTGGCGCTACCGGGCGCGGGATGACGCGTACCCGCGCTACGTACGGCAGATCCACGCGGCCGGCGGGCTGGTCGTGCCGGCGCACCCCAACTGCCCGTTCGTCGGCTGCCAGTGGAAGTTCGGCTACGAGGGCGCCGACGCGGTCGAGGTGTGGAACGGGCCGTGGACGACGGACGACGAGCTGGCGGTGGCGGCCTGGGACAACGCGCTGACGGCGGGCCGCGAGGGCGGCGGCGCGATGGACTGGCTGCCGGCGGTGGGCAACAGCGACGCGCACCGGGACGGGCAGGTCGTGGGCCTGCCGCAGACGGTGGTGCTGGCCGACGACCTGTCCCGGCAGGCGCTGCTGGCGGGCCTGCGGGCGGGGCGGAGCTGGCTGGCGGAATCGGCGGACGTCGACGTGGAGTTCACGGCGTCGGGCCCGCGGGGCGAGCACGCGGGCATCGGGGAGCGGCTGCGGGCGGCGTCGGACGGAAAGGTGACGGTACGGCTGAAGGTCACCGGCGGCCCGGCGAAGGCGCAGGTCCGCTTCCTGACGGACGAGGGCCAGTTGTACGCGACGACGCTGGCGGACGGCGCGGGGACGGTGGAGTGGCGGACGACGCCGTCGTACGCGGCGTTCGTCCGCGCGGAGGTCCGCCACCCGGCGGCGGACGGCGGGGCGAGCGGGCTGCCGGGGGCGATGGCGGCGATGACGAACCCGATCTGGCTGGGGCGCTGAGGCGGGGGGCGGGGGCGTAGCGCCCGGACAGCGGCGCCCCCGCCACTCGGGCGCGGCGAGCCCCGCCGGCCGGACCACACCGCGTCACGCCTCTCCCCGCACTCCCGCCCAGGGTAGGCCGCCCCACCGACAGAGCCGCATTACCGCAGCCTCCGTACCATGCCTCAAGATTTCGGACACCCCTGTTTCGATGCTGCCCGAAGGGGCAGCGCCTCTTCAGGACATATAGAATCCAGCCGAACTGACGCGCACGGCAGGTTTGGCCCTTGTGGTCGTCCACCGTGATCGTCTTCGCCAAGGTGGTCGGCACGGGCTTCCCGTAACGCACTCCTGACGAGGCGTCAGCTCACCCGCGGTGCGTGGACGGGGGCGCACGGCGAGGATCACGCGCCGCGCCGTTGCGCGGGGTGTGCTCCCGAAGGCCGAAAAACGTCCACTTACTGGGCCATTGGCCCAGCCAGAGCGCTGTCGTTGCTGACTAAAACACCCCCGGCAGGGCAGACTTGGCTATCTGGAATCACCGGGACCGGGGAGGGGGCGGCCATGGCCCACGAAGACGAGACGAGTGCGCTGCGCTTCGCCGTGCTCGGTCCCGTCCGTGCCTGGCGCGGTGAGGAGTCCCTGCCGGTCGGTACGCCGCAGATGCGTGCGATGCTCGCGGCGCTGCTGCTGCGCGGTGGTCGCACGGCCACGGCCCAGGAGTTGGTCGACGGGATCTGGGGCGAGGACCCCCCGCCGCGTGCGGTGTCCGCCCTGCGCACGTACGCGTCCCGGCTGCGCCGGACGCTCGGCGCCGACGCCCTGGTCAGCGAGGCCGGGGGCTACGCGATCCGGGCCCACGGCACCGAAGTCGACATCGCCAACGCCGAGAAGCTGGCCCGCTCCGCCGAAACCGCCGCCACGGCGGGCGACTTCGCCCAGGCGCGCGAGCTGTACGCGGGCGCGCTCGCCGAGTTCACCGGCGAGCCGCTCGGCGGCGTCCCGGGCCCGTACGCCGACTGGCACCGCGACCGCCTCGAAGAGCTGCGCCTGACCCTGCTGGAACACCGCATCGAGCTGGACCTCGACGCCGCCCGGCACGCGGAGGCCGTCTCGGAGCTGACGGCGCTGACCGCGGGCCACCCCCTGCGGGAACGGTTCCGCGAGCTGCTGATGCTCGCCCTGTACCGCAGCGGCCGGCAGGCCGAGGCCCTGGCCGTGTACGCGGACACCCGCCGCCTGCTCCAGGACGAACTCGGCGTCGACCCCCGCCCGGAACTCGCCGACCTCCAGCAGCGCATCCTCCAGGCCGACGAGGACCTGGCCGCCCCGAAGACCGAACCCCTCGCGGGCGACGCCCCGTTCCGCGTCGTACGCCCCGCGCAACTGCCCGCGACCGTCTCGGACTTCACCGGCCGCGTCGGCGTCGTGGAGGAACTGGGCAAGGAACTGGCGAACGCGCCGGACACGGTCATGGCCGTGTCCTCCGTGTCGGGCATCGGCGGCGTGGGAAAAACCACGCTCGCGGTGCACGTCGCCCACGCCGCTCGCGAATCCTTCCCCGACGGCCAGCTCTACGCGGACCTCCAGGGCTCAGGCCCGTCCCCGGCCGAACCGGCCGCGGTCCTCGGCGCGTTCCTCCGCGCCCTGGGCACCCCGGACGCGGACATCCCGGAACCGGTCGACGAGCGCGCCGCCCTCTACCGCTCGGTCCTCGCCGGCCGCCGCATACTGACCCTCCTGGACAACGCCCGCGACGCCGCCCAGATCCGCCCCCTCCTCCCCGGCACGGAGGGCTGCGCGGCCCTGATCACGTCCCGCACGAGGATGACGGACCTGGCCGGCGCCCACCACGTCGACCTCGACGTGATGGCCCCGGACGAAGCCCTCCTGCTCTTCACCCGCATCGTCGGCGCCGAACGCGTCGACCTCGAACGCGACGCGGCCATGGACGTCGTAGCCGCCTGCGGCTTCCTCCCCCTGGCCATCCGCATCGCGGCATCCCGCCTGGCGGCGCGCCGCACGTGGACGGTGTCGGTACTGGCCCGCAAACTGTCGGACGAACACCGCCGGCTGGACGAACTCCGCGTGGGCGACCTGGCGGTCAAGGCCACCTTCGAACTCGGCTACGGCCAGCTGGAACCCGAACAGGCCCGGGCCTTCCGCCTCCTGGGCCTGGCCGACGGCCCGGACATCTCGGTCACGGCGGCAGCGGCGATCGTGGACCGCACGACGGAGGACGCGGAAGAACTCCTCGAAGCCCTGGTGGACGCCAGCCTCCTGGAGTCGGCGGCCCCGGGCCGCTACCGCTACCACGACCTGGTGCGCCTCTTCGCCCGCGACTGCGCGGAACGCGAAGAGCCCCCGGCGGAACGCGAGGCGGCACTGTCGCGCCTGCTGGACTTCTACCTGGCGACGGCGGCACGGGTGTACGAACTGGGCCGCCCGGGCGACACGCTGACCAAGCACCTTGCTGCGTTGAGCGAGTTGGGGCTTGACTTCGACAGCCAACAGGCAGCTCAGGACTGGCTGTTCAACGAGGCCAGCTGCATGCTCGCCATCGCCCGGCAACTCGCCCACGGAGAGACGCTGGGCCGCACGGCCGACCTGCTCATGGCGACCAAGGATCTGGCAGAGTCCGGTGCGTACTCACTGCAGTTCGTACCCGCCGCCACCACCGTCCTTGAGGCCGCGCAGAAAGCCGACGACATCCGTAGCCAGGGGCGTGCCAACACGATGCTGTCGTTCTCGCATCTCCAGACCGGCCGCTTCGAGGAGGCCGACGAGTACGCGACTCGGGCCATGCTGCTCAGCCAGGCCTCCGAAGACATCCTCGTGACCGGCGAGGCGGCCTCCGACCGCGGCGTAGTCGCCTCCATCCAGGGCCGCCACGAAGACGCGGACGCTTATTTGCAGCAGGCTCTCTCCGCGTACCGTTCGGACGGCAACCTCGACTGCGAGGCCAGCACGCTGAACAATCTCTCTCGCGCCCACACCGATATGGGCCGCATGCGGACGGCGGTCGAGCTCGCGGAGCAGGCCCTGTCGATCTACAAGAACCTCAATACAGCGACTTTCCGCATGGCCAACAGCATGTACGCCCTGGGAATCGCCCTGACGGGCGTCGGCCGGCACGAGGACGCGCTGCTCCAGCTGAGCCAGGCGCTCGATCTCTTCCGTACCCACCGCATGCCCCTGTGGGAAGGCATGACGCTGTTTCGGCTTGCGCAAGTGCACTGTGCCGCGGAGCAGTCGGCGCTGGGAGCAGCGAAAGCGGAACAGGCGCTCACGTGCCTCCAGGGCATCGGCGGGGACTGGCACCGGGCCAATGTCCTGACGGTGCTCGGCCGCGCGCTCACGCAGCTGGGGCAGACCGGGAGGGCGCGGGCGTGCTGGAACGAGGCCGTCTCGCTGCACGAGGATTCATCGCCCGGCGAAGCCGCACGCGTACGCGAGTTGCTCGCTCTGACACCGGCTACCTGACTCGGGATCGGTTCTGTGACCGACCTCTGACCGGCCCGTGACCGCGCAACGACGTCGTTCATCGAACGTTTATCACGACTCGCCATGCTCCTTGTCATAGGCCCGACAGCCGGGGGAGGCCGGGCCGAGGGGGCTGGCCGCTTGGCTCAGATCGTTAGGCTAAGCGGCCACGTGGCGCCCGGTCCGGCGACCCGCGGGGGAGTCGCTGGGCCGGGTCGCTCAAATTGCGCATACTGAAGGGGGAGTTCAAGTGCCGGACAAGAAAGAGCAGGAGCCGACAACGCTCGGGTCCAACAGGCCTGCGCCGCCCAAGGACGAGGCCACCGACGTCAACGAGCCGATCAAGACCGTCGAGTCACCGAAGAAGGATGACGACTCGGAAGGCCCTGTCAAGCCGCTTGGCAGCAACAGGCCCTAGTACCGAAGGACGGCCCGAGGGGGGCCAGACGGCCCGGTCGCGGCAGCAAGATGGGGACTGCTGCGGCCGGGCCTTTCTCTTACCTTGGAGCAGAATTCACGTGCGTCCCAAGTCTGCCCGCCCGGTACCACCGAGCCGCCGACGCGCCTTCGTCACACCAAAAAGACCCACCGTCAACCATCGCGCCCGTCGACATCAGGCCGCACGGCCCGACGCTGCTGACACAGCGCCGCGCTCCACGGCAGACTGTCGAAACGGGGCTGCGTGTACCGGAGGGGGTGGCATATGGCTGGGGAACCGGGGGCAGGGGCCAGTGGTGGGGTTGTGTACTTCGCGCTGCTCGGGCCCGTCGCGGCGTGGCGCGGCACTACGCGCGTCAACGTCGGGCCACCGCAGCAGCGCACCGTCCTCGCCGCCCTGCTCATCGGCTCCGGCCACCACGCCACCACCCACGAACTCGTCGACGCACTCTGGGGCGAGGACCCGCCGCGCGATGCCGTGGGGACGGTACGCACCTACGTCTCCCGGCTCCGCAAAGCACTCGGCCCGGACGCCCACCTCATCACCGGCCAGGCCGGCGGCTACGTCCTGCGGCCAGGCAGCAACACCGTGTCGGACGTGGCGATCGCCGAACAGGCCGTCGCCCTGGCCGACGCGGCAACGCAGGACGGCGACACCGCAAGGGTCAGAGCGCTGCTCCGCCAGGCACTCGGCCTGTGGGACGGCGAGCCGCTCGCCGGCCTGCCCGGGGCGTTCGCCGAGACCGAGCGCGCGCGGCTCACCGAGTGGCGGCTGTCGCTGCTGGAGCGCCGGTTGGTCCTCGACATCGAGTCGCACGACTACGCCGAGGCGGTCTCGGAGCTGACGGCGTTGACGGCGGCCTACCCGCTGCGGGAACGGCTCCGGGAGTTGCTGATGCTCTCGTTGTCCCGCAGCGGCAGGCAGGCGGAGGCGCTGGCCGTCTACGCGGACAGCCGACGGCTCTTGATCGATGAGCTGGGCGTGGAGCCCGGCCCGAAGTTGGCGGAACTGCAGCAGCGGATCCTCCGGGGAGGTGAGCGACCCGTGGCACCAGTGGCCACCACCACTGCGCGGTTGTCACCTGCTCAGTTGCCCGCGAGGCTGGCGGATTTCACCGGCCGGGACGCGTTCGTCGACGAGCTGGGCAAGCAGTTGAAGCAGGCGTCCGGCATGGTGATGGCGGTGTCGTCGGTCTCGGGCATCGGCGGGGTGGGCAAGACGACGCTGGCCGTGCACGTCGGGCACGCGGTTCGGGATTCGTTCCCGGACGGGCAGTTGTACGCGGACCTCCAGGGCGCCGGTGCGTCACCGGCGGAACCGGCCGCCGTCCTCGGCTCGTTCCTCCGTTCGCTGGGCACCCCGGACGCCGAGATCCCCGAACCGTTGGAAGAACGCGCCGCCCTCTTCCGGTCGATGCTCGCCGGCCGCCGCGTCCTGGCCCTGCTCGACAACGCCCGCGACGCCGCCCAGGTACGCCCCCTCCTGCCCGGCACCGAGGGCTGCGCCGCGGTGATCACCTCCCGCGCCCGCATGACGGACCTGGCGGGCGCCCACCACGTCGATCTCGACGTGATGGCCCCGGACGAAGCGCTGCTGCTCTTCACCCGCATCGTCGGCACCCACCGCGTCACCCCGGAGCGCAACGCGGCCATGGACGTCGTCGCCGCCTGCGGCTTCCTGCCCCTGGCAATACGCATCGCCGCCTCACGGCTCGCCGCCCGCCGCACGTGGACGGTCTCCGTCCTGGCCCGCAAGCTGTCCGACGAACACCGCCGCCTGGACGAACTCCGCGTCGGGGACCTGGCGGTGAAAGCCACCTTCGAACTCGGCTACGGCCAACTCGAACCCGAACAGGCCCGAGCCTTCCGCCTCCTGGGCCTGGTCGACGGCCCGGACATCTCCCTCAACGCGGCGGCGGCGATCCTGGACCGTACGGAAGACGACACCGAAGAACTCCTGGAGACCCTGGTGGACACCAGCCTCCTGGAATCCGCAGCCCCGGGCCGCTACCGCTACCACGACCTCCTCCGCCTCTTCGCCCGCACCTGCGCCCACCGCGAGGAACCGGAATCTCAGCGCGAAGCGGCCCTGTCCCGCCTCCTGGACTTCTACCTCGCCACGGCGGCACGGGTCTACCAACTGGGCCGCCCGGGCGACACCCTGACGAAGCACCTCCCGCTCGCGTCGTACGAGGGTCTGGCCTTCAGCCGTCGCGAAGCCGCACAGGACTGGCTCTTCAACGAAGCGGAGTGCCTGCTCGCCGCCGTTCGCCAGTTCGCCCACGGCGACTTGCTGCCGCGCACCGTCGATCTGCTCCTCGCCGCCAAGGATCTCGCGGAGTCCGGCCTCTACTCCCCGCGGTTCGTGCCCCTGGCCACCGCTCTGATCCAGGCGGCCGAGCAACGAGGCGACATACGCAGCCAGGCCCGTGCCCACGTCGTCCTGGCGTCGGCCCATCAGTTCACGGGACGGTTCGAGCTGTCGTACGAGCATGCGGGCAACGCGTATCGCCTGGCCGGTACCTGCGATGACGTCTGGGTGGCAGGTGAGGCCGCGAACGACCGTGGAGTCACGGCTTCCCTTCTGGGGCGTCTAGACGACGCCCGGTACTACCTAGACCAGGCCCTGGTCTCGTACCGCGCGGACGGGAACCTGGACGGGGAGTCGTGCGCACTGGGCAACCTCGCGCGCGTCCACCTAGACGCAGGTGCCACGGCCACGGCGATCGAAATGGCCGAGCAGACCGTGGAGATCGACCGGAAGGCCAGCGCGCCGCTCCGCATGGCGTGCAGCAGATACCACCTGGCCATCGCGCTCAGCCAGGCCGACCGGCACGTGGGCGCCCTCACACAACTGGACCTGGCGGTCTCTGCCTTCCGTGAGGACCGCATGGGGCTCTGGGAGGGCCTGGCCCACTTCCGTATCGCGCAGGTCCATCTCGCCATGCGGCAGCCCGCCCAGGCCGCTTCGTACGCGGAGAAGGCCCTCTCTCAGCTCCGCGGCATCGGCGGCGACTGGCACCGCGGCAGCGTGCTGACCGTACTGGGCCGCGCCCTCGACGAACTCGGGCATGCGGACCGGGCGCGGGCGTGTCTGTCGGAGGCTCGTGCCCTCCAGGAATCCGGCTCGACGCAGGCACCACAGGGCTGAGGGACCGGGCCGCGCGGCGGACAGCCGAAGCGCCGTACGCATCCTTCGGGTCTCACGGGCTTCGCAGGGCCCTTCAGCGCGCTCACTGCGGTCGCGGGAGACAATCCGGACTTCTGGATTCCGCACACCCGAGATGAGGTGCGGTAGAGGGCGGCGCGGGCGCGCAGGAACGCGCCCAGGACGCCCGTCGGGTCGACCGGGGGACGGGCCCCAGCCCTGCCTCCGCCTGCCTGCCGCTGCGGTACAGCGCCGGCATCAGCAGCTCACGGAACCGCTCGCGCAGCGGGTACGCCGCCGTCAGCGCCGTCAGCTCTTCCACGGCCACGTGCCGGCCGCCTCGCAGCAACAGCACGGCGAGCACGGCCCGTTGCTGCGGTGAGCCCATGCTCAGGGGCTGTCCGGCCCGCCCGGCCCGCACGGGGCCCAGCAGGGCGAAGCGCACCGGCGCACCCGCCGGCGGGTCCTCGTCGGATAACTCCGCGCGCTCACCCTCGGACATCGCCACCCCCTGTCCAGTCCCGCGCACACAGTCTGCCGCACCCTGGACACCCCCCGCTACCGGCCCGTTTCCGACAGCTTGCCGGGCCGATTGACAGCGGATTGACGGCCTCCGACGCACCGTCCACAGCATGTCCATGGCCGTCCGTTTCGCTGGACGGCATGAGCGACTCGACTCCCCGGAAAGAATCGCACGCACACGGTCTCCGTCTCGTCGTCGGCGCGTTCCCGGACGAGCGGTTCACCCCGCGGCCCGCACGGCAGCCCTTCGCACCGCCGCCGCCTCATCTGGTGCCGGTGCTGGCCGAGTTGTCGCGCGGGACGCCCGACACGGTCGCGTGCCGGAATCTGCACATGTCCCCGCGGACGTACAGCAGGCGGGTGGCGGAACTGCTGGAGTGCCTGGGCGCGGAGAGCCGGTTCCAGGGCGGGGCGCAGGCGGTGCGGCGGGGGTGGCTGGTGGGGGCGTACCTCGCCGATACGGCGGAGGGCGGCTGACCGGGCGACCGGACCCGCGGCTGATCTGCCACCGTCCGCGGTCGTTCTGCGGCCGGTCCGCGGGTGACCGGCGGCTGATCTGCCACCGGTCCGCGGCTGATCCGCGCATCATCGGCGATCCGCCGCCGTCTCACGTGCCCTTTCGGCTACGGCCCCTGCCACCGCACCGCCGGCAGCGGCACGGTGGCCAGCGCCCCGGCAGCGGCACCGGGTCCCCGTCGGACGGCCGGTAGCGCGTGTGGCTCGCGGGGCCGCGGCGGCCGGAGCGTGAGACGTGGTAGACGGTGAGCGTCAGACCCGGGTGGTCCGGCGGCGGGCGCAGGGGCTTCGATGCCATCGGGACGCCCCCTCACCTCGGCTCGGCGGCCGCCGGGATGTCGACGAGGTCCAGATAGGCGAACGCGAAGACCGCCGCCGCCGAGCGCGAGCGGACCCCGATCTTGCGTACGGCGTTGCTGAGATGCGCCCGTACCGTCCGTTCCGAGATTCCCAGCCGGCGCGCGATGAGCCGGTTCCCCGCGCCCGTACCGACGAGAAAGAGCGTCTGCCGCTCCCGTTCGGTCAGAAACGGGATGCCGCCCGGGTCCCCCGGGGCCCGTAAACGCCCTTCCGTGGCGGCCTCGCACAGGCTCGGCTTCGTCTGGCCCACGACAGTCAGTCCTCCCAGCCCCCCGTTTCGCAGTGGCATGGCAGCCGCGAAAGTATTCCGCGGCCGGACGCGGGTCAAGGAATCCGGACGTCCCCGTGCAATGCTGGCGATTACTCGCCAATGTGCCCGCGGCGCCCTTGCGGCAGCACCTCGTACGCCCCGTCCGCCCCGCCCGCATACGGGCCCCGGACGGCGGTCCTGCGGCCCCGGAGGGCGCTGAACAAAAGCTTGACGTGGGCATTAACCAAACGTTGATCGGGCCCTGCCATTCTCTTCTCAGGCCCGCAACAGGGGGAAAAGCCGGGCCGAGCGGTCGGCCGCTTTCTACACCGATGAGGTGAGCGGCCAACACGGTGCCCGTCCGATGACCATCAGGGGAAGTCGTCGGACGGGCACCGTCCTCGTTTTACGGCCGCGTTCACGTACCGTCGGGCTCCTCGGGCGGGAAGGGGCGCGCATGGAGCGGGACGTACGGTCCGTGGAGGACGTACTGCGACTGCTGGACGGGATGTTCGAGACCGGCGCCGACCGCTGGAGTACCCAGGGCGGCGACTGGTGGGACGGTTTCTACGCGGACCGGGAGCGGGAAGTTCCCTTTTTCGTCGCCAAGCCCGACGAGAACCTCGCCGGTTACCTCGACCGCGGCCTCGTCGCCCCCGGGCGGGCCCTCGACCTCGGCTGCGGCCCCGGGCGCAACGCCGTCTTCCTCGCCGGGCGCGGCTTCGACGTCGAGGCCGTCGACCTCTCCGCCACCGCCGTCGCGTGGGGCGAGGAGCGGGCGCGGGAGGCGGGGGTGGCGGTGGGGTTCCACCGCGGCGACGCCTTCGACCTCGTACGCGCCGAGCCCGATCCCCCACGCCCCGAGCCCGGGCCCGCGTACGACGATCCGGGCCCCGCGCGCCCGGAGCCCGGCCCGCCGCCCGGCGGCCCGTACGACTTCGTCTACGACTCCGGCTGCTTCCACCACCTGCCCCCGCACCGCCGGGTCAGCTACCTCGCCCTGCTGCGCGCGCACGTCGCCCCCGGCGGGCGCTTCGGCCTCGCCTGCTTCGCGGCCGGCGCGGGAGGGAGGGGGTCGGAGCTGTCCGACACCGAGTTGTACGGGGACAGGCGGCTGCACGGCGGGCTGGCGTACACGGCGGAGTCGCTGCGGTGGATCTTCGGGGCGCTGGGGTGGGAGGAGGTCGAGCTGCGGCGGATGCGGGACGAGGGGGCGGAGTCTGCGTACTTCGGGGAGGCGTTCCTGTGGACGGCGCTGTTCCGGCGGCCCGCGTGAGGCAGGCCGTCTGACGGTGGGCGGCCCCTGAGGGCGTCCCCCGCGAGGCAGCGGCCGGATCCGTGCAACTGCCGGCGGCTCCTGGTGACTTCGGCGGCCGCGTCTCGTTCCGCCGCCCCGCCCCGTCTCAGTCCTCCCGCGCGGCCTCTCCCGCCAACTCCCCCGCCTCCGCGCCGATCTCCCGCAAGCTGCCGCTCGCCGGACCCGTGTATCCCACGAAGTGCAGCCCCCGTGCCCCCTCCGGCGAGCGCCACCCCCGCGTGCGGGGCAGGCCGTCGGCGTTCAGCACGTCCAGGTGGCCGACCAGGTCCTCCAGGCCCCGGCGCCAGCCCGTCGCCGCGATCACCGCGTCCGGTTCCGTACGGTCGCCGTCCGCCAGGATGACGCCGTCGCCGTCCAGCGCGGCCACCGCCGGGACCGGGAGCACCCGGCGGTCGCGTACCGCCGCGATCAGGCCCGTGTCGACGACCGGGACCGCCCCCTCCCGCAGCCGGGTGTAGAGCCCGCTCGCCGGGCGGGGCAGGCCGTACGCGCCGAGGTCCGGGACCCCGATCCGGCCGACCCGGCCGGCCAGCCGGTCCACCGTCCTGGCCGGCAGCGCGCCGCTCAGGCGCCGGCCCGCGACCGCGCACCAGCCCGCCGCCGGCCTGCGGACGACGTGCGGCAGCGTCCGTACCGCCAGCCGCACCCGCTTCGCGCCGCCCTCCGCCAGGTCCACGGCTATCTCCGCGCCCGTGTTGCCCCCGCCGACGACGAGGACGTCCTTGCCCGCGTACGGGGCGGGATTGCGGTAGTGCGCGGCGTGCAGCAGTTCGCCGCGGTACGTGTCGCGCCCCGGCCAGTCCGGTACGTGCGGCGTGTGGCAGTAGCCCGTGGCCACGACGACCCGGCGGCCGTCGAGGACGCGGCCCCCGGTCGCGGCCACCGTCCAGCCGGAGCCGGAGCCGGAACCCGAACCCGAACCCGCGCCCGCGCGGTCGACCCGCGCCACCTCCACGTTGTGCACGATCTCCAGCTCGTGGCCCTCCGCGTACTCCTCCAGGTAGCGCGCGAGCTCGTCCCGCCCCACCCACCGCCCGTACCGGCGCGGGAGCGGCGTGCCCGGCAGCCCCGACATCCCCCGCGGCGTGTGCAGCCGCAGTCCGTCGTAGTGCCTGCGCCACGAGTCGCCGACCCGGGCGCCGCGCTCCAGGACGACGGCCCGGATCCCGGCCGCGCGCAGCGCCGCCGCCGTCGCGAGCCCGGCGGGGCCGCCGCCGACGACGAGTACGGGCCGGTCGTCCCGGCCCTCCGGCTGCCGCCCGCGCTCTGAATGGACACGGTCATGAGACATGCGGCTGAGCGTAGTGCCGCGCGGGCTTCCGCCCGGCGGCTTGCCCGGCTCGGTGGGTTAACGATTCAGCAGCCGCTACGCTGCGCGCTCACACCTGCTTCGGCGGCTTGCGCCCCGTCACCCCGAGGTGCACCAGCAGCGCCAGCGACGGCTTCAGGTCCGCCTGTTTCACGCCCCAGGTCTGGAACGCCTTCTGGTGCGCCGCCACCCCGGCGAGCATCACCACCAGCGACCCGGCCACCGCCGCCGGGTGCACGGCCTCGTCGACCTTGCCCTTCGCCTGCAGCTCCCGGATCGACTCGGTGAGGGACTTGGTGACGGAGTTGAGGATCTTCATCCGGATCTTGTAGAACCGCTTGTCACCCTCCGCGGCCCCGAGGTCGACGACCCGCAGGATCGCCTCGTTCCGCCGCCAGAACCCGAGGAATCCGTCGACCAGTTCCTCCGCGGCCCGGGCCGCGGACTTGCCCGTCCAGGAACGGTCCGCCACCAGCCCGGTCAGGCCGGCGCCCTCCTTGGCCATCTGCTCCGCGAGTTCCAGGACTGCGCCCTCGACATCGGGGAAATACTGGTAGAAGGTCGCGGGTGAGGTGCCCGCCCTGCGGGCGACGTCGATCACCTTCACGTCCCGGTACGGGGAGGAGTCGAGCATGTCGCCGAGGCATGCGAGCAATTTGGTGCGGGTCGCCTGGCCGCGCCGGCCGGCGACACGGCCGTCGACCGTCCGAACTTGACCTGTCATGCCGTCAGCTTACCGACGCGTGATCGAACCGCGATCTGACGAGTGCAAACGGGGAGGTCACACGGTCGGAAGTGCGCGAATTGTCACTCTCGAACAGAATTGACGTGACGTTCGGGGTATTTTCGCAAGAGCCCATGTCCGCACCGGATACGTTGGCGATGCGACCCATCGCGCGATCCCCGTCCCGCCAGTCCCCCATCACGCCAGTCCCCACCACGGTCCCATGGAAGGACGACGACGGTCATGGCCGCATTCGCCGAGGGCTCACCCTGCTGGGCCGACGCCGCACTGCCCGACCTCCGCGCCGGTGAGCGCTTCTACGGTGAGCTGTTCGGCTGGACGTTCACGGAGGGCGGCGAGGGTACGGACAGAAGCCCCGGCTTTCCGCGGCACTCCCGGGCCTACCTCGGCGACAAGCCGATCGCCGCGCTCGTCGCCAAGCGCGACGGCCGGATGCCCACGGCCTGGGGCATCCACCTGGCCACCCCCGACCTCGCCGGCACCGTGGAAAAGGTCCGGCGGGCCGGCGGCACCGTGCTCACCGAGCCGGCGGCGACCTCGGAGGCCGGCAGCTCGGCGACGGTCGCGGACCCCGACGGCGCGGTGTTCGCCGTCTGGCAGGCCGGCGAGCGGCGGGGCTTCGGCGTGACCGACGTGCCGGGCTCCTTCTGCTGGACCGAGGTCTACGTACGGAACGCGGAGGCGGCCGACGCCTTCTATCCGGCCGTCTTCGGCTACGAGTTGCAGGCACCCCCGTTCGACGCGGGCGACTTCAAGGCGTGGACGCTGCCGGACTCCGGCCGGCAGGTGGCCGGGCGGGCGATCGTCGGCGACGTGCTGCCGCGGGAGATGCCGCCGCACTTCCTCGTCTACTTCCGGGTGGCCGATGTCGGCGACGCCCTGCGGACGGTACGGCTCGGGGGCGGGCGGGTGCTCGTGGACCGGCAGGAGATCCCGGGGGCGACGTTCGCGGTGGTGGTGGACAACCAGGGCGCTGCGTTCGCGGTGATGGACGGGGCGTCGGCCGGGGACGCCGAGCCGGCCGCGGAGGGCGAAGCGGCCGCAGGGGGCGCGCCGGCCGCGGAGGGCCGGCCGGCCGGGGCGGGCGACACCGCCCGTGACGGGCGTACAGCGGAGACTCCCTCCGCCCCCGCCACCAGCGCCGACGGGACCTGACCCGGTGCTGCCCCGCGCCCCGCGGCCGGCGCGGCCCGCGGGGCGCCACCGGACCCGGCGGTTCCGGGGGCGGCGGGGGCCGGAGCCGCCCCCCGGGTTAGCCCAGGGGGGTTCCGGAGTGGAGAATCGGCAGGCGTACTTTCGGGACTGACGGCCGTACGCCTGCGGTGAGAGGCTGCAGGGGGGCCCGGTTGCGGGAGCCCCCCACGGGGAGGTGGATGGTTACGTGGTCGAGCAGCTTGCGCAGCACGACCCGAGGCGGATCGGTCCTTTCGAGGTGCTCGGCAGGCTGGGCGCCGGCGGGATGGGTCTCGTCTATCTCGCGCGGTCGGCCTCCGGCCGCCGCGTGGCGATCAAGACTGTCCGCACCGAGCTGGCCGAGGACCAGCTCTTCCGCGTGCGCTTCACCCGCGAGGTCGAGGCGGCCCGGGCCGTCAGCGGCTTCTACACCGCCCCCGTCGTCGACGCCGACCCGCGGGCCGCCGTGCCGTGGCTCGCCACCGCGTACATGCCCGCGCCCTCGCTGGAGGAGATGGTCAACGACTGCGGGCCGCTGCCGCCGCAGGCCGTGCGGTGGGTGGCCGCGGGCGTCGCGGAGGCGCTGCAGTCCATCCACGGCGCCGGGCTCGTCCACCGCGACCTCAAGCCGTCCAACGTGCTGGTCCTGGAGGACGGGCCGCGCGTGATCGACTTCGGTATCGCGTCCGGGGTCTCCAACACCCGGCTGACCATGACCAACGTCGCCGTCGGCACTCCCGCGTACATGTCGCCGGAACAGGCGCGCGACTCGCGCAGCGTGACGGGCGCCAGCGACGTCTTCTCACTCGGCTCCACCCTCGTCTTCGCCGCTACGGGCCACGCGCCGTTCCACGGCGCGAACCCCGTCGAGACCGTGTTCATGCTGCTGCGCGAAGGGCCCGACCTGGAGGGGCTGCCGGGCGAGCTGCGGCCGCTCATCGAAGCCTGCATGCAGATGACGGCCGACCACCGGCCCTCGCCGGAGGCGCTGCAGTCCGACCTGGCGCCGCACCTGTTCGGCGCCGCGGGCGACGACAGCGGTACGGCGTCGGCGTGGCTGCCGCGTACCGCGATCCGGATGATCGAGACGCGCCGGGGGGCCGCGGCCACACTGGGCGGGGCCGGGGGGCACGGGGGTTCCGCGGGGCGGCACGGGGGGTCGCGGGGGTCCTCCGCGGCGCGCCGGTCGATGCCGCCGCGGCCCGCGCACCCGCCGTCGGCGGGTCCGGGGGGCGTACCGCAGGCGCCGCCGCAGTCCGCGCCCCATGCCGTACCGCAGTCGGCGCCGCACTCCGCCCCCGGGCGGCACGCCGGGCCACCCGGGTCCGGCCCTGCTCACGGCCCCGGCCCCGGCGGCGCGGGGCCCGCCCATGCTGCGCCCGGCGGCGCCCCGGCCGCACCCCCCACGGCGCCGCCGGAGCGCGTGCCCGCGCAGCCGGCCGGGGCCTCCCCCGCCGCGCCGCCGCAGGCTCCCGGTGCCGAGGTCCAGTTGGCCGGTGCCCCCGTGCCCATCGGCCCCGGCCCCCGTGTCGTGGACGCCCGCGCGGCGCGCGCCCGCGCCGCCGCGGACGGCGGGCTCGACCTGGGCTGGGCCCGGCCCCGCGGCGCGGCCGCGGCGCCCGGCGCCCAGCAGGCGCCCGCCGCGCACTCCGGCGGCCACCCGCACGCCGCCTCCCCGCCGACGACCGCCCCGGCGCCCCCGGCCGAGGCCGCGCCGCAGGAGCCGCCGCGGTGGCGGCCGTGGCGGTTCCGGATGTCCAACGACGTCTGGGGCAAGCCGGTCGTCTCCGGAGACCTGCTGTACGTCACCTCCTTCGAGGTCCACGCCCTCGACGTGACCAGCGGCAGGCGCCAGTTCAAGACCCGCGAGGTCGCCTGGTCGATGGCGCTGTCCGAGGGCCTGATCCACGCCTCGGACGGCCCCAGCCTGTACGCCCTCGACGCCGCCGACGGCCGCGAGCGCTGGCGCCAGGGCACCGGCGGCTGGGTGTACTCGCTCCAGGTCGCCGCCGGCACCGTCGTCACCGGCACCCGCGGCGGCGGCCTCCAGGCCCGGCACGCGGCCACCGGCGAGCCGCTGTGGGAGCACAGCGGCGCCCAGACGGAGTTCGAGACCCAGGAGGCCGGGCCGCTCGCCCACGACGGCACGGTCTACGTCTGGGGCGACGGCCGGCTGCGCGCCCTGGACACCCGCTCCGGCGCCGAACGCTGGTCGTACCCGATCGGCGACGCCGCCGCCTGCGGCGGCGTCCCGGTACGGCTGCTCCCCGCGGACGACGTCGCCGCCGGGCCCACGGTCTTCGCCGCGGCCGGCAAGCGGGTCCTCGCCCTGGACGCCGCGTACGGCACGCTGCGCTGGACGTTCGAGGCCCCCGCGGTGATCCTCAGCCCGCCCGCGTACGCCCCGGGCGCGGCCCTCACCGGCGGCGGCGTCTTCGTCGCCGACCACCTCGGCACGGTCTACGCCCTCGACGCCGCCGACGGCCGCGAACGCTGGCGCATCGCCACCGAGGCCCGCCAGTCCATCGAACCCGTCCTGGTCGCCGACAACCACGTGCACGTCGGCAGCGGCGCCGCCCTCTACACCCTCGACGCCGTCGCCGGCACCCCGATGTGGCGCTTCGCCACCCGCGGCGACCTGATCGGCGCCCCCGTCGCCGCCGACGGCCGCGTCCACTTCGGCTCCGCGGACCACTGCATCTACGCCGTCGACGCCGTAGGCGGCCAACTCCGCTGGAAACTCGCCACGGACGGCGAGATCACCGGCTCCCCGGTCGTCGCCAACGGCGTCGTCTACGCCTGCAGCAAGGACCGCTGCGTCTACGCCCTCGACGCCGAAAAGGGCACGGCCCGCCGCTGACCTCCGCGGCCGATCCGGCTCAGCGCAGGAGGAGGTCGACCAGGCCCTTGGGGTTCTTCGCCTCGTTCCGCTCGGTCAGGCCGCGGCGCATCAGTTCGAAGTACGGGGCCAGCAGTTCGGCGCTGACGCCCTGTTGGCGGGCGGTGTCGAGGAACGTGGGGGTGCCGGCCACCTGCATGGCGAGGCTGGAGACGTCCTCCTCGGGGGCTTCGTCGGCGGTGAGTTCGGCGGCGATGCCGTGTGCCGCCGGAGCCATCGCCGTGAGCCAGCCGGTCAGCAGTCCGGCGAACGCCGCCGGGTCCAGGTCCTCCCTGCGGATCAGCGCGAAGGCGTGCGTCGTGCCGGCGAACATCCCGTACATCGCGCTCAGCAGCGCCACGTCCTGCAAGGCCGCGAAGCCCGGGTCCTCGCCGGCGTAGGTGGCGCCGGTCGGGACCGCCAGGGTGTCGCGGTAGTGGTCGAACAGGTCGCGCGGGCCGCTGTAGAGCACGTAGCCGCCGGTTTCGGGGACGCCGATCATCGGCGGGATGGCCATGATCCCGCCGTCCAGGTAGCGCGCGCCCCGCTCGCTCGCCCAGGTCGCGCGGTCGCGGGCCTGGTCGGGCGTCGACGTGGTCAGGTTGACGACGTCCTTGCCGCTGAGGTCCGCGTCGGCCAGTACCTCTCCGACCGACGCGTCGTCCAGCAGGCAGACGACGACCAGGGTCCCGGCCGCGACCGCCGCCGCCGGGCTGTCCGCGGTACGGGCGCCCTCGTCGGCCAGTGCCCCGGCGCGGGCGGGGGTGCGGTTCCAGACGGTCAGCGGGTGGCCGGCGGCGAGCCAGGTGCGGGCCAGGGCGCTGCCCATCGCGCCGAGGCCGAGGAGGGTCACGGGGGTCTTCTCTACGGTGTGCGGTGTCATGACGACAAGGCTGGTCACAGGCCCGTAAACGATCAAGTACGCACTTCGGAGTGGGTGGTTACCCTGGGGTGAGCGAGCACGTCGGCGGGGGTCCCGGGGTGCGGAAGTGGGAGGGGAGAGCATGACCACGCTGAACCGGCCCGGTGCACCGGACGGCCACGTCTGCGGCATCGACGCCGCGATGGAGATCATCGGCGGGAAGTGGAAGGTGCTGATCCTCTGGGCGCTCGACGGCCGCCCGACCCGCCGCTTCGGCGAACTGCGCCGCCTGCTGCCGGGCATCACGGAGAAGGTCCTCGCCTCCCACCTGCGCGAGATGGAGGCGGACGGGATCGTCCGGCGGGTGTCGTACGAGGAGGTGCCGCCCCGCGTCGAGTACTCACTGACGGAGTCCGGCACGAGGCTGAACGCCGCGCTGGTACCGCTGGCGGACTGGGGCCGGGAGCAGGCCGCCGCGGCGCCGGCGGCCGATACCCGGGCGCCCGGGACGCAGGCCGCCGACGAGCAGGCCCCCGACCCGCAGGCCGCCGACGAGCAGCATCCCGACCGGCGCACCGCCCCCGCGCGGCGGTTCGCCGGGGAACGGGCTCCCCGCGCACGGCCCGCCGCAGCGCGAGACACCGACGCACCGGCCGCCGGCGACAAGCGCCGTGGCCCGCCCGCCACCCGCGTGCCGGTCGCCGCGCCGCCGACCGTCCGCGTGCCCGCCCCTGCCCCCGCCCGCGGCAGCACCGAGCAGGCCCGCTAGATGCGCCGTCACTCCCTCGCCCCGCCCTCCCCCGACCGCCTCACCGTCCGTCCCTCCGACCCCGCCGACGAGCCCGCCGCCCTCGGTCTCGTCAACGCCGACCGGCTCCCCGGTCAGCCGCCCGCCACCCCCGCCATGTTCGCCGACGCCCTCGCCGGGCGCTCCCGCGCCGACGCCGACTGGTGGGCCGAGCTGGATCCGCCCGTCACGGTCGTCGCCGCCGGCCCCGGCGGCGCCGTGCACGGCATCGTGTCGTACGCGCTGCGCCCCGAGGACGACACCGGCCTGATCCTCTGGGCCCACTGCGGCGAACAGCCCTCCGTCGCCCGCGCGTTGATCGGCCAGGCCGTCGCCGCCTTCGCGCACCGCGCCGTCGACGCCTTCCACATCACCTCGGCCCTCACCCTCGGCCTGGAGTGCCTGCCGGTACGCCACCGCCCCGCCACCCGCGCCGCCCTCGTGCGCGCCGGCTTCGCGGACGGCCGCCGCTGGCGCTACCTCCGCCGCGAGCTTCCCGCCCCCGAACTCCCCCGCGTCCCGGCCCTCCTCGTCGGCCCCGGCCCCGACGGCGACCCGCGCAAGCGGCAGTTGACCGTACGGGACGAGCGGGACGGCACCGTCGTCGCCGAAGCCCTCGTCGGCGCCCACGACGGCTACGGCGCCCTGTGGTGGATCGGCGTCGAGGAGCACGCCCGCGGCCGCGGCCTCGCCCGCCCGCTTCTCGGCTCCGCGCTCGCCACGCTGGCGGACGATCTGGGCGCCACGCAGGTCATCCTGCTGCTGGACGACGACGACACCGACGCCACGGCCCAGGACATCCAGGACCGCACGGCCGCGGCCGCGCTCTACGACCGCGCGGGCTTCACCGAGATCGACGTCCTGCACGCCTTCACCCGCCCCCGCACCGGCCCCGCGTGACGCAGGCCGCAGCGCGACCCGCCCGGAGCCGCCCCGCACACGGGCCGAAGGCCCCGTCGCGTTCCACAACCCGTCAGGGGCCCCGCCCCCCGTGCGGGGCCCCTGACGGCGCTCACCGCCTGCGTCGGGGACGAGGCCGCCGTGGTTGTCCCACGCGACGGCCCCGGCCCGTGCCGGTCCGGGGGAGCGGACCGGCTTCGCCGAGCGACGGGCGGAGCGCGACCGGCCCCCGTGACCAGCGCCGCCGCCGCCGAGCGGTTGCGGCGACTGAGACCGAGGATGTGTGCCGCGGCGCGAACCTGACAAGGCGGACGACGGCCCCGAGCCGCCGCCGCCCGCGGCCGCCCCGCGGTGGCGGTGGGCGGCCGGGCTGCTGGCGGCGGTGGGGCTCGGCGCCGGGGGCACGCTGGGCGTACAGGCGCTGCTGCCGGATAAGTCGGAGCCCGGCGAGCCGCGTGCGGCGGTCAGCGGCGATCCGCTGCCGGGGCCCGGTCTCAGGGAGCTGAAGGGCCTCAAGGCCGTGGGCAGTTGGGCGCAGCTTCATCCTGCCCGCAGCCCCGGGCTCTGTGTCACGGAAGGCTCCGACCGTACGGGCCGCTATCGCACGGCGGTCGCGGCCCAGCAGCCCTGCGGACGGGCCGTCGTGCCGCGGGTCTACCTCGAACCGGTCGGCGACGGCGCCGTACAGATCCAGTGGCACCACCCGGAGCACGGCATCGGCTGCCTGACCGCCATGCGCGAAGGCCCCGGCCGCGGACTGCTCGAACCCCGCGACGCCTGCGCCGACGACGACCCGGCGCAGCGCTTCCGCCTCGAAGCGGCCGGCCAGGGGGCGGACACCCCCTTCCGCATCCTCCCGGGTACCGGCGCGTGCCTGGCGCCGCGCGACGAAGACACCGCCCCCGGCGCCGAGATCGTCCAGGCCCGCTGCTCGGACGCGGCGGACCAGGAGTTCCGGATCAGCCTGACCCCGCCGCCGTAGCCGACCCGCCCGCGTAGTGGGCGGCGAGGGCCGCGGCGCGGTCGCGCAGGGCCGTACGCAGCCACTGCGGCGACAACGCCTCGGCGTCCGTCGCGAGTTGCCACACCGCCCACTCGGCGTGCCGCGCGTCCTGGAACGCCGCCTCCAGCCGCAGCCGCCCGTCCGGCTCCACGTCCTCGGCGAGCACCGCGAGCGCGGTGCCCACCAGCTCCTCGCGGCGCCGCGGCGTGATCCGTACCGTCACCGCGACCTGGTCCCCGCCGCTACGGAACCGGGCGCTCCGCTCCTGCCACGCCCGGTCCAGGTCGACGCGCTCGGGGCGCTGCGCCGGTTCGGGGAGTTCCTCCGCGGCGCGTACCCGCGAGAGCCGGTAGGTGCGGTCGGCGCCGTCACGGGCGGCGAGCAGGTAGCCCTTGTCCCGTACGGTCACCAGGCCGATCGGGTCCACCGTGCGCCACGCCGCGGCCCGCCCCTCGGGGGCGTAGCGGATCCGCAGCTTCCGCCCGGCGAACACGGCGCCGCGGATGGCGGCTATCACGTCGTCCGGTACCTCGTCCGCGGTGAGCGGGCGGGCGAGGAGGTCGGTCTCGGGGTCGACGAGGAGCCGTTCGGCCACGCCCGCGGCGGTGTCGCGGTAGCCGGGCGGCAGCGCGTCGACCACCTTGAGCATCGCCGACGCGAGCGCCGAGCCGAGCCCGAACGCCTGCGCGCCGCGCCGCGATCCGGCGATGAGGAGGGCGAGGGCTTCGTCGTGGTTGAGCCCGGTCAGCTCCGTACGGAACCCGGGCAACAGCGCGAACCCGCCGTGCCGGCCGCGCTCGGAGTGGACCGGGACCCCGGCCGCGGACAGCGCGTCGATGTCACGCAGCACGGTGCGGGTGGAGACCTCCAGCTCACGCGCGAGCGTGGCCGCGGAGAGCCGGCCCCGCTGGCGGAGCAGCAGGACCAGCGAGACCAGACGATCGGCGCGCATGCGAAAAAATCTAGCAGGATATACGACACAGGATGTCGTCATTCGTTGCGAGGCTGACGCCCATGGAACGTACAGCGATAAACCCGGTCACCTGGTCGACGGAGATGGGCTTCCACCAGGGCGAACTGGTCTCCGGCCACACCCGCACCCTCTTCGTCTCCGGCCAGACCGCCATGAGCCCCGAGGGCAGGCCGCAGCACGCGGGCGACATGGCCGCACAGCTCACGCTCAGCCTGGACAACCTGGAGGCGGTCCTCGCCCAGGCGGACATGTCCCTGGAAAACCTCGTCCGCCTCAACGTCTACACCACCGACGTCGACGTCCTCTTCCAGCACTACGGCGAGTTGGCCGCCCGCCTGGCCGCGGCGAAGACCGCCCCGGCGACGACGATGCTCGGCGTCACCCGCCTGGCGATCCCGACCCTCCTGGTGGAACTGGAGGCCACCGCCGTCGCGTAGCGCGTCCCGGGACGGATCCCCGGCCGGCCCTGGCACGCCGGCCGCCGAGCCGGACCGGGAGGCGGGCAGCGATGAGCAGTTGCTTCGGTTTCGTTCTGGTCCTCGGCCTCGCCTTCGCCGCCGGGTTCGGCCTGGGCGGCGGCTGGGGCCGGGGACTTGCTGCCGTGGGGCTGGGGATCGTCCTGATACTGCTGTACAGGCACCGCTGTCTGCTCGGCTCGGTCCGGGTCCTCCGCGCCCACCTGCGCCACTACGGCGGCGGCGCGGACGGGTTGAAGGTGCGCTGGGTGCGCATCGAGGGTGTCGCCGGACTCGACACGGGGCCCGACGGCCCCGCGCCGCTGATCCCCGCTCCCGGTGGCCCGCGCCGGACGCGCCACCGGGAGCGGGGGACGCTCAGCGTTTGAGGGTGAAGGTGAAGTCGCCGGTCACTTTGGCCGTGAGGCGGATCGCCGAGAGGAGCCTCCCCTCGTCGATCAGGCGCTCCGCCTCGGCTCGCGTGAGGTCGCAGCCGTCCGCGATCAGCCGCACCGGGCGGACCGGGATCCGGGCCGCGAAGCGCACCGTGACGTCGATGACCTCGCGGTTCAGGTGGTCCGTGCCGCCCGTGTCCAGGCGCCAGGCGCCCGTCCAGTCCAGCGCGATGCGGTTGCGGCGCCGGAGGGCCGGGTCCTGGAGCAGGGTGGCGGCCAGGTGGATGTCGTCGTGGTGGAGCCGGGCCAGGAGTTCGGGGCGTACGGAGCGTACGTTCACCCGCTCCAGGACCGTGAGCTTCGCGGTCTCCCCGCAGCCCGTACAGAGCGCGAGGAGCCAGACGTCGAGGAGCTTGTGGTGGGCGTTGACGCGGAACTTGCCGTTCGCCCGGAAACGCCCGGACGCGCACGCGTGACAGCGGCGGCGGACGAGCGGCAGGCAGGTGGGCATGACCAACCAGTCTGTGAGCACAGAAGTACACCGGTATCTGTGTGAGAAAACCGCAGCAAAAAGCAGCGCGACGGCGCCCGCACGGAGCGGCGCACGACGCGCGACCAATCAGCGCTTGGGAGGTCTCACACGGTGTACAACGGCACGCCCTTGCCTCGACGACTCGGTCGCGGTCACCGTACGGGCGCGGGGCGGCGCCGCTCCACCGGTTTTCCCGGCCCGGAAAACCGTGGACGAACCGGCGGTGATCACCTACTGTGTGACGGCACGCCCTGAGACGGACGGAAGGAGGCGAGTGCCGTGACGTTCACCCTTACCCGGCGCTCCCCTCGTCCGCAGTCCGGCGTGGTTCGTAAGTCCTGACGGGAGCGCGCCGTACAGCACGTATCCCGGAGGATTCCATGACCGATACGGTCATCCGTGCGCTCACCGAGAGCGACGCCCCTCTCTTCGACGCCCTGCCCGACCCCCTCGGCGCCCGCGAAAGCCACCGCCGCACCCGGTTCCGTACGGAATGGAAGCGCGTCGCCCTGCGCGACGGCCGGGTCGTCGCCCGCGGCGCCTGGTGGGGCGGCCCCGACGACGCGGAGCCCCTCAGCATCAACTGGTTCGACGTGGCCGAAGGCGAGGAGGAGGCGGGGGCCCGGCTCCTGCGCTCCGTGCCCTGGCGGGTCGAACTCGAAATCAACCTGCCCGGCGACTGGCGCGACGACCCCGCCCTGCGCGCCGCCGCCGACACCCGCTTCGCCGCCGCCCGCGCCGCCGGGTACGAACTCCTCGTCGAGCGGTTCCTCTACCGCTGGACCCCGGACCACGGCCTCCCCGAGCGCCCCGGGCGGCTGCGCTTCCGCGCCGAACCCGACGACAGCGTGTTCTTCGACGCCCTGCGCCGCATCCACTCCGTCACCCTGGACGCCCACGCGCTCAAGGCCATCGAGGAAGGCGGCCTCGACCAGGCCGCCCGGGAAGAACTCGACTTCTTCCACTGGTGCCCCTCCCCCCGCCAGTGGTGGCAGACCGCGTACACGCCCGACGGCGAGCTGGCCGGAATCCACATCCCCGCCCACAACCCCTCAGGACCGACCATCGGCTTCATCGGGGTTCTGCCCGAACACCGCGGCAACGGCTACGCCTACGACCTCCTCGCCGACTGCACCCACTTCCTCGTCGAGCAGGGCGCGGAGTTCATCAGCGGCGCGACGGACCGGGGCAACTTCCCCATGGCCGCGAACTTCGCCAAGGCCGGCTACCCCGTCGTCAGGGAACGCATCAACTTCCACCCGGCGGACCCGAAGGCGTAGCCCGGGAGGCTGGGGCCCGGCAGGAGGCCGGGCCCCACGCCCCTCGGCGCCCGCGGGCTCAGGCGCCCACGGTCCCGTCGATGCCCTCCCGCAGGAAGTCCGCGTGCCCGTTGTGGCGGCCGTACTCCAGGAGTACGTGCACCATCACCATCCGCAGCGACACCTCGCCCTCCCACCTCGGCTGATACCCGGTCCGATCCAGGGAGGCGGCCGCCCGCTCGATCCGGCGCGAGTGCGCCACCTCGGCCTCCCAGGCGCCGAACGCCTCGGCCCTCGTCGACCCGCTCGCGTCGTACGCCGCCTGGAAGTCGATCCGGTCGGACCAGACCATGGGCACGTCGTGGTCCTCGAACACGCGGCGGAACCACGCACGTTCCACCTCGGCCATGTGCCGGACCAGACCGAGCAGCGAGAGCGTGGACGGCGGCATCGACCGCCGCCGCAGCTCCTCGTCGCTCAGCCCCGCGCACTTCATGGCGAGGGTGGCGCGGTGGTAGTCGAGATAAGCCCGCAGCGTGTCGCGCTCGCTTCCCGAGCGGGGCGGTCCCACACGGTTGTCACCGGTCACCGGCCGTACTCCTCATCCGCCTGTGTTCCGTTCCGAGGGCCCAGTATCTCCTCGGACTCACGGCGGCTAGGCGGCGCGGGGCGGTTCCTCGGGCCGGTCGGCGGGGGGTTCCGCCTCGCCGGGGGGCCGGGCGGGGGATTCCGCCTCGCCGGGCCGCCGGGGCTTGTCGGTGGTGGAGACGACACGACGGTGGGCCTCGGTCGTGGTCCCTTCCGCGGTGACGGGGCGGCGGCGCTGCTTGCCCCAGACGACCACGCCGATCAGCATGAGCGCGGCGCCGATCACGGCGTTCGCCGTCCCGACGTCCAGACCGGTGCCGTCGGTGTTGACCTTCAGGCCGCCGACCAGCTGGCTTTGCCGGAGCATCCACAGCGCGGTGATGAAGAGCACCAGCAGGGCGGCGAGGACGACGAGGACGCGCGAGCGCGCCAGCATCCCGTAGACGGCCACGAGCGCGGCGAACGCGAAGGGCAGGAAGATCGACCCGAAGAGCTGCGCGCGGGTGTCCGAAATCCCGTCGAAGACGCTCCCGAGCGCGTAGAACCGACCGTCCCGGCCGTTGTACCAGGGCAGCCAGACACTCCAGACCACGCCCACCACACCGGCGAGGACGAGGACGGATCCGACGATGTAGCGCTTGTTGCGCGCGGTGTTCTCCAGCATCTTCGTACTCCTCCGATGCCGTAGTCCCCCATCCGACGCTACGTCCCACACGCCCCTCCCGCCACCGGAAGAACAGAAGGGGCCTCTGCGGCGAAGAACTAGCGTCTTGTTCGACTACATCTGGGGGGCACGGACCACGCATGCGTATGTCATTCCTGCTGCACAATACGTACGGAATCGGGGGCACCATCCGTACGACCTTCAACCTCGCGCGGGCCCTGGCGGAGCGGCACGACGTGGAACTCGTCTCCGTCTTCCGGCACCGCGACGAGCCCATGATGGAAGCGCCGGAGGGCGTCCCCATCCGCACGCTCGTCGACCTGCGCCGAGCAAGCCCCGACTACGCGGGCGACCTGCCGGACCACCGCAAACCGGCCCGGGTCTTCCCGCGTGGCGACGGCAGACACCGGCAGTACAGCAAGCTCACCGACGACCGCATAGGGGCCTACCTGCGCACGGTCGACGCCGACGTCGTCGTCGGCACCCGCCCCGGCCTCAACGTCCACCTCGCCCGCCAGACCCGCCGCGGCCAGGTCCGCGTCGCCCAGGAGCACCTGACGCTCGACGGCCACGGCGGGCGCCTGCGTCGCGAACTCGGCCTCCGCTACGGCCTCCTCGACGCGGTCACGACGGTCACCGAAGCCGACGCCCACGCCTACCGCACCCGCCTGAAGTTGCCCGGCGTCCGCATCGAGGCCGTCCCCAACAGCGTGCCGACGCCGGCCGTCGCCCCCTCGGACGGCAGCGCCAAGGTCGTCGTCGCCGCCGGCCGGCTGACCCGGGTCAAGCGCTACGACCTGCTGATCGAGGCCTTCTCCAGGGTCGTCGCCGTCCGACCCGACTGGAGCTTACGGATCTACGGCAGCGGCGACCGGACCGGCAACGAGCGCGACGCACTGCGCGCGCTCATCGCGGACCTCCAGCTCACGGAGCACGTCTTCCTCATGGGCAACGCGAACCCCATGGAGAAGGAATGGGCCAAGGGCTCCCTCGCCGCGGTCACATCGAGCAAGGAGTCGTTCGGCATGACGATCGTGGAAGCGATGCGCTGCGCGCTGCCGGTCGTCGCCACCGACTGCCCGCACGGGCCGGGCGAGATCATCGAAGACGGCGTGGACGGCCGCCTGGTCCCGGTCGGCGACGCGAACGCCGTGGCGGAGGCATTGCTTGAGCTGATCCAGGACGACGACCTGCGCCGCCGCACGGGGGCGGCGGCGCGCGCCGCCTCCGCACGCTTCGACCCGGCCCGGATCGCGGCCCGCCACGAGGCGATCTTCACGGAGTTGATCGAACAGCGCCGACCGGGCGGAGCACTCCGCGACCTGGCCCTACGAAGCCGCGGCACGGCCTACGGCAGCGCCTACGCCGCGCGGTACCTGGCTGCTACCGCCCTGTGCCGAGCCCGGAGGAAGTAGAGCTGGCGCTGGGCGGTTTTTGCTACCGGGGCAGGCTGGAGGCGAAGTCGGTGAAGGCCGACCAGGCGTCGGCGGAGAAGGTGAGCATGGGGCCGTCGGGGTCCTTGGAGTCCCGGACGTGAACGGCGGCGGGGGTGGCGGCGACCTCGACGCACTGGCCGCCGTCATCACCGCTGTGGGACGACTTGCGCCAGTCGAGGGCGACCTCGACGCACGCACCACCCTCGCCGTCGCTGTAGGTGCTCTTGAACCAAGTCGGCGTGCTCATTGCCCTCCCAAGAGCTTCTCGATGAAGTCCAGTGATTCGCGAGGCGTCAGGGCCTGCGCCCGAAGGATGCCATACCGCCCCTCGATGTCGCGGACCTTCTTCCGCTCGACGATCAGTTGGCTGGTGCTCTGCACTTCGACATACGCAATCCTGCGCTGCTCCTCAGTCTCAAGCAAGGTCAACGGACCCGCCAGCCCGGCGTGTTCTTCAACGTCCGTCGGCATGACCTGGATCTCGACGTGCGGCCGTCGCCCGATGAGGATCAGGTGCTCCAATTGGCCACGGAGCACTTCCTTTCCACCGATCGGTCGTCGCAGCACAGCCTCTTCCAGGACGAAGCTCAGCAACGGCGGAGGCTGACGGTCGAAGATCGCCTGCCGGTCGAGTCGAGCGGCCACTCGTTGCTGGATGGTGTCCTCACTTGCCGGTGGACGACGGGCGCCCATGACTGCACGGGCGTACTCCTCGGTCTGCAGGAGACCATTGATCACCTGCGAGTCGTACACCTGCAGTTCCACCGCCTCCTTCTCCAGGGCCGCGAAGTCCTCGAAGAACGCGGGATACCGGACCCGTAGCAGCTCCGGCTTCGCCACCTTCAGCAGCCCGCCCGCGTCCAGCGCCACGTCCACCTGGTCGACGTACTCCGGGCGCGGGATCCTCCGCCCCTGCTCGACCGCCCCGACCAGGTACTCGCTGTACCCGATCCGACCAGCCAACTGCGGCTGTGTGACGCCGATCCGCTCTCGGAGGATCTTCTGCTGCCGCCCGAAGGCGCGCAGGATCCCCGCCCCTTCGTCGTCCACCGGTCGACTCGGACGCTTGGATTCCGCCATACTGAATCGCCTCCCCACTCGCACTACGTGCCCGGTACAGCACTCTCCGTAGGCGCTGTACGCCTGGCCAGGGTATTCGCCTCACCGGCACCGTGGGGATCCATGAACACCCCAACGATTGCACGAGAACCGGAACGCGCCCCCGGCGCGCAACCAACCGCGCTCGCCCGGACGTTCGCGATGCAGTTCACGTCCAGCCGCCGTGGCGCCCGCCTTGCTCGTCTGCTTGCCGTGCAGCGGTTGGAGACGTGGGGCTTCCCCCGCAACGGGGAGGTGTCACTGACGGCAGAGACGGCGGTCGCGGAGTTGTGCGCGAACGCCGTGCTGCACGGCCGGGTCCCGGGGCGGGACTTCCACGTCGCGATGCGGCTCCGCGTCGACGGCGTGATCCGTATCGAGGTGGCCGACACCCGGCGGGAGCGGCTGCCGGCGCGGGAGCGGCCGTACGACGTGGAGGACGAGTGCGGCCGGGGGTTGCTGCTCGTAGAGGCGATGGCGGCCCGGTGGGGGGTGGCGGAACGGAGGGGCGTGGGCAAGATCGTGTGGTGCGAGCTCGACACCTGACCCGCCTACGCGGCCTCCATGGGCGGCAGTGCAGTCGACCAGTCGGCAAGGCCGACGGCGCGCCGCCTCCTCGGGTCTCTGGATCCATGACGCAGCATCGCTCCGGAGCGCAGGGCGATGAACCTCGACCCGGACGGCTACCTGGTGCACACCAAGGACCGCGTGGTCGAGACGGTCGACCTGCGGTGGTGATCACGGGTTCAGCGGCAGCGTGTGCTGCAGTCGCCCGCCTTCGGCGAGGCCGCGGAAGACCCGGCCGCGCGCTTCCGGCTCCAAGCGGTCAAGGTCGGGCTCGGCGGCCCACACTCGCGCGGTGCCGTCGAAGGAACCGGTGAGCAGGCGAGTGCCGTCACGGGACCACGCGACCGAGGCCACACTGTCCGGTGCACGTCCACGGTCGGCACGGGCTCGGCCCGCTCCACGAAGTCGGACGGTGGCATCCGGCGGCCGCCTTCGGTCGAGGCAACCGTGTGCTTCGAGTACCGCACGTGGTCCCGAGTTGCTCCCGACTCAACCCCGCTTGTTCGCACAGCACTCGGACCACCGTCCCGAAGGTCCTCATGCTGTCCGAGGGCTCCGGCTCACCCCCCAGCCAGTCGTCCCGCCCACATCCCCGGCCATCAGCAGCCACTCCCCGCTCACCCGGCCCGCCTCCCGAGCGGAGAAATGCGGCCGTAACTCGCGGTAACACCCCCCGATCCGCCCCGAATCAGGCCCTCAGCGCCGACTTTCGCCCCTCCAGACGCACCCACCCACCGCCAGCCGGCCGCCCCCTCCCCCAGGCCACCCGGAATGCGCGCCACCGCCAAAAACTCGCCACAACAGCGGCAAAAACCCAGGCAAAACGCCCCCGCAGCCCGACTTTCGCCCACCTACCACCACCCCGCCCACACCCCAGCCCGAAGCCGGGGACGAACCCACCCCGCCGAGCCAGCCGACAACTGGGCAGGAGACCCGGCTCCGCAAGCCACCGGCACAGGACCCACCCGCAGCACCAGCACGGGACCCGTCGGCAGCACCGGCACCGGGCGGGGTCACAGCCACCGGCCCAAGGCCCGCCCGCAGCCACCGGCCCAAGGCCCGCCCGCAGCCACCGGCCCAAGGCCCGCCCGCAGCCACCGGCACAGGGCCCGTCCGCGCACAGGGCGGGCCGGCTCCGATGGCCCGGCCCCCGTCCACCGGCCCACCGACCCGTACGCGCCTTCAAGGAGCGCCGCTCCCTCCGGGCCACCCATAGCCGCCGGTCTGTCACGGGCCGGAGTCCGCAGTCAAGGGTGGGGCGAAGCCCCATCGCGCAGCGACGCCCCTCGCAGCGAAGCGGAGAGGGACGCCCTTGACGGCGGACGCAGGCCCGCACACTCAGGAGTGGGGTGGCCCG